>JAQVKF010000276.1 GCA_028694795.1 Thermoguttaceae bacterium | reverse complement strand
GCGGTAGCACTCAACGAACTGAAGACTTCCTACTGGGAGTTCCGTACGTACCGGGCCGACCTGCTGCCGGAGGTGGGGTTTTCTGCATCGTTGCCCGACTACCGGCGAAGCTATAATCTGTATCAAAGCGAGGACGGAAGCTACAAGTTTGTCCGCACCAACTCGCTGGGCATGACGGGCGATATCTCGATCGACCAGAATATCTGGCTCACGGGCGGGAAGCTTTCCCTGAACACGTCGCTGCAGTTCATCGACCCACTGAATACGGCGGGGGCTCATCGCTACTACATGAGTGTACCCATCGGGGTGACGCTCTCCCAGCCTATCTTCGGAGTGAACAACATGAAGTGGAAACGACTCATCGAACCGGTTCGCTACAATGAGGCGAAAGCGGCGTACCTCGAAAGCACGGAGATGATTACCCTACGCACCATCACCTATTACTTCCAATTGTTGCTTGCGAAAGAGAACATGAACATCGCGGAGCAGAACAAGGAGAACGCCGACCGTATCTTCGAGATTGCCGAAGCACGCCGAAAGATGGGACAGATATCGGAGAACGAACTGCTGCAACTGAAGCTGTCGGCACTCAAAGCGGAGTCGAACCTCACGAAAGAACAATCGGCCTTGAACGGAGCGATGTTTCGTTTGCGGTCGTTCCTGGGGCTAAGCGAAAACGACAGCATCGACCCGCTCATCCCGGAGCTGGAGGGATACCCCGAAATCACCTACGTCGACGTGCTGGAAAAGGCACGGGAAAACAACCCCTTCGCCCAAAATATCCGCCGCCGGCAACTGGAAGCCGATTACGAGGTGGCGCAAGCCAAAGGCGCGCAACGGCAGATCGACCTGTTCGCGTCGATCGGCTACACGGGACAGGAGCAGGCCTTCCGATCGGCTTACCAACACCTGATGGACTACCAAGTGGTGCAGGTGGGCGTGAAAATTCCTATACTGGACTGGGGAAAACGAAAAGGGCGCGTGAAAGTGGCGGAGTCGAACCGGGAGGTCGTCGCTTCTCGCTTGAAGCAGGAGCAGGTGAACTTCAACCAAGATATTTTCCTCCTCGTGGAGCAATACAACAACCAGGCGGAACAGCTTCGCATCGCGAAGGAGGCCGACGAGATCGCGCAACGGCGCTATAACACCTCGGTGGAATCGTTCATGATCGGGAAAATAAACACGCTGGACCTCAACGACGCGCAACTCTCGAAAGACAACGCACGGGCCGCCTACGTGTCGGAGATGCACCTCTACTGGTATTACCTCTACCAACTGAGGAGCCTCACCCTGCACGACTTCGTGAACAACTCCGACCTCGATGCCGAATTCGAACGGTTAATTAACCACTAAACCGCTTTGTTCATGACTATTTTATATTTATCTTCGCTAACGCAACAGCCGCTACAGCAACAGCCCTTACAGCAACGGCAGTTGCGCTAAACAAGTCCATCCCTATGCAGACAATACTGATCATTGACGACGATGCCGCGGTGCGTTCCTCCCTCACGCTTTTATTGAAGCGGGCGGGACACGAAACGCACGCCGTTGCTTCCCCCGAAGCGGCACTGGATTTCGTGCGCCATACCCGGCCCGATCTGATGCTGATGGATATGAATTTCTCGTTGGCGACCAAGGGAAACGAAGGGTTGGAGTTGTTGCAGAAGGTGCACGTGTTCTGCCCGGGGGTGCCGGTTATCCTGATCACGGCATGGGGTTCCATCGAACTGGCCGTTAAAGGGATGCAGTTGGGCGCGTTCGACTTCATCACCAAGCCGTGGGACAATCGTCAACTGTTGAAATCGGTGGAGACGGCACTCGACTTGGGAAGCCAGAGGCCGGCGGCCGAGCTGCCCAAGACACGGGTGGAGCTGGACGCTCGGTACGATTTCCGGTACTCCCTAAAAACCCACCCCGACGGGTGGACCCGCTTTATCATCCGGTTTAGTTAAATCCAATCAACCCATCATAAAGTAAATAAAAAGCATTGTATTTGTATATTATATGATAGATTGAGCCATCAAATTGCGTCGTGCAGGATTTGCTTTCCCTTAAGCTCATCGGTATAAATATCGGTTACGACATCCATGGGAATATTCAGAATATAACATATCTGACTGGCGATTCTTAGAGATGGTTCGGCACGGCCGACGATAAAATCGTTGACCCGCGATGGGCTGACCTCGAGGATGGAGGCGAGTGCTTTTTGCGTCATTCCCTTCTCTTCCAAACCATTTTTTATCAAAACGCCAATCGTCGGTTTCTCGATAGGATAATGCGCTATTTCATACTCCTCCACAACATCCGATACAAGCGACAACTCCACCATGTTTTTATCGGTCACCGGAGTATTGCCATTTACAAACGGCAACAGTTCCTCCACCCTTGCCCGTGCAAATTCATACTGTTCTTTCGTTACTTTGCTCATAATTATCCTCTTTAAAATGATTGTTCTCCTTAAACTTCTCTTCTTCTCTCAAATGGTTGAACAGTCAATTTTATCATATTCACCGTGCGTGCCCACGAAACGAATATAAACTGTCCTAATCTGAAAAAGAATCAAAACGACCATCCTGTATTTGTTGCCTTTTATATTGAAAACGTATCGATCATTCCCCACATAATCTGTCTTCGGATAAACAGATTTCAATTCCGCTATATTTTTCCATTGAGCCTCTTTAACAATCGCATACCAACATTCAAGAGCCTCTTTTGAATCTTCTCTTCCTTTTGTTTCATAAAATTCACGCAACGTCCTATGTGCTATTATTACCATCCGCTACTACTTTTCTGTCGATGATAATGCAAATCTAAACAAATAATTTTGAAATACAAAACAAAAGAGCATTATTAGTTTGAAATACAAAATTCGACATAAAGAGGTACCGATTTGATGTTGTTTTCAAAGCCAAAATTCTTTTTGGAAATACGTATGCCATATGGACATTGATATTGAGAGAGGAGGATACATTTACACCGCCAGCGTGTCGAGCATCTTACCAAGGTTGAGGCTGCGGGCCGAGGCATCGAAGATCTTTCGATACTCGCCGTCAAGCTTGTAGAGCGACTCGTGGGAGCCAGTCTCTACCAATCGCCCTTCTTTTAACACATGGATCACGTCGGCATCCACTATTTGCGACAGCGAGTGGGAAATGATCACCACGGTGCGTCCCTCTTTTATGGCGTCGAGGCTCATCTTAATATGTTCGGTGGCGATGGCGTCGAGGCTCGCGGTGGGCTCATCGAGGAAGATCACCGGCGGGTTCTTCAGGAACAACCGCGCGATGGCAATCCGTTGCTGCTGCCCCCCGCTCAAGTTGGAAGCATCGGCATCGTAGCCCTCGGGGAGCGTCAACACCTGATCATGCAGGTACGCCTTCACCGAGGCCTCCATCACCTCCTCGCGGGTCGCATCGATCTTCCCGTACAGGATATTGTCGTAGATGGATCCTTTAAAGATATGGTTCTTTTGCAATACCAAGCCGATGTGGTCACGAAGGGAACCGTTCTCGTACTCCTCCAAGTCGATGCCGTCCAGCGTGATCACCCCGTCGTCCGGTTTATAAAACTTGCTCAGCAGGTTAATCAAGGTACTCTTCCCCGCCCCGCTCAATCCCACGATGGCGGTTGTCTTCCCTTTCTCCAGTGAGAGGGATACGTCGTACAACGCCTGTTTCCCGTTGGGGTAGGTGAAGTTCACGTCGCGCACCTCGAACTGCCCCTAC
>JAQVKF010000275.1 GCA_028694795.1 Thermoguttaceae bacterium | reverse complement strand
CGGCATCGGAGCGCACGGGGCCGGTGCCGCACACGGAGCTTCGCACGGCATTGGAGCGCACGGGGCCGGTGCCGCACACGGAGCTTCGCACGGCATCGGAGCGCACGGGGCTGGTGCCGCACACGGAGCTTCACACGGCATCGGAGCGCACGGGGCTGAACACGGCGTGCAACCATACGAAGTCGTATACATCGGCTGGCAAACGATACCACAGGACCGGCAGTAGCCGCCCGCAAGCGGGCAACGACCACATCGAACACCCGTGAATAGCGAGCCTGGCTCGGTCAACCCTTGCCAGAAACCGGACACGGCTCCACCAACGGTACCAATTACCGCCCCGCCAACTCGCCTGATGATACCTGGACGTGCATAGAACCCATTATAACCGCCATACCCATAGCCGTTGTAATATCCAGAGTTGCCGTAATATCCGGTATAACCTGTGCTATAAACGTTCGATCCGCCATAGTTCACAGCATAACCGCCATCGTTACATGTCAAGCAGGGGGCTGCGGCTTCGGATCGTGAAACCGACCACATCATCAGAGCAATTGCAATTGATGCCATCGCTCCAGCTCTCATTAGGAATCTTCTCATGGATCTCCTCCAGTTCGCGAATCCATAACCTCTCTGACTCCAGTCTGGATTATCCCCACACGGAGGAATCTTCTTGACTCCCCAACATGATCGATAGTTCTTATCTCGACTGGTCCGCATTCGGGCGAAATCCATTCCGCCGATCTCTCCTCTTCTATCCAGCTTGACCTCTTTTTCGGAAAATGCAAGTGGGGAAGGCCAAATATGGAGAAACAAATCTGACAAATGCGGTTCAGATAATCTTTTTTTAAGGGATACATCTTCGGATGAAGCCTCGGACCATCGATAACAATCCAAATGCTTCAAATTCCAATGCACGGTATTAGCTATCGTCTGGGATTCGCCTAAAACTCGAAAAAGAAGTGAGTACCAAAATCGTTTTCACAAAAGTTGTAATAGCTTCAGATGACAAAAACGATAATTGCATTAGATGTGGTGTAACCGTTAAATTTTAACATCGCGAAACCCCACCTTACGCATTCCATAGATGGGGAATTTCCTTTCATTTCTGCTATTTGGCAGCTCTCCATGCTGGTAGCGATAGACTCCGTTGAACCTGATGGAACACCCCGATAGGGTATTTGTTCCCCTCCTTCTCCTGATCCTGAAGTTCGCGGCCAAATATCGTATGGAAGACCTTCTTAGACAAGCGTGGCCATGGTGGCAACGAGCGATTTGACCGCCGCGACACTCTTGGCAAAACCCGCTTTTTCTTCATCTGAAAGCGGAATTTCGAGAATCTTTTCGACTCCGTTCGCTCCTAAAATCACTGGTACTCCCACGTAGTAACCACCGACGCCGTACTCCTGATCACAATACGCAGCGACCGGTACGAGTCGTTTTTTATCGCGAACGATCGCCTCGACCATCTGGGCAGCGGCTCCGGCGGGAGCATAGTACGCACTTCCCGTTTTGAGCAACTTGACAATCTCCGCCCCGCCGTCACGCGTCCGTTGAACAATCTGCGCGAGACGCTCCGGCTTGATGAAATGTGTCACCGGAATACCACCTACCGTCGCGCAACTGGTGAGCGGTACCATTGTGTCGCCATGACCACCGAGCAACATCGCTTGGATATCTTCCACGCTAACACCGAGTTCCATGGCTAAAAAGGCACGGTAACGTGCTGTGTCCAGTACACCGGCTTGCCCCATCACATGATTGGATGGGAAACCGGTTACCTGCAAGGCTCGCTGAACCATCGCGTCGAGCGGATTCGAAACGATGATCAGAATCGCGTCTGGACTCGTTTCGGCAATCTCCGCTGCCACGCTGCCGACAATCTTCGCGTTCGTCGCCAAAAGATCATCGCGGCTCATGCCGGGTTTACGCGGAATCCCTGCCGTAATGACCACTACGTCACTGTTCGCGGTATCGGCGTAATCGGTTGAACCGGTAATTTTGGCGTCATACTTCCAAATGGGCGACGCTTGGAATAGATCGAGCGATTTTCCCTGCGGCATCCCGTCGGTTTGTGGAATATCGAGCAGGACGATATCGCCCAATTCGGCCGCCGCGCACCAATGCGCACAGGTCGCGCCAACATTACCTGCTCCTATAATACTGATTTTCGCTCGTCGGAGACTCATGGTTTCTCTTCCCTTTTTCTGATATCTATGAACCGTCGGAATTTGATGCTGTTTCCATTGAACGCGATGTTTTCATTCGCTTTTTTCGCCGCAAAGTCACTCGTCAGATGCTCAACCTCCGCATTTTCAACCGAAACGAGTATCGAATTCTCTTCTTAATAGGCAACGAACACTTCCTGTGGTTGCGTCCGCGGCGGACGTCGTTTACACCACACGAAAATGGACATCGGGACGGAGGTATCCCGATGCCACTATTTTTCCACACTTTTCCTTGTGGACCAATCTGTCCCGATGTTACCCGGCGCAGCGAGCGGCGATCTGCCGGGCCAGCCACGAAACGGGAATAATCGTTGCCGTAAGCAGCGTGATTTCCACCCATTGCATGAACGACAACGTAGTCGTACGGAAAATTTCACCAATCCACATTCCCAGCGTACCATAACTTGCACCGGAACATTCGACCATTAGAATTTGTACTAAGGTAATCAGCCCGACAATCACAATAAATGGCTGATTTTTCCATAGTAATGCAAATGGCGACTCATTCGGACGCAACGCGCGGCAGTTGAACTTGTGCCAAAATTGGAACATGACGAAAATCGTGAAGAAAACCGTCAACGCTTCCAAATTGCGAGGGTCCTTCGAGGCAAGACCCGGTATAAAATCGTGTTCCGTAAACCAACCATCGAATAGCGACGCGAACAGAATCACCACCTGATAAAGGCTACAGACCAAAATACCGATGCCCATACTGCTCGTGATGATGTGCGAATCACGCTTAATCGGAGGCTCTTGCATGGAATATAGACGTGGCGGATCCATGCTCAACGCCATGGCCGCGAATGTGTCCATGATAATGTTGATCCACAGAAGCTGCGTGACCGTGAATGGTAGCGGAATGCCGACCATCGGGCCGGCCAACGCACAGACCAACGCCACCACATTGACTGAAAGCTGGAATTGCAGGAAACGCTGGATGTTCTGGTAAAGGGTTCGGCCCCACCAAACGCCCGTCACGATACTTTTGAAATTGTCATCCACCAGGACTATATCGCTCGCCTCTTTCGCCACCTCGGTACCGCTGATACCCATCGACAAACCGACGTCGGCGAATTTCAACGCCGGAGCGTCATTCGTTCCATCGCCCGTCATCGCCACCACTTCGCCCTGACGATGCAACGCCTTGACGAATCGCAATTTGTCCGAAGGTGTCGATCGCGCAAGCACTTTCAAACGCTCTGCCACATCAGGAAGATCTTCGTCACTGACCTGCGCGAATTCGGTTGAGGTGAGTACGAGTTCGGAGGCCGAGCTTCCCAAACCGCCTGGTTCACATGGCTCGTCTGCCGCGTTGCAACCCCGTAAAATCCCGGCCTGACGGGCGATGGCCACAGCCGTCGGCTTAGCGTCACCGGTGATCATTTTCACCTGGATGCCCGCTGAGTAACAGGTTTGAACCGCTTGCGGCACTTCCTCACGAATTGGATCCGAAATACCTACCATTCCCACAAAAACACGGTGCTGGCAACCGATACAAACCTC
>JAQVKF010000086.1 GCA_028694795.1 Thermoguttaceae bacterium | reverse complement strand
CTCTGTCAATTTGTTGTTTATGATCGCATACACACGAGCCGCCAAGGGATCCGCGATCGCCTGAACATACTGTTCATTAAACCACGCATCCGCATCTGCCGTCGCAGAAGCCTTCGCACGGCCTAAAATGCCCGCAGCCACCTGCTGTGTCGCTTGCTCCAACAAAGCCGCCGACTGTAAATCTGCAGCGTGAACACCATCCTGGCGAGCGTATTTGGCCATCACGTTCGGATCTGCGTTGCTTGTACCCGTCGTCGGCATACCGAGCAAGGTTCGAGCCTCTATATCCGAATAAAAAGTACCATCCCATGTTCCATTTACCAACCGACCATACACGTTCAACTGGTAAGCGTTGAGTGTCGCCTGGTTACAGGTAACTTGAGTAAAGTTGTAGTATGGATCATTGGCGTTCGTCGGAGCCGTTCCATCCGGAAGACCTAGAAGTCTGGCCACTTCCGCATCTCGAACATTATTGTACAACTGCGTATACAACGTTTGGATTTGCGCCGCCTGATTCGCACCGTAAATCTGGATCCAGTACTGCAGACGAGTCGTGTAATAAGCGTTATAGAGAACAAGATATTGGTCCTCGGTTAACAGATTTTGCTTCGTATCACTATAAATCTGGACAATCGTGTCACGGAGCAAAAGATCAACGTCACGACCAGTCTTTATCCCTACCAGGTACTGCCAGATATCCACATTTTGCGGATCGGCAATAGCATCCGCGAAATAGTCCGAAGCGATGATGGCAATCCAAGTAGAAACATCAACGCCACGACCTTCATACGATATGTAAAGATCACCATCCGCATCAACGCCAATACTTGGCCCAGACTGCCAACCACTCCAATAACGTGTCGAATCTCCACCCGTCGTACTGGTGGCACCATTGACATCAAAGATCGTGCGCACGTTCGCCCCATCGGCATGGAACTGCCAACCGTACACATTCTCATCATAGCCACCTTGCGCAGCACTCGTCGCAGCACTATCACTGTTCGTCAACGCGACAGTCAGCATGGAACCATACGTGGTACCATTACCACTATCCCACGCCATCGCCGCTCGTTCAAAAGTACTCCCCATCAACATAATGGTCCCAGACGTCCAAACTCCATTGGGATCTAAAATGCGCAGGTAGGAACCCTTATGGTAATTCGGTTCCCCATCCGCACCAATCACGGGATTCTGCAGCGTAGACTGCCAAACGACGGCCGTGTAACCATCGCGGCTCATTTCAACCGAAATGTACCCCTTGTAAACGGTATCTTCTGGGGCAATCACCATTTCACCGCCCACTCGATTCGCGCTCGCATCATAACGCTGAATCGAAGCCGAATTGAACCAGCTTTGATCTTGCGTGAGCGTTTGCCAACCGATCACGAAGTCCCCCGCATCATCCATCGAGATACTCGGA
The DNA here is from genome assembly GCA_028694795.1 of Thermoguttaceae bacterium. Taxonomy (GTDB): domain Bacteria; phylum Planctomycetota; class Planctomycetia; order Pirellulales; family Thermoguttaceae; genus JAQVKF01. The sequence continues at coordinate 14,935 of JAQVKF010000086.1, read as the reverse complement.
CGATTCTGAACCCCTGCCGTCGTCGTATTCACACGGAATTCTAAACGATCCGACTGGATACCAAGGAACGTCAAACTATCCGTCACGGAAACCATATAACCATGGTCCGTAATCATATGTCCCTGTGTCTGCGTGTCGGTAAAGTGCTCATAGGTGCCGGAACTTTCCGAAACTACGTAATCCACCAACGAAGTCGGATTAAATTGACGCGCATAAATATCCGTGAAACTGCCCGTATCAGTGACAGTACTCGTCCATGCGACCGCAAAATTACCATCCGCACTCATCGCAATCTGCGAGTCGTACTGATTTAACGGACGCGGAGCGAGTGTCAACGGATCAACAGGATCTATGGAATTGACACGAAATACATCGCTTGTTTCCTGAATCGTACGGACCGTCACCAGCTTCTGTCCTTCCGAATTGACCGTCGCGTCCAACTCGGCTTTGCTAAGCGTCGTGGTCGCCCACTTGCCGGTAATCGGATTTTGCGTGACTTCGGTCGCCTTCGAGATCCATACCTCAGGAATGTCCTTCGACTGCTGCGCTCCCGTAAAGGTTAGCTCAAAACCAAAAGAACCATTCGGAAGCCCCTCGGTAACCACCTTGGCTGAAACAGCCACATCAGCGTAAATCGTCTCAATAAAATCACCAGTGGACGGCAACCGGTTCTCTTCCGTAACCTGTGAACCAGGAACTTGAACATCGTGCTCCGCAGCATTATCACCATTCGCTTCCCAGTCCGTGATAGATTTCAAACTCTGCGTCTGGTCCTTAAACGCCTTCTCAATCTCTGCCGCCGTTTTGGCCAGATCGTTTGGATACACATTGACCGTCACTTCGATAGGTTCATGGTACTTCTCGACAATGGCCCACGGCAAAAAGCCCGTGTTAAACTTCGTCGTGTCGGTCATGATCTGAATCAGTGGCTGCACAGCACCATTCGAAGCGTCGCCGAAGTGGATATAAAATTCACGCGATGTCAACGCCTGAACGCGGACATCACTCAACGCACCACCCAACTTGCGAAGTTCCGTTTGAATGATATATTCCGGACGCCAAGTAAGATCCACACTGTCAATGTTACTCTCGTCATAGACAACGGTCGTACGCTCAGAATTCTCGATCACACCGTTGCCATTCAGATCGAAACCGAGCGTCACATGACCGGTCACTGGCGTTCCCGTTCCACCACCCACTTCAGTGGCGGTCGAGATCGTCAACTTCTGGATCTCATTCCCGCCATAATGGATCGTAAATGTACCGTTCGCCGCGGAATCCGTACTCGTCGAACTTTGACCATCCAACAAAGTCGTCGGAAGTGTAATCCGTTGCACTTCATCCGTCAGATACTTCGCGTAAACGTTCTTATCGATCAATGGCTCATTGGTTGTCGGATCGATAATGACATCGTAATCCGGCATCCCCGTCGTCGTGTCAATCACGACCTTGCCATCACTATTTAATTTAGCCTGCTGGATCGTATCGACCTGAGTCCAGGTCATCGCGAAGTCGTCATCGCGTGACGCGTCCATCGAACGATCGCTTTGCGACACCACCGTGCCGGGCACCACAATATATTTCGGGTAATAGCGACCATCCGTACCCTGAACACGCTCTTCACTATAAGCGTATGTTCCATAAGGTGTTACGGTATCTTCTGCTCCCACAGATCCCGTCGGCGACGAATAGGCCCAACCAAGGTTATCCGTGACGAGCGACTCCTCGGTATCTGCCGGAGCAAGACTGAGCAAACGACGCTCTTCCAATGTGTCTAACAAAAGACGACGCGGTTTACGCTGACGCCCTTGCGATGAACCAGAGCGGGCGGAATGCTTCCGACTACTGGAAAATGTTTCGGTAAATTTACGAAGAAGCGGAATTCGGAAACGCGACATATTGAAACCCTCTGTGCAGGTACATCGGACCGGAGCTCTCGATCCGTATCCTGAAAACGCTCTGAAAACCAGGATTCTCTGGGAATTTTCGATTAAAAACCGCCTTATCACTAAGATCGCTGACTCTGAAAAAAACCATCCCTTCGGGTGTTCTCTTCCATCACGACGCTCTTCGTGTGACCTTCCCCTAAAATTCCTTGAAAATTCCCTCTAAAAAGAATGTAGACCACGCTCCCACACGGGAAACACGTTCTATATTCGTAAATACTGATTCGCATTCTCGAAAGACCGTCAAAAAAACAGCCTCCGAAAAACACTGCCCGCGTTAGGTAACGCTCCAACCGGGAAAACAGATATCATGAACCAATGCCTAAGGCTTCTCCCCCAACTCAATCGGCAACACCAACATCCGCGGTCACCCACCTCCGCTGTCACCAACCTCTCCGGCCCCAAAGGGTCACCAACATTCCCGTTACCAGCCTCCATCGACTGTTACCCGTTCCTGTGATCACGCGTTGGTTCGAAACCCCACACCATCATTCACTCATCTTCCGACATGGCACCGACCCCCGAACGTAGCCCTGGACGCACTACGACAGAGCCTCACCGACCTCGTCCCCTATCCGTGGCGAACAATCGCCACTCAAACGGACTAACAGCCACACCACCTTGGAAATTACCTACTCCACAATCGTCTTTCTATCTTACTATCTAATAAAATGAAAAGCTACCATTTGCGGACCGATATTCTCAAATAAACCAACCATTTCAGGTTTTTTTCACCTGTTCGGCCATTTTTATGGATAAGTTTATTTCGTTATCCTGACTTGTAAAACACTTATAAACTATCCAAATTGCTTATCCGTAAAAATCAATATGGCACCACAACTCTAAGGACTCTCTTCATCCTTCTATCGGTATACGACAGGCCCAAATTCAACCGCATTTTTCCAGACGGAAAAAACGGAAAAGCTTCACTTTTTTACTGTTAAAATATACAGATCGGGGGCATTAGCGAATGAAGAGAGTTTTATTCCTTCCCATTTTATCCCATAGTTCACGCTATTCTTATAGTCTATCCATTCTCACAGGTGGGCGGCTCATTTCTTACGGTCCAACCGGCATCGTCGCCTTTCTTCGAAATCTTTCTCACGCCACGCGAGTCCACCCCCCACAGGGACTCGGGCAATCGCGAGCTTGGTATCGATTTCTTTAATTTGGACTTCCATTCACGACTCTCCACAAAACTACCAGTTTTACACTGGTTTCATACGAACAGATGTCCAAAAAGTCCACAAAATTCAACTGGAACCAACACGTCTAGATTATATTCAAAAAAGTTTTCATTTTTTCTAAAGTTCTTTCTGTTCACCGGAAAAAACAAACGAAAAGCGATCTAAATACTTGTAAAATAAGAAATTACAAAAATCTGAAAATTTTTTACGCTACAAAGAATGCACAAAATGAACAGGACACACAAAAGAGAAAATTCAAAAACACGTCTGAATTTGGTCCTACCTCACACCATCATCGGGAACATTCGACACACCATGTCCCATCATTTCCGAATCGTTTATTCGGCGGAACGATCGATATGCCGTTGTTCCGTTTTCGACCAAACGATCTTTTGGGATTGATACAATCCATAATATCCGGACAACACGTAACTAATCGCGACCGTCAACAAAAAGGCAGTCGGCGTGGTAAAGCCAAAGACCTCAAACGCGAGCAACAGGGCGGTAATGGGCGAATTCGTCACCCCGCAAAAAACCGCGACCAGCCCAATCGCTGCCGCAAAACTTGGCCCCAACCCCAAAATCGGTCCCGCCACATTTCCAAATGTCGCTCCCACAAACATCGCTGGAATAATCTCGCCGCCCTTGTACCCCGCAGACAGCGTAATTGATGTAAATAATGTTTTTAGAAGACACGCGGCCCAAAAAACATGAGAAGTAAACGCCCGTTGGAGCAGTTCGCTTCCGAGGCCGAGATAATCGGTACCAAAAAGTAACGCCAGCCCCACGAGACAGCCGCCGCCCACCACAATGCGATAATACTGATTCGGAAAGAAGCGTTCCGCACAGGACTCGCCCACTCGCATCGCGAGGCAAAACAGGACGCTCACCCCCGCGCACAAAGCTGCCAAACAAGCGATTTGCGCAAAAGTAACCATCGTTTCGAGTGAAAGGCTTGAAAAGGATTCTGAAACGGAAAGGGTATAATGGATCGGGGCTAGTCCCCAACGCGTCGCGATGAGTCCCGCAATGATCGCGGACACAACCGTCGGTACCAACGCCGCATAACAGATAACGCCAATATTCGCCAATTCCATCGCCAGCACAGCCGAAGTGATGGGGGTTCCAAAAAGAGCGGAAAACGCCGCGCTCATTCCGCACATAACAATAATGACACGATCCGCTCGGCTTAATCGCAGCAAACGCCCAATCGCTCCGGCAATCGAACCACCGAACTGCAGCGCGGCACCCTCACGCCCAGCGGAACCACCCAACAGATGGGTCCACAACGTACTGAAAAAAATCAGTGGTGCCATCTGCCATGGAAGTTCGTCACCTTCGCGGACCGATTGAATCACCAGATTCGTTCCTCGCGGACGGAGTACGCCGGCCCAATGGTACGCCATGATGATGAGCAAACCACCCACTGGCAACAAACCGATCACCCACGAATGTGTCTGACGGAACTCAGTTACCCAACACATTCCTCGGACAAAAGCGACACCGACGACGCCCACGACACATCCCACGAGAATCGCGAGAAGTCCCCATTTTAAGAACGCCAACCATTCACGAAATAGGTGCCGCGACGCGATGCCTATTGTTTGCGATAACCACATGGCTAACGACTTTCATACGAGGAAAATGGAAGAAGGTAGAAAACCGTGAGGTCCGTCCGACTTCCCTTCCTCAGTCGTGCCATGCCGGAATATTGCCGATTAAAAAAATCGCCCGAACCACCATCAAACGAAAAAACAGAACCGGCATGAGTATACTAACCGGTCTCATTCTGTCAAGATAACCGTTGACCATCCGATTTTCAAACATAAAAATCGGGGTTTACATGCTATCCGATATCTTCCATACTATACGGCGTGGTCGTTGGAACGAGAGGGCTTGAGGAGAAACGGAATGCGATTGATCGTATCTAGTGAAGATTCATTACCTCCTCTCCAGAGTACCGTTTCGAATGTCGTGACGGCCCCCCAAGCGTTCGATCGGGAAAAACAAGCTCTGCCATCCGCGTTACCAATCTCGCCTACACCAGCTGACGCCGAGGCTTTCTCGGCAACATCTTCCCCCACTGCTCCATTGAACACATCCAATGCCATTTCTGGCGAGGCTGTGATGCCCAACGGGGTTGTGACTTCCAAGGAATTCCATTTTTCCGATCGGACCATAGAATACTGGATTCAGCATTATCTGACACGAGATCTGCACCACGGAGGATTTTTCCGTTCACAATTCGCGGAAATGGGCGACGAGGCGATCGCGGCGAAACTCCACGACGCACAGATTCACTGTGAGTACCTCGGTTGGGTGGGTGGCTTTACCGGAATTGACTGTCACGAAACAGAGCGTCTCATCGGAACGCAGGCTTGGAGTGACAATCGCAATGGGGTTAAAAGCCAGCGGAATGCTTCGCCCTCCCCAAAACCGACGACGGGAGCGGCGTCCGGCAAATGTTCTCAGACCGTTCACACCTGTTCCTGGCGTTACGCGGTGGATGACGCGGCAAACGCGATTCGTACCGCGGCGATTCTCGGTTCACGGGCACTGCTCGTTCGTGGAGGTCCGCAAGGTTCGCACATCCGTCGTCACGCCTCCCGATTGTTTTTCAACGCGGTGGAAGAACTCCTCCCGATTGCGGAAGACATGGAGGTAATCCTTGCCTTGGGCGAGCTGTCCCCACTCGATTTACTCGCCGCGAACGCGATGCCATGGTGGTCGCTCTTCGGACCATGGACGGGGCTGATGATTGATTTGGACCGGTGGGAATCACCCGGGAATTTTATCCAGCTTCGACAGAATATTGCACGAATCGCTCCTGCGACCGTTCTCATTGACGCGCGTAAACGCACGATTGCCGCGGCGATGCCGTTACTCCAGCTATTCGCCGAGGCGGGATACGACGGCGACGTACTCATCTCGCTCTCCTGCTTTGATCAGATCGTCGCGGAACAAAAGACTACTCACGATCAAACGACCGTTCCGAAATCGTCCCATCCATCCAACCCGGAAAATCTACCGCATTTACCCCATTTGAATGCAAGCCCCCAACATTCCAAATCGTACTGAAACGAGAGAATCGTGGAAAATCAATGCACATCCGATACACATCTGACATATAAGGCATATACACATACGGCATATACGATAAAATGTAACATTGCGTAAAATTCTATCGTGTCTCCTATGGACGCAGTACCGCCAACCGAAATTCACCCAACCGAAAGTCATCATGACAGAAAATCAGCTACTTGTCCACTCACATGGCCGTACCTTGGAAATTCCGACGTCGGAAATTCAGTTTACTTTTGCGCACAGCAGCGGACCAGGTGGACAAAATGTGAATAAAGTCGCCAGCAAAGCGGTACTTCGCTGGGCGTTTGAGTCGAGCCAAGCAATTCCAGACTCGGTACGTTTACGTTTTCGAGAGCTCTACGCCACCCAATTAACCACCGAAGGCGATTTGGTCCTGAGCAGCCAATTAACACGCGATGCCCCGAAAAATCGGCAAGATTGTTTGGATAAGCTGCGCAAAATGTTAGAGCAGGCTATGCGAGTACCGCGTCGTCGAATCGCAACCCATCCGACCCGAGGTTCCGTCCGACGTCGCCTGGAAACGAAACGGCAAAATTCGGAGAAGAAACAGGGACGCCGTTCTTGGAACGAGTTGTAAAAAGGGGACGTCTAGGCCCCAGCCAATTGTTTTTTTTCGACATTTCCGAAGTAATATCGGAATTTTTTTGGAGGAATTACCGAAAAGAGTGGTAGACGCTTTTTGGGGAATCGGTACAATTTGGGGGTGTGTGAGGGGATAATCCTGTAGGTAGGCCTTTCGCATTCGATTTCGTGAGAGATCAATTTTCGTTGTCCATCACTCATAAACAGACTCTGCCGATCGGCTTTTTCCACGAACTAAAGACGTAAGACGACAGTCACGCTTCGTGAAAGTGGGAAAAGAGTGTTCGCGGGAGATATACCGTTCCTGTTTGAAACGAACGTTTTTGGACACCTCGAACTTGTGAGCGTCAGCGACAGTGGTTCCAATTGAAAGCAATCGGAAGATAACCGGAAGCATTTTGTGAGAAACGGTCGGACGCCGTTCAGTGGGTGTCGGTGTGGAAGTCTCTTTTGGACTTCGATGTCATTCTGTTCCGCTCAAGCGGTTTCGGCATAGGAATCGTCACAATATGGATGTAAACCTAGATACGCTTTTGCAAGATTGGCCCTTTCGTCCGGGAGAAGTAAATGTCCGTCGGGTGCAAGGCGCGGACGGTCGCCCATTGCTCCAATTGCGTATTGAGATGGGAGTTATGCAAATGGAGACTATCGGTCGTCCAGATGGGGCCCGTCCACACGGTTATAAAAATTATCTGACGTACCTCAGACAGCGGCAATTGCGGCAGGGCGGCGAATTCCGATTTTCTTCACGGGATCGCGAAGAGATTGATCGTGAATTTTTGCAGTATTACCATCGCCGTTTGTGCTGGTTGGCCATTCATGTTTATCGAGGAGTGATTTTCGACGCGGAACACACGTTAGGTTTGTTGGAATGGATTCGGCAATACGCCTCTGACGCCGATCCGAAATGGATCGAATCGCACGAACAATTCCGTCCATTCATTCTCGCTCATATCGCTCGTGCCAAAGCGAATTTGGCCATCCAAGCGGGAAATCCGATCATCGCACTGCGGGAAGTCCGCAAAATATACGCCGCCATTCACCAAATTTATTGCAGTTACGATATCGAGGAGCCGCTCATCGAAAACGACGAATTACTCGTGGAACTACGTCAGATTGAGCAGAAAATTTTGAGTTTGATTGATTCTCAAGGGTTGGTTTTAGATCAATCTTGCGACGATGCGGCCGCCTGCTGCGTGGATTCTCATCACGACACAGGCGACACGCCTTCAGAAGACAACATCTTTCCGTCGCAGCCTTCTGAAGCGACTGCGGAAGACGGGCTTTTTCCAACGCCGCCACCCTCTGAATTGGCAGACTTGTCGAACGTTCCAGAATCGTTGGCCGTCCCCGGTGGTGCTGAAATCGCTTATACGAAGGACACCTACGACGTGGAGCTGGAAAGTTTGATGCGAAAGATCGAGTATCAATTGCACGAGGCCATCCAAAACGAAAATTATGAATTGGCGGCGCAACTTCGGGACCAATCGTTACAACTTCGTAACGATCGAGAAAAGAATCGCTCTTCCCACTAGACACCAATTCGGATATCTTTATCAACGTCTCAATCTGTGGACGAATTTCGTACGGTGCCGCAAATGAGGTACCATCTCGAGAGATCGCGGGACGGATATTGGAACCTAGCCAACAGCGTTTTCGGAGCGAGATGGGTACACATTCCACGTTTTTGTTTTTTCTGGGTGGTTTTTCCATATGATAAGCCGCATGACTCGTTATTTGCTGTGGGAACTGATCCGAGTCTTTCTCTTTGCGCTCATCGCTTTTTCGGTGGTACTCGTCGCAGTCGTCGTCATCAACGAAGCCATTCGCAGCGGAATTCCACCTCACGTTATTCTCGATCTCATTCCATTTGCCATCGTTCAAACCTCCCAGATCACCATTCCATTGGCACTGTTACTGGCGGTGACCACCGTTTATTCTGAATTTTCTGGTTCGAACGAATTTACCGCGTTAAAAGCATTGGGTATATCTCCGGTCATGGTGATATGGCCGACGTTGTTTTTAGCCGTATTGCTCAGTTTTTTCGCAGTTTGGGTCAATGACATCGCGGTATCACGTGGACGAGTAGGCATCCAGCGAGTGATTTTCAATGCGGGCGAGGAAATACTCTACGAAATGCTACGAGTGAATCAGAAATACGACACGAACGATTTTTCGATTTCGGTCCACGATATTCATGGCAAGATTTTGGAACAAGTCACCATTATTTTCAATATGGATGGACGTAAAGCAACACTTCACGCGCAGGAAGCGACGATTACACGAAAGGAAGAGGAGCAGATTGATGGCTCGACACGTATTTTTTTCGTCATCTCGGCCAAAAATGTGACCATTCAGGGCGATGGATTTAGCGGACAGTATCAAGGCGAATATCAGCATAAATATCCGCTTCCGCCGATTAGTATTCGTCCATCGGACACCTCGCTAAGCCAAATTCCATCGGAGATTCAACAGCGTCGATTTGCCATTTTGCAACTGGAAGAGAGCATCGCGGCGTCCCGCGCGTTACGGCTTTTGGCTGGCGATTTTCGCGACGCGGGAAATCCATCGCTGGAACAACAGCGTGAACAACAGCTCGTAGATACGAAACGTGATCTGCGAAAACTCTGTACCGAACCATGGCGCCGCTGGGCGTGTGGTTTTTGCTGCTTGAGTTTCGTCTGGATGGGCATTCCGCTGTCGCTGTCGCCGCGCATTCGCGCGTCCGATTTTTGGGTCAGTTTTTTCGTTTGTTTCGCGCCGATTTTGCTGTTATACTTTCCATTATTTATGCTTGGTTTGAATCTGTCGAAAGAAGGGATATTCCCCCCCTGTGGTGTATGGTTGGGCAATGGAGTCATGTTCATCATGGGTCTTTTGCTCTTCCGGCCAGTCATGAAGCACTAACAAATCCCAATCTTTCGCAGTGGTGACACCGAGAACGAGGTAGTCCACTCCCACGCATAAGATGTCCGGTTTAACATTCCGTTTTTTAGCGGATTTAGCTTACCACATAAAATTTGCGACATAACGGACGAAAATTTTGGGCATCACGGAGACTATCCGACTAGGTCATACACCCCCTAACCCAAGGGTCCCGTTTTTAGAAAATCGTGGAGGAAGCGATCGTGGTACCAATAGATCGAGACAATTTTGACGAGGACGATCTTGTCCTGTTTCGCGATACGCTCACCCCTGAAATTTCGCAGCAAATGGAATTTCAATGGGAACGAACCGCTTGTCTGCTCAGCGATATTTTCAAAGAATGGCTCCGCGGCGAGGTCCAACTGACCTTCCAATCGCAACGTTTTCGCAGCTTCGACCGCTTCGTTCGTGAGTTGGAACTACCGACGAGTTGTTTACGATTTGAAGCGACTTCCGTACCATCCACATTGGAAAAATCCATACCTGTTCGGGAATATCCTTTCTTAATGGAGCTGGGGCCGCGTCTTCTTTTTCCGATTTTGGATCGCTTGCTGGGCGGACGTCAAATGGTGACGGCTCCGCGACGCCCGCTCACGGAAATGGATCGACGTGTCACTTTCCGACTGGGCGAGGCGATCGCGTCCGGTCTCGTCCATGCGTGGCGGGAATCCGGGCTGCGGAAAGTCCAAATGCTGGGCGTGGAAACCGATCCCACACGGATTCGCGTCCTCGCGGAAGACGCTCCGGTGGTGATCGCGTATTTCGACTTCCAAATCGAATCCATCCAGGGAACCATCCATTTTTGCCAACCACTCACCACATTTATACCCGCGACATCATTCGTCCCCACGCCATTGTCCGGAACGGAACTGACTTCAACGCTTCCATCCAACGCTTCACAAGCCGTTTTAGCAGCTCCACCCCCGCCCGCGTCCGATTCGCAGTCTCCCTCGCTTCCGCCAGCCACGTCCTCGAAGCCGACCCCATCATTTGAACCGCCTACGGGAAAAACGAAGGTGGAATGTACGCTATCTTTTCCACCGCTTCAGATGGATGCCACCGAGCTCAACTCGCTACAGGAAGGCGATTTGCTCGTGTTGCCATACAGCCTCCCACTCCCTAACGAACCGCTGGGTACGTTGAAGGAGATTCCACTTGCGATTCAGCTTCACGGCGAACCCCTCTTCACCGCAGTCGCCTGCACGGCCGCACCATCGCCTTCGTCCAACGATTCGGTCCACATGGTAACCACAGACAAAATCCCCCCCCAAAGGGCGTCAGCACACACCTTATCGGTACGCATAGTCACACAGCCCGAGTCCCGCGATACACCCTAAGACGTGTTCACACAAGCGGCCAACCCAAACCTAGGAGCGACCGGTGCGAATTGGGAAGGTAAACTGGCAACGCGGCTGTACCCAGGTCCCCAGCTTATGTTGCCGATCAGATTGGCATGGAATATCCACAAGCCGACGCTCACTACGACAACGTTTTGCTTTTCGAACGAGGTGATTTTACCACTGTTTTTTTCTTGCCAAAGTCCGACAAAATGGCGCAACTCGCTAAAAATGAAAGCATTTCACTGTTAATCTCCGGACACGGCAAGTGCGGGGCCGCTCGCTGCGTATTCGTCGAATCAAAAAAGGGGTCTTCCTGAATATAAGCACGATAAATATCCAACTGATCTGCATAAGTAGTATGAAACCAGTCTTCCGTAAAGCCCTGCGACGGCGGCGCAAAGGTCGAATACGTCTCCACCGCGTTTTGGATCACGTCGGCGAAATCGAGCGTCGGAGTCGGTCGCGGCGAAGTCAAATGATACGTCTGACCATGAAGCTCCGGGTGACGATAAATGTGGTACATGACACGGCTGACCCAATCAACAGGAACAAAATTCTTATGTTCTGAACCCGTTAATCCCAACGCTTGAAGCAGTGAGCGCGCACAATGCGTACCACGCGGCATTTTGGCCGCAAGCGTATGGGCCAATTTCAAAATCGCGTAAAAACCATGGTACGTCGTCGTTTCACCCGTTTGAGAATCACCCACCACGATCGCTGGACGATAAACCGTGAGCGAATCGAGAAAATCAACACCGCGAACCATCTTTTCCGCAAGCATTTTGCTCTGCTCGTAATCATTTCGTAAAGTCTGACCATCGTCCAGCTGGTCCTCACGAAATCGCGTTTGAACGCCCGCCACATACGCTGTGGAAACGTAGTGCAAATGACGTATGCCCGTTCTTTGGCAAATTTGCAGAATGTTGCGAGTTCCCTCCAAATTAGAAACCCACGGTTCGTACCCCGGCGCTCCACGAAATTGCAAACTCGCCGCGCAATGGAGTATCGCCTTGCAATGCGATGAAAACCACTCGTGATTCCGGTGTCCCCACTCCGGATCGCTCAAATCGCCCACCATGATGAACGGACGCGGCAACGAACGTTGATAACGTTGTTCCCAATGAGCAATCATCGTATTGATTCGATCTTGCGGACTCTGACGACGCGATTGACGCACCAAGACCGCCACTGGTTCGTTGTCCAACAGCAATTGACGCAAAATATATGAGCCGACTAGCCCTGTGGCACCCGTTAAAAAATGCTGTTTGCGCTCCGAATAGGCAAAATGTCGCGATCTATTTGCTGAAGACGGTTCCGCTTCCTCAAGTGGTCTGTCCAAAGAAGAGTTCATCATTCGAATAATCATTTTGTACCTTCGATACTTTGAGTTGCGTTTGCGATGAGTTTCCCCATCGTTTGAGCCGATTCAAAGCCCTCTCATGCCAATCAAACGGGTCATTCACCGAAAAGCGTCCCGCCTCTAGTCTTTCGGTTATCCCGCTCCATCGAAAATGGTTTTTTCAAGAATGTCCAATTCTGTGAGTTACAGCAAATACGCAAACAAGGCAAATTTTTCTCAAAATCGAAACCATGTCGTCTCGGATATCACCACCTATTGGGCAAAATGGAACACTTAGATATTTCGCAAAACTGACGTTTCACATAAACTGACGTTTCACATAAGTGGACATTGTCGCGGCCGGACGATCACGCCCAATTTCGCGTCCACGGAGCGTCCCCTGTGTTCCATAATTCGTTCAATCGTTCGTATTCACGCGGCGTATCCATACACTGCCAGAAACCTTCGTGGCGATAGACCTGCATTTGACCATCTGCGACCGCGCTACGCATTGGTTCACGTTCAAAAAATAGGTCCTCATCGCAAGAGAGGTATCGTTCGATAAAGCGTCTATTCACTACCATATAACCACCGTTGATATATCCGTTCGTTTGGGCGGGTTTTTCCTCAAATCCCATGACGTTATCGCCATCTAAGATCATTTCGCCAAAACGGGCCGCGGGATGTACCGCCAAGACCGTCAGCAACTTTTGCGACGCTTGATGTCGCCGCAGCGTAGCGGTGATATCCACGTCACAGACACCATCGCCATACGTCAGGAAAAAATGCTGATCCTCCGGTTGTAGGTATTTCGCCGCCCTCGCAACCCGTCCGCCGGTCATCGTTTCCAAACCGGTACCGACGAGCGTCACTTCCCAATCGGACTCGGCACTTTCACTATAAAACCGAATGTCGGGCTGCGCACCGAGCGTGATCGTAGCGTCCGAGGTCCGCGCATGGTAATTCATGAAGAAGTCGATAAACTTCTCCCGTTTATAACCGAGACATAGAATGAAACGTCGGACCCCGAAAGAGGCGTATGTTTTCATAATATGCCAAACGATGGGCTGTTCTCCGATCGGTACCATCGGTTTGGGGAGGAGTTCGGTCACGTCACGAAGCCGCGTTCCCATCCCGCCGCAAAGAATCATGACAGGAGGCATTTTTTGCTCGTTCGAGACATTTTTCATGAACACCATCCTCCCGCCGCATTATCTGCCACCTGTTGGCAAACGCCATTTGCACCGATCTTGAAACCAATCCACACCCCATCTGTACTATTCTACCCAGCTCAAATGAATTTGCAATGAAAGACGCGGGGGCAAACGTGGTTGAAATTCCCCTCGTACAAACATTATAATGGGTTTAGACGTTCCGATATTCGAGCCTCTCCGATACCTTGAAATGAGAATTTGCACCTATTCCATTCAATTTTTGTGTTTAGGCCTCGATTTTTCATTAAAACACGCTCAGGATGATATATTTTAACCGATTGTGTGTTCTACCAAAATAAGCATAACGTGATAACACTCATGTTCCATATACAACCCACGCCAAGAAAGTTTTATCATGGTACTTTCGTTAAATGAGATTCGCGCACGAGCCGCCGCCTTTGCGCAAGCTCATCAACGTGATGACAATGAAGAAGCGGAATCCCAAGAATTTTTAATCGATTTTCTGAATGTGTTTGGGATATCGCGTCGAAAAGTGGCCACGTTTGAGCATAAGGTACGATGTTCGGACGATGGAAATGGATATATTGATCTTTTCTGGAAGGGGATGATTCTTATCGAGATGAAAAGCCGCGGCAAGGATCTCGAAGCGGCGTATCAACGGGCACGACGTTACGCGGATGCGTTACCGCAGTACGAGTTGCCACACATCATGATGGTGTGCGATTTCAAGCACTGGCACGTTTACGATCTGGATCACGACAATGCACGGACGGAGTTTACGCTTGACCAATTCGCCAATCACATTGAGTTATTCATCTTTATGGCGGGGTATCAAAAGCGAGTTTACCATGAACAAGACCCGGTGAATCTTCGCGCGGCGGAATTGATGGGTAAGGTACACGACCGGTTGCGTAAAAGCGGTTATACGGGGCATGCCTTAGAGGTGGTTCTCGTTCGGCTTCTTTTTTGTATGTTCGCGGATGACACGTCTACTTTTGGAAAAGATGATTTTCTATTTTATTTGAAGGAGCGAACGGCGGAAGACGGTAGCGATTTAGGGGCGAAGTTAGATGAATTCTTCAGCGTATTGAACCAATCGCCGGAATCACGTCTTTCGCTTCTGGATGAACAGCTCGCGGAATTTCCTTACATTAACGGCAAATTATTCGAGGAACGGTTGCCCAATACGGCGTTCGACTCAGGGATGCGTCCAGGGCAATCGCACACTAACTTGTTGTCAAGCCAATGACTTGCGCGAGGAAGCCGACATTCCAGCCGGCCATGCGACGTTTCATGGCGATGCTTTCTTTGTAGGTGTTTTGCTTTAAAAGCGAAA
>JAQVKF010000085.1 GCA_028694795.1 Thermoguttaceae bacterium | reverse complement strand
CAAGCCGACGGAACGCAGTGGTACGCCGTGACCATTCGTGAGGTGTATCAAGACTCCGCGATCACACGCCGAATCCATTTTTATGTCGTGAACGAAAACGAAACCGACGAACGCGCCTACTGGAAAGACGCCACACCGACGGCGACGCTTGCACCGCCACTGGCGACACCCACGTATAAGATGATCACGTTTCGGACGATTTTGAACGCCATGGGATTGGAGACCTATACGCCCATGCGGTTACGCCTTGCCGCGGCCGCCGAACAGAGCCTCGTTCTCTCCGATGTGGTCAACATGTTGGAAACGTACGGTCCGGACGGCGGAATCGACATCAATGCGGCAAGTACCCAAGCGATGATTCTTTCCTTGGTGACCACAGGTGTTTTAACGCAAGCCGAAGCCGACGCGGTCATTGCGCTCGCGGATTAGGGGGTGTGTCATGATGGGATTTACGATGAAGATCAAACGAAAGCTCAAGCGTATCGAAAAGAGAGTAGAACATCTTGAACGTTTGCTCGATCAGAAACAGGTTCACGGGGAGGCAAGAGATGTTTTTGCGCATTTGAAAGACAGACCGCATTGCATCGATAAAGCAGATAAATAGAGGTGGATATGTTAGGGATTGTTATTTTCGTTGGAGCGTTTTCAATTTCGGTACTTGTCAACATTGTTCAGTATGCTGATAGAGTGTACAGACTAGAACCTAGAATTTGGGAGCTCGAAGATCGGATCAAAAGATGCCAACAAGCACACAAATATAAACATAACAGAGTATTCCTTCCTTGTTGTTGGGAAGAAATGAAAGATGAGGAAGATGTGCCATGAGTGGAACTGACTGGAATTTTATCGTTTTCATGGTGTGCTTGTTTGGTTTGACGGCGTGGGCAATGTACTTGAAAATGAAAGAGTAGGCCAATGCGATACAAGTGGATTACCCTCACCCCACCGACGGCCGATTTATCGGACCAGCTCGTTCGAGTGAAGATCGACTCCGATCCCGCCATGGGCGCCGTGTGTTCGGCGAATGGTTATGACGTCTATTTCACCACATCCGACGGATCAACGCAGCTTCCGTTTTCGCGTTTGGAATGGTCGATTACGGACGCCGCCGCCTCCGGTGTGTTCGATGTCCTGTGCGATATCCCTGTATCCGGCCTAACCATTCGGGTTTATTATGGCGGCGTTTCGTCCACCGATAGACAGAACCGGGCCGTCACGTATGCGGGGTATCTAGCGGTGTATCCGCTGAACGCGATACCAACGACTGTACTGACTGACATTTCTGGAAACGGAAAAAATATCACAGCCCGTTCGGACGGCGTTTGGTCGCAGTATGACCATGCGACGTATGGAAAATTGCTGACGACCACACTGGTAACGGGAAACCTCACACCAACCGTATACCTCGGGTATGCCGGGGCGGTTACCGTTTCGGCCATCGCCGAAGGAATATCTGGAAACGCGTTATTTCCATCGTTTTTCGATCGTGGTTATTTTGCTGGCAGAACCGCCATTAAATCGGCGGACACGCAAACGGTTTTCCATACGGTGGCAAGCGGTACCGATACGTCCAGTGTTTCCGTATCCGGCAAGGCGGGCTATATCGGGTACACCGTTCCCACGTCGGGCACTGGTCCAGACTGTACACTACGTATAAACAATCAAAAAACGGTTGGCGTGACTACCTCTAGTTTTGTTCGGTACAACACGTTTTGCGTATTTGGTGGATATGCCGGATACGCGGGAACGATGGGAATGCGTGATTTACGCGTCAAGAAGGGAACCATCACAGCAGCGTCAGCAACGTGGGAATACGCAAACCTAGCCACCACGTCGAGTACGCTTTCGTTCAGCACGGAACAGCATGTTTCGCGCCGGCGACATCCTCAAATCTTGGAGGCGTTTTAATTGTTTTCATTTGGCGATTTACTGGGATGGCAAAGAAAAATCTGGCGTATGGGCTACCCACTCGCCGAACGAGCCACACGAATAACACCGATTACCCTGATTCCATCCGACGAATTTTCCGCAAATCTCCGGTGGAATTCCACTGGAGCCGCAACCCGGATATACCAAAATGGTATATGGATAGCCAGTCTCACGCCCAGCGAAGGCATCGCGTCACAAACCATTCCCATCCAAACCGGAGAATGTACCGCGTTGGATATTTTTGAATTGCCCGGAGAACCCCACCCGCAGCCCGGACCATTCGAGCAACCCTCGATCCATTTTGACGCCGTGACCGGAGCGGACGGATACCGTATCTACTACGGTTCCACGCCGAACGCATGGCGCAGAATCGACGATATCCGCGCCACATCGGCAAAACTGCCGATCCGACTGTTCGGCGGTTGGGGGAAAACCTACTACTTTCGAGCGGAAACCATCGACGGGAATCAAGTTTCGTTTCCCGGAACCCGCGACGCATTCCCCACCTATCTCGCCGTTTCATTACCCGACCCGCCGACGCTGGAAATCACCTCCATCGCCGGCGGAATCCAGATTGCCGGATTACTCGATACCGTGGCCGACTATCCGGGATTCGTACCACACGCGATCACCGCCGAAGTGTGGTCCGGAAATACGCTCATCACGAACGCGACACTCACGACGGCTTCCCCCTCGGCGGAAATACCGCTCGCCGATGGAACGTATATCCTACGCACACGGCAGCAAGGCGGGCCGTGGATCGAAATATTCGACCGAGTCGAACGGACGATCCACATTCAAAACGGACAAAAAGTGGTGGCATGGCCGATCATTCAGACGGCCGACGCCCGGATGACCGAAGGCCGCTTACGCGTCGTCTGGACCGCAACCGAAACCGATGCCGACTATCAATATGGGATATGGCTACCGCCTAATACCACTTTCTCATCTCCGGACATCCGTATCCGTCGCGGTGAAGGCGATTATGAGATAGATATCCCCGTAGAAACATCGCCCGAATCCGTCATACTCGCTCCCTTGACCGCCGAAAGCGTCGGCCCCACCACCACGCTCACCCCCACGCCCTACCCGAGCCGCCCAACATGGCAACACGCGGAGTAACTAGCCGAAATCGCAACCAATCGCGTTTGCCAATATGGAGAAAGACCACGCGAAAAGTTTTCCACGTGGTACAATTTTGGAGATTAAATTAATCTTGAATCATGAACTACATCAAAATCAGAATAGTCTCGTAGTACTGTTTTTTTAGGATATTTTTCTATGGTGCCTGAAATACGTATGTTTTTTCCATCTATGTGAGCATTGACAGCTTTTCTATAGTCATCATGAGAAAGTTGAACCTCTACTTTTTTTCCACTGTCAGTAAGCATGACAATCACCATATCGTTATTTTGCTGGATAGGATCCTTCGATGAACAACTTATAACCTTTCCAATTAGTTCGCGATGTACTGGTGTACTGGCTGCTCGCATCGCTTGACTAATAGCTTTTATCGTTTCAAAAGAACGTGAATCAAAGGTTATCAGAGATTCGTTTGGTTGATCCGGTATAGGCCATATTTGATCCCAATTAAAGCAGAAATCAATTGTTGCGTCATCCGAATCAGGTTTCATATCCAAAATGGAATCACAAATATTAGCATTGATACGATGACTTGCATCCTGCACGACTGGCTCCATATCTCCGCTTTCATGAGCGGACTTCATACGCTGTAATCCAGTCATCAAATCAAGAAGTAAGCGGCGTTCATTCGGATATGCCAGAGCTTTTTTCTGAAGCTCTGAAGCCGGCGGCGTTAGCGGTGACTCAAACACGGCCTGAAAACTTCCCGGCATTATGGCGGACAATCGGCATTGATCCGCATAGGCAATTCCTTTCTTTGTCGCTTTGGTAAAACATGTTTGATGTCCATTGTTTGCACATTCGGCGAATATAAGCATATTTCTCACAGATTGAAAAAATTTTACAGCGAATCCGAGGTGTAACGTTCCAGTTCGGAATTGCAATGTACTCAGCCGAACTTTTATCTTGTCGCATGCCGGAGTAATAATATCGCTTATAACAGAAATAAAAGGACGTTCTTCTAATTCGGAGAGTGAATTGATCAACATCTCCACACGATCCACATAATCCGAAAGTTGCTCATTTGCCGGAATCAAAAGAGACATTCCAAATATGTCGCTGACATACTTCAACTCTTCTTTTCTCGCAAATTCGGCAGGTTTCCACTTGCGTGAAACTAAATAGGCGGTTAAGTCCGCAACACGGACTGAATTGAGATTTATGGAACCATACTGAATCATAAATCTATCCCACCCTTTCTTTTTTCCATCAATTCCATAAGAGCTTCTTCAGTAAACAGGTTGCTTCTTGGAATGTTGATACGTATAGTATTTTTGTTATCCGTCGGATCCCATCCCCTTAACGAAACCCAGTACAGGCATCGCTTCATGATCATTTCTTCTTCGGAAAGATGAAGCCACTCACTTTCATTTTCATGAAGTATCAACAGTACTAGAATACGCGGTTCTCCGACATTTACATCACGTAAATCATTGTAATTTTTTACATCTAAGTCATACTTGATACAGTCACCGTCAGTCGTTGCAATCTGTGTACTTTTTGCCTGAATTGCAATGTTGAAACCAGCGTCTATATAGCGTACTTGATCACCATCCATCCTTTGTGCTACATCGTGTATACGAATATCAATTCCATAATCAAAATTACTATACGAACACGTCATTCCACACTTTCCTGCAATCGCTTGAATCATCGCACGTGACATTGATTCTTTTTTATGATTTTCAGTAATCATATTTCTGGTTCCTGATCGTCCAAACGCGGTTTGGCGCTAGATTATCCATTAGGAAAAAGTACACCATATCCCTTTTTTACTCTCCATGGTGTAACACCTACACGCGATATGGTTTCTACTTGCACATTAACAATCTTCCCCATCCTACCTATAATCATTCTATATGGTCGCAAACAGAAAAGCCACCTTTTTTGAATCTATAGAAATATTTTGTTTATATGTCAATTCCGTTTGTGACTTATATTATCCCTGTACGTTTCCAAATTTGATTGTTTTTCTGCGCAAAATTTTGTCACCGGCAATTTACATTCACCGGTGACTTTTGCGAAGGCGTTCGTTATGTGTTGGTTGGTCGTTTCGGTGGATGGTTTTCCAGTTCCGAGCCGACCAACATGGCAACACGCGGAGTAAGCCCATGGGACATGTTCAAAAAACCTTTTGCGTTTTATCCGAAATGGACGCTATACTCCTTCACGTCGTGGTTTCATGGGACGCCCCGTCGGGGAGGCTTGCTTCTCCGGCGGGGCTTTTGATGGATCACCGGTCCGACGAAGAAAAACATTTCCATTCTCGAAGGAAATGACCGATGAAGTGGAATTTTCGCAAGATTCTCGACTGTGCGACCGACCTCATCGGTACCATCCTCTTTCTGATCATCATCTACTGGGCGCTATGGCATTGCCAAAAAGAGACCATCGAACAAAGTACTCCATGGATTCTCCACCAAGTGTATGAACTCCGCGAAACAACACGCGAAGCGGTTGAATGTTTCTTTTGACAAATAACGTTTAATATTGTTTACAGATAGATGTTCCCTCGATTGTAAATATAGGCTATGTTGTGATAAAATAGGAAGAGTTGTTTTGTAACATAACTATTGTGCAGGGGAACTCACCATGGTCAAAGAGATAAAAATTACCCGCTATCGTAAACTTCGCAATATCACCATTGAATTTTCTCCCAGGGTCAATGCTATTTCTGGTACAAATGGAACATGTAAGACATCCATATTGCACATGATAAGCAATGCTTTTCGAGCCGTCACAAAGCCTGATGAACGCCTGAATACAGATTGTTTGCGAATAATTAAAGGGATAAATAGTTTAGTTAATCCCAAAATTGAAAGTTTAGAAAAGGGTGATAAAAAATATTTCGATCCTGCAAATGGTGTCAAAGGCTCGTTATTTTCTGTGACGTATTATACAACTCCTTCGTTTAGTTTGGATTTCAGACGTCATAATTCGCGTAAAAATGCTAGGTATGCGATCAAACCAGTATACAAAAGAACACAAAAAGATTCTTTACCCAAATGTCCCGTGATCTATTTAGGATTACCCAGAATTTTTCCATTTGGAGAATCCGATCATGATCTGGAAAAAACGGGAATAAGACTTCCTGCAGTTTATGAAAATGACGTTGTCGATTTGTACAAAAAAATTTCGAATATCAATATCACCTCGCAAACAATGCAAAAGGTACAAGGTATCAAAATACGAGCAGATTTTGAAAGTGAACAAGAGGGGATAGACTCGAACACAATCTCTGCTGGAGAAGACAATTTATTCATCATACTTACAGCTCTAGTATCTTTAAAATATTACTATGAATCACTGAAAAATCCCGATCGTGATGTAGAAAGCGTACTACTAATTGACGAATTAGATGTTACACTGCATCCTTCATGGCAGTATGAGTTATTAAAAATTATTAGAGAATATTCGGATAAATATCATATTCAAGTCGTGTTCACCACACACAGCTTGTCATTATTAGAAATGGTTTCTAAACGCAAAGACGCGATTATTTATTTGCGAAATACGAATAAGTCCGCGGTACAAAATCTGCCAAATCCAACAATTTACGCAATTGAAAGGTACCTAAAGACCATTACTAGAGAAGAGCAGTACAAAGATAAGAAAATTCCTATTCTGATGGAGGACGACGAGGCAAGAGAGTTCTTATGTGCCATTTTTGACTATGTCGAGGAATCATGTCCAAAATTTCGAGAAACTCGGACGCTGTTCCATCTTGTACAAGGGGGAATTGGAGCGGAAAACCTCAAACATATTTTCAAGGACGACTATTTGAAGATGACTATGCAAGCTATTGGAATTCTTGATGGAGACCAAAACTGTAATTTGAGGGAAAATAGAATCATTTGTTTACCAGGAAATGGGAAATCACCAGAACAGGTGGTGATGGATTATATTCAACAAATAGTAGAGTCAGATCCAAAAATTTTTCATGACGACGAGGAGATGGAACGATTGGGATACACGTATGACTTTTACGTGAAAAATATTGTCCCCAAAATTGACGAAATACCACAAAAGCTCGAAGAGGCAAGGGAAAAAGGAGGGTCTGTGAGGGGAGTAGAACGAAAGGAACGCAAAGATGTATTTAATAAATATTCTAAATTCTTTATCCGATTGTTTTATTATTGGGTCAGGGATGGGCAGAACAAGAAAGAGGTCAATCGTTTTTTGGACCAATTCAGAGGGTTATTTCTCGAGCTAGCTCCCCTCCACGGGATTGACCAGAATGAATGGACGCTTCATAATGACGAACGATAGAGAAGCTATGCAAAAAGGAATGCGGGTGTTTTCAATGAATAATCCATCTCCGTTACGTTATCCTGGTGGAAAGTCAAGATTCTACTCATACGTAAAAAATATCCTGATAGCAAATCGTTTAGTTGGTCAAACATATATCGAGCCATTTGCAGGTGGAGCAGGGCTGGCGTTACGCCTGCTTTTGAGCGATGATGTCGAACGCATTGTAATCAACGATTTCGATCAAGCAATTTATGCGTTTTGGTATAGTGTATTACACAAAGCGGATGATCTGTGCCAAATGATTCACGAGGTACCACTTACAACTTGTATGTGGCAACAACAGCGTCAAATTTACTTGGCGAAGAACACGCGAAACTTATTGAAATTAGGATTCGCGACGTTCTTTTTGAATAGGACCAATATGTCCGGAGTAATCAAAGGGGGATTGATCGGAGGTCAATTCCAGCAAGGACGCTATACGATGGATGCTCGTTTCAACAAAACAGCCCTAATTGAACGCATTCAAATTATCTATCAACACAGAACTCGCATAGATCTATTTAATTTAGATGCCAAAGAATTATTGCAGCAAGGGTGCTTGAAACAATATCGACGAGCCCTAATAAATTTTGATCCTCCGTATGTTGCTAAAGGTGCCCAATTATATAAAAATTCCTTCCAAGAATCCGACCATCGGGAGCTAGCAAGATTGATTTCCCGGCTAAGGCGTAAATGGATAGTGACATACGATGTGTGTCCACTTATTTCATCCCTATATGACCAATTCCGCAGTGGTTGTCTGAATGTAAATTACAGTATTCAAAGCCATACACGTTCAAAAGAATATATTTTCTTCAGTGACAATCTGCTTTTGCCGGAAAATATCCAACTATCTGAGAAGGAAAGGCCCATTTGTACGCCGTAACATGGTACCGCGTGCAAACAGTGATTGGTGAGGGTTACTTTTACGATCGAGCATCGGCTAAAAAACTGATTTCGTGGTATTGTTAGTCGACTGTGGGTGGTCGTTGCGTTTTTACAACGACCGTGTCTGTCCAATTTCTTCCGTTGCCATGTGGACAAGCGATTCCGACCGCATTACTCCCCGCGTTGCTTCGTGGCTTCCTCGACGGCGGTGTTTTATCCAATTTCTTCCGCTACTTTTCTTGCGAGCGATTCGTTTCGTTCGGCGTAAATTTCTGTGGTACTGATGGATTCATGACCGAGTACCGCGCAAGCCGCTTCGATTCCATATCGTCGCCGAATCTCTGTCCCCGCCGAATGCCGCAACTGATTAGGCGACCACGCCGGCACGCCCGCACGTGCGGCCGCTCTGGCAATCGCCCGCCGGTATGAATCCCTAGTGTAGTGATCGCCGATGGAGTGTTCTGGATTTTCCTTTTTCCGCGACACCTGTGACGGCTGGACCTTTGTCTTTCGGCTGGCCCGCTTTTCCGTATAGAACAATTCAAGCGACATCCGCGGCGAAAATAGATATTCTTTCCCAGCTGCTTCCGCAATCGCAAGATAAGGAGTGATGATTTCTTGTGCCTGTGGCCCGAGGTAGACGGTTCGAGACAATCCACGCCACGCGTTTTTGTGGCGACGCTTCGTATAGACCCAGACTTCCGCGGACCGATCAATCTCCGAAACGCACAACTCGCACACCTCCGACGGACGCATCCCCGTCAGAAGCTGGACCGAAACCATATCGGCAAGAATGGAAGAAAGATTCGCAATGGTCGCATCCACAACAGCCTGTTCCACTGGCCGTTTCGGTTCCGTTTCTCTGGCCGAGGTTTCCCCAGCGTAGAGCGCGCGGACCGCCTGCAACGCGACCAGCGTATTCGGACTAACAATCTCATGAGACACGCCCCAACGGAAAATCGCCCGAATATGGACCCCTATTTGATTCACATATTGCCGGGACCGCCCTTTTTTCACCAAAATTTCACGCGATTTTCGGAAAGCCCCCGGCCCGAATTGATCAACTTTCAATTCCCCGAATTCCGATTTTACCGTGTTGGCAGCCGTCGAATAATTCGCAAAACGCCCGCTTCTACGCCCAAACCGCTCCAACGCATACGCGATGAACGTGTCACATAACATTTTCACGGTGATTCCAGTTTTTGAATCGCTTTGGAGCGAGGATTTAACAATCAACCGATTGTATTTTTCTTCCGCCAATTCAAAATCTCGCCCCAAATGGTATTGTCTTCCGTCGAGATTCACGTAATAGTACCCTTTGGAACTTTTCCTCATGGGAGGTTTTTTAATGAAAACTTTTCTATTCTTCATAAATCGCCTATATCCATCTTCTTGACATCCGTGTGGAAAATCATGGAATCTATCGGCGAATCATCGGCAAAAAACAGTGGAAAATTGAGTTTTACTTACGTTCGCAATGTAGAGGTCGGGAGTTCGATCCTCCTCCGCTCCACTGATTCCGGAAGTCTTTCCGCGCACAATTTTTAGGAAGCCGAAGGTTCAAGCGAGCCATCGGCTTTTTGCGTGGATATCCAGGATGGATATCGTCTTTTGCGTAGAACATCTTGTGTCGAGTTTCGCGGGCAGTCGTGTATCTTTCCACTCACTCTTCCTTGCAAAGGTTGCTACATTGGGTAAACCGACAATCCGTCCATGATTGAGAGAACATTCGTTGCATTTTCGCGTTTCATTTCAGCGGTGTCCGGTGTTTCCGCTCATGAATCGACGGGGACACAAGTGAGAAATCGAATAAGCGATACTCTCGCATTTTTATTGAATGCGGAATGTGGACGCGTTTACATAAGTCGCCGCGCTAGACGTGAATCGTTGGATTCTCCTTCCGGTATGTGAATCTCGGAACGAATCCCGCGATACGTCCGGGTTGTATTCGGTTGCATTCGGCGGCGAAAATCAGCGGCGAAAAAATCTTTGCCAAAATTTCTGGAAAAATGTTGCGTTGGGTTTCGGAATCGGATATCGTGGAGAAACCGAGGGAATAAAGTGTGAGAGTGATTGTATTTCACTCGACTGAGCTAAAAAAATAAGGGAGAGAATCATGACACGTATCTCACGTCGTAGTTTATTACAGACGTCGTTGGCCGCGAGTTCACTGGCGATGGTGCCTACACTTATGCCAAGTTGGGCGAAGGGCGCGGCTCCGAGCGAAATGCTTAATATCGCGGCGATCGGTGTGGGCAACCGTGGACGTGCGGACTTGGATGGCGTGGCTCACGAAAAGATCGTGGCTATGTGCGACGCGGATTCCGCTATTCTTGCGGGTGCGGCCGAAACGTATAAAGAGGCCAAGCTGTTTACCGATTTCCGCAAAATGTTCGACGAAATGGAGAAGGATATTGATGCGGTCGTCGTCGGTACGCCGGACCACACGCACGCCGCTCCGGGGTGTGCCGCGATGGTGCGAGGAAAGCATTTATATTGCGAAAAGCCGCTTGCTCACGATCTGCTTGAAGTACGGACGATGACGAATTTGGCCAAGAAAAACCATCTCGTGACCCAGCTTGGTACGCAGATTCACGCGGAGAATCACTATCGCCGCGTGGTTGAATTGGTGCAAAGCGGCGCGATTGGCGCGGTAAAGCAGGTGGAAGTTTGGTTCCCCGGCAATTATACGGGTGGGATTCCCTCAACGGAAACGCCGGCGGTGCCCGACAATCTCGATTGGGATGTGTGGCTCGGTCCGGCGTTGTATCGACCGTATCATCCGCAATATGTGCCGTTCAAATGGCGCGGCTGGCGTGATTTTGGAAGTGGTACGTTTGGCGATTTCTTCTGCCACTACTGCGATTTGCCGTATTGGGCGTTGAATTTGTCGCATTGCGTCGCGGTCTCAGCGGAGGGCGAATATCCACATCCGGAATCCGCCGCGCAGTGGTCCATCGCGAAGTACGAATTCCCCGCTCGCGGCGATCTCCCGCCTGTTACGCTCACCTGGTATGACGGCGGCAAGCGGCCTGCGATGCTCAGCGAGGTCAAAGGCCCTCTGGAGGGAGGGGCTTGGCCGCAGAATGGCGTGCTGTTTGTGGGCGAAAAGGGAATGTTGTGGTCCGATTACGGGAGCCACTATCTCCTGCCGGCGGATCAGTTTGTCGATTTCAAACGTCCGGCAGAAACGATTCCGGCCTCCATCGGACATCACAAAGAATGGACTGAAGCGTGTAAGACGGGTGGGCCGACGACATGCAATTTCGCTTACAGTGGTCCGCTTTCCGAAGGCGCGCTCCTGGGTGTCGTGGCGACACGGATTCCGAAGGGACGCTACGAATGGGATGCTGAAAATCTCAAAGTCGTCGGTTGTGACGAGGCGGACCAGTGGGTGAAATATCCACGTCGTCCGGGTTGGGAACTCGAAAGCTGAGAGACCCGCTGGACGCCGCGTTCTCGGCGATCAGCTTTTTATAATGATGGTGTGAACACCCTAGACGGCGGTGGGGCAACTCGGTGAATGAACCCGAGTGGTGGTCGTCTAGGGGATTTTCATGGGAATGAGCGTAAGGTTTTCGGCGGTGGGGCCGGTCTGACGGCTGCCGTCGAGAGCGAAAGCGTTGCCGTGGCATGGACAACGCGGTAATTTGGCTGTCGGATCGTGAAAAACCGCACAGCCTAAATGGGTACAGGTGGAACGTAGCGCGAACAAAATACAGGTGTCCGCTGTGATACATCCGATTTTTCGTCGGACGCTGAAACTTCTGAATCTAAGCTTATTTCTGAATCGAGGTCCATGTCGACACGAGGTTGGGCCTTCTGAAAATCGGATATGTGGACTCCGTAACGCATAATTTCAGGCCGACGAATGTCGCGGGTCGGAAGGCCGATCGGTAAAAATCCATCGAAATCGCGGTATCGCTGATCGACCGAGCCGGGCGTAAACATTGACACGGTCAACTCGCAGCGGAACGTCGTCAGAGACGATGCCGCAGAAGACGATTCGAGAGGCACCGGAGTCCAATAGCGGACCGCCACCGCCGTTGTTGTCACTGCCTGTCGTACCCAACACGCCATCACTGCCCACACGTAAAAATGGCGACGTGGTGAATTTTTACCGTTCCATTCGTCTCATTCGTCATCGCATTACTAGTCTTTCCAGCTTTCTCTGGCCTACCGGCACTACCAGCCCATGCCCGATCCAAATATTCCGCCCGATCCAGATTCATCCCATGGGGAACGACACCGAAATTGGCAAAATACACGGGTAGTTTCTATCGGGAACCGATCACAAAGACACTGGTGAATGGCGGCAGTTGGAGCGTGAATTGCGTGGTGCGTACAGTATGTGTGTCGGGAGGCGACGTGGAAGGTGATGTGGTCGTCGGTTTGGAATCCAACGCACTCTGTTCGCCCGTGTGCGGGTTCCAACGTTCGAGTCGCATTTCCGCGCCAAATCGCTCCGGATTGCGTAACACAACCGTGGTTTCGACCTCCGTTTCACTCGAATTAGCGAAGAAATAAACCTCCATTTCCGGTAACGTTTTGTGTAAATAGGTCAGATTGCCACCTGCCACCGCTGGTCGATCGGTGAATTCAACGTCATAAACCGCTACCTTTGACAACGCTCCTTGCGTGTCCGGTTTCACGGTAAGAGCCATTTCTAACACCTCCGGCGTCGGTGAAGGGAGAAAAATCGCCACGCCGCCCGCCGCGTTGGTGGTCACGCTCCACGCACTCGTCGATTCCGATACTGGAAGTTTTTCGCGTTTTTCATCTGAACTGCTCGCACGTGTTTCGGCATCCGTACCAAAGATAGCCGTTGCCAGCTGACGTACTTCCGCATCGCCTTCCGGTTCGATCGATCGACTGGGCAGCCGTGTGGTCGCGATGACCCGGCCGCCAGCGTCATAAAACGCTTTCGCTTGACGCAGCGACGCAACATCCACAATCTTCATCCCTGGCAAAATCAGCGTCTGATAACTTTGCGGATTCCGAGTGTTGGTTAAACGAAGCTGATTTCCGTCGATCACGCATCGTTCTCGTAGCGTTTCCGGGTGCAAATAGGTAAAATCATGACGATTGTGCAGCGAAAGATTCTCGCCTATCGTCTGATAATCGGCTTCTGGCACAATCGCCCCACCCTGATACGCATCGCCTTCGCCAAAACGATAACCGGCGTG
Source organism: Thermoguttaceae bacterium (assembly GCA_028694795.1). Lineage (GTDB taxonomy): Bacteria > Planctomycetota > Planctomycetia > Pirellulales > Thermoguttaceae > JAQVKF01. Next base: position 2,950 of record JAQVKF010000085.1, on the reverse strand, counting down.
GAGCGTCGCAATCGGATAAAATACCGCAATATCCGCTACCGGAAAACCTCGCTGGAGCAGTAAATTCAAACGACCGACATATTGGTTAAACGCCGGAAGCTCCGGTCCATATTGGGCATTTCGCCACGATAACTCCGGTTCAAAGGTAACCCGTTTGGGATCGTTGCTCAGCCAGACGGCATGAGGGACAAGCAGATTAACCCCCTTGGCGTATTCGTCCATCGCAATTCGATAGAGATCGCGGACGGGCATTCCCGTAATCGCGCCGTATGTTTCTGACATCACTTGCGTTCGATCCCAATTCACCGCCGCGGAACTGATGAGTTTATACGCATTTTGCGTACGTCCGAAATGGCCTATTTCGTCGATGCCCGGAATCTCCTGGTGACGAAAACAGTACAGCAAATCACCACATGTCGCCGTCGGATTCTGAATCTGTTCCTGATCCATGTGACCGGTCAGCTGGACCCGATGCTCGCGGCACCATTGGTCCATTTGACCGATATACGCCGTCGCAAAAAGCTCGCTGCGCAGACCAAACAACATCGCACGCGCTCGCGGCGTCGAATCGTCCAGATCGAAAAACAGGTCCGGATACAACAACGTCGGATCGCTCGACTCTCCATATTTTTCCCGGAATTTTTCGTTAAAGCTCGGCGTCCACGTGTTCACACGATAAAGCGGCGGCTCGTCGTAAAAAACGGAATCAATCGTCGTACCAAAATATTCCGCAAATCGTGCGTAATAGGCATCGTGCGTCAATTCGATAAAACGTTTTACCGCCGCGGCATTCAGATAATCGACCAGTGGTTGGGGTGATGGGCGGCAATAAAACGTTAAAATGCGCCACGAACCGGGTGGTAAAATGACAAAACTCTCCGAAGATGGACCCACGGACACGCGGGACAGTCCGATTCGTGTGCCGTCGACCGAATGAATCGCCACACGAGCCATGAGCGTCTCCTCAGGACTGGACGTACCTTCCGTCAGAAGCGGCACTTTCGCCTTGGGATCGTCGTTCCCAACGATTTCCAGATTTTCTTCCTCGCAAATGAGTTCCTGCATCACCGCTTCGGGAAAACGCTCCCGCAAAACGCCGCCCGCCGCACCGCTCGGAAACCAGTATTCGTCGTAAAGACAGAGTTTCACCCCGTACTTTTTCGCCGACTCAATCGCCACTCGATAGTACGAAAAGTACTCTTCCGTCAGATAAACATTTTGGGCCGAAAAATTGTTCGTCGGACCGAAACTGGGCAAAATCCCAAACCCCGCATACCCGCTCTCTTCCGCCGAATGTCGCGTTATCTCCTCGATTTTTTCCGCCGTAATCTCCGGTGTATTCCAAAACCAAAGCGGTCGTGAGTGGAGTTCTCGCGGCGGATGGGCGAACGCGGTCGAAAAATCGGCCAGGGTTGGTTCTACCAATTCGGTATTTACAGATATTTCGGCGTCCAACGTCGATTCCATGGTATTCGCCGATATGGTGGCCGGTACCACCCATATCATCAGAAGGAGAATTGACCAGAGCCATCGCATCCAAACAACATTCCATTGTCCAACGGGATTCATCCCAAAACTCCTTTTTCAGTGTTCTGGCGTTTTTGGGGCCGCCATGGATGCGCCAAGTCCATGCCAGCTATGCCTCATACAGGTACCGCCTATATCACATGCCGCTACGTCCGCCAGCGACACACATCCTCGTCTTATACGCAGTGGCCACATGGACATACGGACCGCGACAGCCTCATAGGGACAACAGCGGTCGCGGACAACGCCGTCCATCACCTCGCGATTAGTGTTTGAAGTGCCGACGACCGGTGAAGATCATCGCGATACCGTACTGGTTGCATGCGTCGATGACGCCTTGGTCGCCCTTCGAACCACCCGGCTGGATGACCGCTTTGAGACCGGCTTTGGCCGCCGCTTCAATCGAATCCGGGAAGGGGAAGAACGCGTCGCTGCCCAGAGCCGCACCGCTGATCCGCTCGCCCGCTTTTTGGATCGCAATCTCCGTCGAATCGACACGGCTCATCTGACCGGCCCCCGCCCCCAACAGCATTCCGTCCTTGCAGATGGTAATCGCATTCGACTTGACGTGACGCACCATCGCCCAGGCAAAACGCATATCGTCGAGTTCCTTCACCGTGGGTTGACGCTCCGTTACAACCTTCCAATCAGCCTCGTTATCCGGTTCGATATCCGCCTGTTGAACGAGCAATCCGCCCTCAAGCGTTTTGAACGTCCACGGAGCCATTGGACCGATCTCGCCCGCCTCCATCAGTCGCACGTTGGCTTTCCATTTCGGCTTCGTCGTGAGCAGTTCCAACGCTTCTGCGGAAAATTTCGGAGCGACAATCGCCTCAACGAACAGTCCTGGTTTGCAAAGCACTTCCGCCGTCGCCGCGTCACACTCGCGATTTAAACCCAAAACCGAACCAAACGCCGAAAGCGGATCGCCGTCCATCGCCTTTTGTAATGCCTCGGTCAGTGTCGCCGCCACCGCCGCACCACACGGATTGCTGTGCTTGATCACCGACGCCGCCGGCTTATCCTGCATTTTCACAATCGCAAACGCCGAATCGAGGTCCGCCAGATTGTTGTACGAAAGTTCCTTGCCGTTGAGCTGTTTGGCGTTGACTACCGTACCTTTGATCGTGGGTTTAGCGTCGGTATAGACAGCCGCTTTTTGATGTGGATTTTCACCATATCGCAATACCGCTTTACGCACATAACCGGGCATCATCGTCGCCGCAAACCCTTCTTCCGTTCGACTTCCCGCGAAATACGCCGCAATCGCCGTGTCATATTCCGCCGTGTGAGCAAACGCTTCTCCCGCCAGCCGACGTCGCAACTCGTAACTCGTGCAACCGTCTCTCTTTAATACTTCCAACACTTCGGCATACTGACCGGGATTGGTCACAATAGTCGTAAACGCATGATTCTTCGAGGC
>JAQVKF010000274.1 GCA_028694795.1 Thermoguttaceae bacterium | reverse complement strand
CCAGCGGAGCCAGCACCGGCACCAGCGGAGCCAGCACCGGCACCAGCGGAACCAGCACCGGCACCAGCGGAACCAGCACCGGCACCAGCGGAACCAGCACCGGCACCAGCGGAGCCAGCACCGGCACCAGCGCAACCAGCACCAGCGCAACCAGCACCGGCACCTGTACCAGCTACGGCGACGATCCTGGGGGAGCCGTCGTCACTCGTCCCTTTTTTGTACGGGGCGGGACCGGAACCTGGGAAAGAGGATGATTACGATTTGCGACCTTACCCAGTTTCCTCCGCGTCACCGGAAGAATTGATTTCTCTTCTGCAAGAGGTGTTCCCGGACGCGACGTTCACGCCGGATGCGAAGAACGGACGCGTTCTTGCTTATGCGAGCGGACAGGAACACGCGGAGATCGAGAAAACGATCCAAAATATGAAAAAGGCGGAAGCTGACGCGATCAAGGCGGAAGAAGCCGCGACAGCCGCTATTCAGGCCGTGACGGCAGAACCGGCAGTAGAGTCGGTGGACGCTCAGAAGACTCCTCCGGCAATGGAAGCGACGACTGTCGCACCGACGACGGGTGCCGCTGTGCCGCCAACGACTACGGCGGAGACGGCTCCATCGGCGAGCGAAGCCCTGTCCACCACTCCTTCCACGGAGACCACTAGCACAACGGAGCCTGTAACCATCGGAGGTCCCGCCGTTTCAGTGAGTGCCGAGGCGGCATCCGGCAGTGACGTTTACAAATACGAACTTCGAACCTATCCCGTAAAAGTTTCGGTACCAGCGGAGTTAGTGACAGTTTTGACGCAAGTTTATCCCGACGCGGTCTTTACGCCCGATGTTCGTGGTGGCCGTGTTTTTGTGTACGCTAGTACGCAAGATCAGGCAAAAATCGCGCAATCAATGGATAAACTTGAGGGAAGTGATGTCGCGTCGCAAAATATGGAGGTGTTGAAACAGTATACGTTGAACCAAATTGATGCCAATACTGCGCTGATGCTTTTGCAGGAAGAGTTTCCGCAACTGCGGATACGCAGCGATTTTCGTAGCCGTATGGGAGCGTTTAGCCCGTTTGGCGGACGTGGCGGGCAGCAATCGAGGATTCTCGTTTGGGCGCGTCCATCAGAACATGCCAAAGTGGCGAAGGTCATTCGTGATATGGATCAAGTGGACGAAGAAACGGCTCCGAAGTTGCGTATGTACACGATCACGGTCGGCGACGCCGTAGATATGGCCCAGGTCGTCGAGTCGTTGTTTCCTCAAAGTGGTATTCGTACGGATGAACGACGTAACACGATTCTCGTGTCCGCGACTGCCGCGGATCAAGAACGAATTAAGCAGACTATCGACGAGCTTTCGGTACCGGAATCGGAAGATACTGCTCGGCGTTTTTACAAAATGCCAGTGGAGACGGGAGGGGCACAGGCCGTCCAGACCGTGTTGCCGCTCCTGACACAGCGTTTTCCACAGGCGCAGTTCCGCGCGGGGACTCCGGCGGGTACTATTTTCGTCTTGACAACGCCTAATGAAGAAAAAGCCATCCGCGCCGCCATCCAACAGTTGACGGATGAAAGTGATCGCGCGGATTATGTGGTTCGATTCTATCCGGTGAAGACCGGTACGGTGGGTGCGACGACGATTGTCGCCATTTTGCAAGGTTTGCATCCGGGGATATCGGCGGGCGTTCCACCGCAACCGAACCGTATATTTGTCTATGCAACGGAAAAAGATCAAGTGCGGGTCGCCAAGACGATTGAGGCGATGGATCGTGCGGATGAACTGGAAGAAGGGGAAGAGTTAACTGTCCAAACGTATGTGTTTGAGAAGTTGACTCCGGGTTATCCCGCGACGGGACAACTGGCGATTTTAAAACAGTTTTTCCCCCGTCTGACTTTTACCCAGGGTGCGGCGACCAATAGCGTGATGGTGGCGGCGACGGCAGAAGAACACGAGAAGATCACGGTTGTTATGAAGCAGATTAACGCCGGTGAATCGGCGGATTCTGCCCAAAAAACGGTCGCGTATACCTTGGAAAAAATACCTGCCGGTGCGAGCATGTACTCGGTCGCGTCCATGCTGCGTCAAATTTTTCCGGCAGCGATCTTTTCACCTGGTGTTCAGGCAAATCAGCTGGTGGCAATCGCGCGTCCGGAAGAGCATACGCGGATTGAGGCGATGATCACGGAGCTAAATAAGGAAGATCCGTCGAAAGCCATGGTTCCGGCGGTTTATAGCTTTTTGCGGCTTGGTACGAACGGTATTTATGGTCCGATCGCGATTTTGCAGCGTTTATATCAGGACGCGACGATCACGGCGGGGACTGGCACCTCGGAGATTCTCGTAGTGGCGACCAAGTCGACTCAAGCGAAAATTGCCGCGACGGTTGATGAGATGAACAAAAAACAACCGGAGGAAACGGAAGAAAAGCCGATCACCTATTCGTTGGAAAAACTGTCGCCGCAGATGAGTATTTACACGATTCTGGCAAATCTTCGACAGGTGTTTCCAGGTATCACTTTTACGAATGGTAATACGACTAACAGTTTTATTGCCATCGCCAAACCGGAACAACATCTTCGCATTGCCACGTTGGTGGACGAGATGAATAAACCGGTGGTGGAGATGAATCCGAAAACGATCGTGGCGTATACCGTGGAACGGATGAGCCCGTACTCCAGTATTTATGCGATTTATCAGTCGCTTCAGGCGATGATTCCGACGGCGACGTTCCTGCCTGGTGCCCAAACGAACCAGTTTTTCGCCTGTGCGACTGCGGATGACCACGTGAAGATTGCGGCGGCGGTAAAGTCAATCAATACGGAAGATCCCGAAAATGAGACGACAACCGTGGCGTACACCGTGAACAAATTACCGGCCTCTGGCGGCATTAGCATGGTGATCTCGTCGTTGCGACAGACGCTCGGCAGCTCGGTGCTGATGATGACGGGTGCCCAGGCGAATCAGTTCATAGCCACTACGACACCAGCGACGCATCAGCGGATCGCGGAAATCATCAAGGCGATGAATATGGAAGACCCAGAGAACGCGATGCAGACGGTGTTGTACACCATCGATAATCCGCCAACTTCTGGGTTATATTCGATTCTCACGTCACTTCAGGAGGGTGTCGGTTCGGGGGCGACGCTCATGATCGGTTCGACACGCCAGATTATCGCCATTGCGCCAGCCGCCATTCATGAAAAATTGGCGGAAATGGTCAAAGCGATCAATACGGAAGATCCCGCGGCCAAAATGATCACGAAAAGTTACAAAATGGATCGTCTTCCATCAACAGGTTCTAGTTATGGGACCTCTGGGCTAACGAGCATTTTGACCACGTTGCGTTCGGTTTATCCTGCCACTTATCCGGCGACGATTACATTTGCGCAAGGAGCGACGTTGAACGAGATTGTGGTGGTTGCGAATGCGAAAGATCAGGAGAAGGTGGCCCAAACGATCGAAGCGTTGAATGCTGCGGACGATCCGGCGAGCGTTCAGATACCGCGTTCGTACACGTTCCATCGCGTTAGTGTGACCTCGACCGCGAGCCGAATGTTTGGTAATACGAGCAATTCGGCGACGGCGCAATCCATGACGGCGATTCAGAGTGTGTTGAGGCAGCTTTTCCCTGGTGCGAATATCATGCAGGGGACACAATCGAATCAGCTCATGATTTTGGCCGATCCGGCGACGCATGAAAAGATTCAAACCGCTGTGGATGAGATGAATAAACTTGACGCGGAGGCGGACGGCAAGGTTGTCAAAATTTATACC
>JAQVKF010000273.1 GCA_028694795.1 Thermoguttaceae bacterium | reverse complement strand
ACAACCGCTTCGACCATGCACCGCCGTGATTTGCCCCATCGCTTCCGCCACGATCTGTCCAAATTTTAACGCCGTACCGCTCGGAGCGTCTTTTTTGAAACGATGATGACGTTCCAAAATCTCCACATCGGCATCCTGATCCGCCAGCGCTTTGGCCGCGATTTCCGTCAGCTTCATCGTCAAATTGACCGCTAAACTCATGCTCGGCGCCCATACTACGGGAATACTTTTGGCCGCTTCATGCAGTTGCGATTTCGTAGCTTCCGTCAAACCTGTCGTCGCTACCACCACCGGAATCTTCTTCGACACACAAAGTTCTAACAGACCGGGAACCGCTTCAGGTAACGAAAAATCAATCATACAATCACAATCCACTTGGAGTGTGTCCGAAACGCATACGCCGATCGGACCAATTCCAGCCAGTTGTCCCGCATCCTGACCAAAATCGGGATGTGCCGTCGCGTCCAATCCGGCCACAATTTTCACCTGTGGATCCGCCGAACCAATCGCCACCAATCGACGCCCCATGCGTCCACACGCTCCATGAATCGCTACACGTAACATTGAAAACCTCTTATTCAATTTTGTCCCTACGGGCCATTCCCTCAAATAGACTTCCAATAACGATCCGCTTTGCACTCATTCCCATCGAACGGACGGATTGGAACCAAGTCCAAAACGATTTGGCCACAAAAAATCCGAATAAAAACCGGAATCCATCGGTATCCCTTGTTGTTTTAGAAACCGATTCCAGGCCGCGTGCCCCCATGTGGCGTGATACCCCGTATTGCGCGGCCTCCTTGCGGCGTAGAACCACGAGATACCGAATTTCCTACACCATAGCCGGACAAAACCGGTGAAATCTTCCCCGATTGTGTTTCATCGGCGGCACCAGCAACTTGCGGCATTGTGGCATTTGGCGTACTAGGTGGTTCCCCCGCCGTACCTTCCACATTTTGCGTCTCTGGTACAGCTTCCGATGACGGCAGTAACGCCGAAAACCCCTGCATCTTTTGTTGGCAAATATCGGCCACCTGAGAACGACCCGCCACACGATACAGCATTTCCAAACGTTCCCACGTCTGAGACATTAACTTTAAATCAATTAAGACCGAATCCGCTTCTCGAGCTGTCTCCTCCGCATGGAGAAGACGAGAGCGTGCATGATCTGCCGTGGCAAGAGCCGCGTCTTTTCGCTCCAAATTCCAAAACAGAAACGCCATCCAGCTTTCGTCCGCTCCCAAGCGAAACTGTTCCTCTACCGGCAACCATTGTGTTTCAATAAACAATGGAATCGTCTGACTCATTTTCATGGAAATCGCAGTGGCAGGCGCACCGCTTTCACGTAAAATCATGACCTGTAAAAATTGCATCCGACCCGTGAGATATTCCGCGAGTTTTTGGTGCGCTTCGTCCGTATCCACTTTCTTGATTTCCGACAATTCGCCGACTACTGATTCCGTCGCAAGTAGAGCTTGTTTGTACTCTTTTTGACGCCACGAAATCCATGCGGCGTCGTACACCGCCAACGTCTTCTCCCAACGCATGTGCAATCGACTATAAGCGGAATAAGTCAAGTTACGAAGAAGACGAAGTGAACATTCTTCCAATGCCGAAAGATGGTTGTCTAAAACAAAATTTTCGGTCGAAACGGCGCCCACATTCAGCGCCCGCAGCACGAAAGGAAAACGAACAGAGTCGCCCCCATCATAATTTTGGATAATGGATTCACCCGAAACGAGCCATATCGACAGGGCCTCGCCACGTCCAAGCCAATCAGACAATGCGAGTGCATAACTACCCCCGAGGTAGGCGTCTAGGACGAGTTGACGTGCTTCTATCCGGCGTTTGGGATCGGTGGTCTGAATCAAATCTTCTTGAAGATATTGGATCGCAAACGTGTAACTTCGTATTCCCTCTAAAAAACGCATCGGCACGCACATCAAGCAAAGATCTCCCATCAATATTTCCGCGCGAGCGGCCACAATGGTTGGTATATCTTTCATTTTCACGACTTCTTCGACATCTTCGATCGCATCTTGCCAGCGATTATTCGCGAGCTGAAAACGAGCGACACTCAATCGATAGGAAGCACTACTTGGGTCTAAACGCATTGCTTCACTCGCACACGCCAAAGCCGCTTGAGGATGTCCCAACAGCGAATGCGATTGCGCCATCATCCAATACGCCTTCGCACTTTGTGGATCTAGTTTCAATGCCCATTTCAAATCGCGAATGGTCGGTTCTGGTGTTTTGTACCAGTTCGGTTCCGCTCGCATGAGAAAAAGCTCAGCGGAAAGCGGTTCGATCATAATACGTTCCACATTGGCCATATCCACCTGTTCTACGGTGGTGGGCGTTTGAAAACCGAACGAAAAACCACGCTCTGGCCACACCAAACCCAACACATTACCGGTGGGATCGGTCACCGGCGCACTACGCTCCTTTTCTAGACCGAGGCGTTCGGTGAGAGCAAGAACGGACTGAATGGGCGAAAGACGTACGACCATCGTGGTCATACATTCATCTTTAATTCGGTAGGTTGCCTCGACCCGACCGACATTCTGGACATCGTAAGCACAGATTATTGTTTCGGAACGATCTTGTATTTCCTTGGGTTTTCCCCATATCTGATCGACTTCCGTTCGTGTCGATTTTCCACAAATCACTCCATTGATCGTTGTCGGCTGCAGTTCGGTTTGCTGATCCGGTGGCATCGCCAAAATACTTTCGAGTGAACTGGTATCGCCAGTGGGATCGGGAGTGAGTGGACGAAATGCGTCGATATCGGAAACCCCCACAGGAAATTCTGGACGCAAAATCGAAAGAGGAAACGCCATATAAACCAACGATAAAAATTGGTTCGAAAGGCTCGGAATTAAGACCGCGGAAGGCGGATCGAGATACTGACGGCGTTTGGGAAGTGGAATTTGCCCCGGCAAAACCGTTTCTTCCTCCTCTTCATCCGCCGCCGGAGCACTCGTTGGCACAGGTCCATTCAAAATATCTTGCACTTCGACTGGCACATTCGAGATCGAAAGAGCGTCGTCCGGTGGGATACCGTCATCCGTCACCGTACCGGATGTCGCTTGAGGTGGAGGCGAAGTAAAAACGGGAGGGTCTGCTTGGGCAAAAAAAGGGCCTACGCCACAAAAAAAGACCCCAATGGCCACGTTCATAAACCGCAAAGAAAATAAGGATCTATAACTTCCATCAAGATAAGCAAATATTCGCATCGCGTCTCCCTAACCCAATTAGAGGACTCATTTCCTTTTGAATGGCGCCCCATGATCCATCATCCGAAAAAATCGCCCCTAATCATCAATTTGGTTCGATCGTCCTAACGAAAATCCAGGGAAAAAACGCGGCAATCCGTCCCTGTGAATGGAAACACATCCATCGTTCCACGAGAACGACGGATTACGCTCGCATTCATCCCTGTTTCCGCAGGAATCGATAGACCACATGAGGTTTAAACTATTTTCGAATTACTTGGATGCCGGAGCGGGTTCCACTGCCGGAGCTGGTTCCACTGCCGGGGCTGCTTCCACTGCCGGAGCTGGTTCCACTGCCGGGGCTGCTTCCACTGCCGGAGCGGGTTCCACTGCCGGAGCGGGTTCCACCGCCGGAGCGGGTTCCACTGCCGGAGCGGGTTCCACTGCCGGAGCGGGTTCCACTGCCGGAGCGGGCTCAGCGGGTCGAGCATAGATGGCCAGCGTAAGTCCCATCCCCCAAACGCCATCCATGTCATATGTTTGACAAACATTTTG
>JAQVKF010000001.1 GCA_028694795.1 Thermoguttaceae bacterium | reverse complement strand
GTTGAGAACGAAACGCCGGAAGCGGTGATCATGATTTCCAGCGGTTCGCCCAAAATCTATGGCTGTGTTATCACCTCTAAAATGGGTAATGGTCTGAGTATTGATGGCATAGGAAGTTCAGTACAATGTTCTCGCTGTCAAATTGAAAACGTGGGTTCGAAAGGGATTTTCATCTCAAATTACGCGACCGGCGCGTTCACCGAGATCCAGATTGTCGCTTCTGCCTACATTGGAATTCTTTTGACAGAAAACGCGAATCCCGAATTCACTTACTGCGTCGTTAAAAATGGCAAGGGCAACGGATTAGACGCGCGAAGTAAGGCACGCGGTCGATTTAGCAATTGTCGTTTCGTAGGGAACGCGATTTCCGGTATGGAGATTTCCGGTCAGGCGAATCCCGATATTTCCGGTACCGACATTTGCGACAACGATCAATGGGGCGTTTATGTTTATGAGGGAGGTCTCGGACTATTCACACGTTGCTTTATGCTAGACAATGGTCGAGGCCCATTCCAAAACGCGACGGGCAATCTCATGGGTGTGCGTTTTGACCAGTGTATCACGGATATGAGCCAGATCACGACGGACGAAAAACGGATTCACGACGAAAAAGCCTCTAACATGGAAAAAGGTATCTTATCCAAAGGCAATCCCGAAAAAAAAAGCAAAAATAGCAAAGAGCCTCAAGGAACCGGTCAGACACCATAACCAAAACTTACCATTCGCCCAATTCACAGCTGTATCCGGTGTATAACGCAAAAAGTATTTTATTCGTAGGTTTTTTCGATGGAATCCAGTAATCAATCGTTTTCACGAAGCGTTCAATCTCGCCGTCAGTGGTCTTTGCGCATCGTGATGGCTTTGGGAAGCGTTGGGGCCACATCGCGTTTATGGGGTGCGGAAAATCGTCCACAACGTGAGCGTCAGGATACGGATTCGGATCGCATTTCAGACGATCCTTGGGCAAATTTACCGGACATGCGTTTGGATGAGGTAAAGGCACCCACAGAAGAAACGAACGCGGAGTGGAACGATTCACTCACACAATCGGGCTATCAGGCCGGAACGATCGTCGTTTCCCGTTGGCGATTTGGTCTACTAATTACGGCGAAAGGCGATGATTTCCGAAAAGTGCGTACGATCACTACCGTACCGCGACGTGTTCCGGGTGAACAGGAAGTTTTTCGGTGCGAACAGAACGTATCATCCGGCACGACGCTTTCGTTCCAGAACAAAACCGACACGCAGCAGATGCGCATTCTCGCCCAAGTGGTGCCCGAAGATTATACAATGCGAGCCGTTCAGGAGATGGTCATTCATCGCATTTTGTGGCCACGTCCGACCGATACGCAAGCGTTTAAGATTCCGAAGTCATCGGAACTTCCGATTCCCCAACGTGTTTATCTTAAACCATCGTCCCGAATTGAATCCCAACACACAGCGATCGTTTCCGCCGCCAAAACCGTTTCGGAAGAGATGCGTTCGTTTTACACGGATGACGCGACGGCGGTCGGTGCCGATTGGCGACGTGTGGAAGAAATTTACGATTGGGTACGTCGCAAGGTCCAATTTAAGGATAATCGTGGTCAAAAACAGCTTGGAGCGGCGGCGGCTTTGTCGGCGGGCGTGGGCGATTGTGATGAACTAACTTGTTTATTTGTAGCGGTATGTCGAGCATCGGGAATTCCAGCACGTCCCGTTCGCGTTCCAGATCACTGTTATCCCGAATTCGCCATGCTCGACACAAAAGGCGATTTACGCTGGTTTCCCTGCCAAGCGGCGGGTACACGAGCCTTTGGCGTTATGCCCGATCCACGTCCCGCCATCGACCGCGGCAACGATGTCTTTGACACCGTTCCCATCAGCGGTACCCCCAAAGGTAGCACGGGTGGACAGCTCGTCCCCAAAATCATCATGCAAAAAGTCGAAGAACAACCCCCAGTTCCATTCGACCCGCAAACGTTCGATGCGGAGGCATATGCCGCCCAAGCAAGAGCCAGCGTCCAAAGAATTTCAGAATAACCGAAATGATCCACATGATTAAAAATTTCTGAATATCCCCAACCATCGCAAACGCCCCAACCAGCAGGATATTGGTGCGTAAAGCATAACTTTTGCTTCTAATTAACATTAGCTCGCGATAAAATCCTCTATTTTTCTTAAATAATGGGGGTGGTTCCTTGACGCTTTAATATCGTGATATTACAATAGCTCACAAAATTGCACAAATAATGCCTATCCAGTACAAGACTCGGCAAATTCAGCGGACAAAGCGGTCCCCCGTTGATTACGAGCCGAACACTGTGTGTGGATTCAGATTGAAAAGTACCTGTGAGAACCCGGTTAACCAATATGTTTGAAATGGAAAAACGGAAGTTCTTCAGAGCGAAATAGAACGCCTAAACACTCATATTCGCATTCAGAGGCCTAAAAGGGATCGTACGGTCTGGTGCCATATGTATGGGGAAAAGTGAAAATCGGCAGATGGACGCGGTGAACCGCGTTGAAAAGCGATAGAGATCAAATATTTTAATTTGGGAATATGATCGTTGATTAAAACCATCATTTGAGATGATATAGGTACGAATTTAGGAGTATTTGGAATGGGACGCAAGAAGAAAAAACAGAAAATCGCGAGAATATCACGCGGCGAAGCAAAATTATTGGAAGTCTTGTGGCAGGAAGGTCCGTTGACACTTTCTAAGACGCACGCCAAGGTTTCTGACAAAAACGGGCGTCCGGTATTGCAGGCGGTACAGGCTCAGCTTTATCGTATGGTTACCAAAGGGTTGGTTGAACGGCGTGGCGAATATCCGGCGATTTTCATTCCGTTGATCACCCGCGAAGAGATGCAGAGCCAATTTTTTGAGAATTTAATCGAGGTGATAGGTACAGACTTTTCACCGTTATTGCAGCATTTAGCAAAAAAGCACACGCTCACGGAGTCGGAACTCACGATGATGCGAACGATTCTGGATGCCCACGAAAATCAAACGCAGCCGTAAAGTGCGGCCCTTTGAGCAAAGCGATTTGATCATGCGCTCCAATTGGGACAAAATTGGAGTAAAAAATGTCCGTGGGGCGTTATCATTTTGGTATATTTTGCTATACTGATAGCCGTTTGAAAGTTGTTCGATGGCGGGAATTTATTCCGATCCTTTCCGACTGTTCTCACGCAACGCGTATGGACGATTCGGAACGTTGCATCGGACGATTTTCATTCTACCCATGTCACGATGTTTCAGGAAATCAATCGGTCCGTTCCATCGTGTCCGCCATTCGCATCCTTTTTTCGAAGGAAACAGGTATGACCATGCAAGTCTCACGTATTCTTCAAGCACTAGAACCCTCGGCCACACTTGCGATGTCGGCAAAGGCAAAAGAACTCAAGGCCTCCGGCCGAACGGTATACAATCTTTCGGTGGGCGAACCCGACTTCGGTACTCCTGACCATATCTGTGCCGCTGCGCTCGATGCCATGCAAAAGGGTTTCACAAAGTATACCGTAGCCAGTGGTATTCCGGAGCTGAAGAAAGCGGTGGCCGAATGTTTTGCGAAAGATCACGGAGTCGAATTCCAACCGACGCAGGTAGTCATCTCGAACGGGGCGAAACATGCGCTGCACAACGCGTTCATCGCGACACTCAATCCGGGTGACGAGTGCATCATTCCGGCTCCCTATTGGGTCAGTTACGCGGAGCTGGTCAAGCTAAGCGGAGCGAATCCAGTGATCGTTCAAACGACAGAGGCGTCCGATTTCAAATTGACCCCGCAGCAGCTTCGCAACGCCTGCACGACAAACACGAAAATGCTTCTTTTGTGCAGTCCTTCGAATCCGACAGGGAGTATGTATACGGCGGAAGAGCTTGGAGCGCTTGCGGACGTTTGTATTGAAAAAGATTTAATCGTCGTGGCGGATGAGATTTACGAGAAATTGGTTTACGGCTCGAAGAAATTCGCGAGTTTTGTAACGGTGCGTCCGGGTTTGGCCGATCGTACGATTTTGATCAACGGAGTGAGTAAGACGTATGCGATGACGGGTTGGCGTATTGGTTGGTCGATTGCCCCACCGCAGATTTCCAAATCAATCGCAGCACTTCAGAGCCAAGAGACCTCGAATCCATGCAGCATTAGCCAATACGCGGCCATTGCGGCGTTACGCGGTCCACAGGAATGCGTGAGCAAAATGCACGCGGAATTCGAAAAGCGTCGTAATTTTGTGAAGCAGCGTATCGCGGCAATTGATGGTCTTTCCAGCACGAGCATGGATGGAGCTTTTTACGCGTTCTTCAATATCAGCAAGCACTTAGGTCGAAAATACGGCGAAATGCAGATCGACAATTCCTCCCAGTGGTGCCTTGAATTGCTCGAAAAGAAGGGTGTCGCCACGGTCATGGGTTCGGCGTTTGGTACGGAGGGTTACGTCCGAGCGTCATTCGCCTCGAGCATGGAACAGCTCGAAAAGGCGTTTGATCTGATCGAAGAATTTTTGAGCTAAGCGTTCGATCCACGATGATACGACCGCGGCGTTCGTAGTCATATCCCACTGGTGGTGAGAGGCGAGTTGCCAAAGTGATCGTAGGTTGTCGGCTGGTTGCGGCGGTATCTGATTGTCGCGGCATCTGGTTGCCATGGTGCCCGAAGCCAAGAACAGACCGACGGTCTGTTTTTTGTGGAAGCCATTCGTAGAAACCGCGTTTTCAGCCAACACCGTGAATGCCGCTCGATTTCCCTAGCACGGATGTCACAATCGATAGAAAGATTCATTTTTCAAAATGACCGCCTTAAGTAACCGTATAGCCGTTTATCCCGGTTCGTTCGATCCGATCACCTTAGGTCACTTGAATGTGATGGAGCGAGCGTGTCGATTGTTCGATCGACTGATTGTAGGAATTGGGACGAATGCGGAAAAGACTCCGATGTTTACGGTAGAGGAACGGGTTGAGCTGATCCGGCAATCGGCCAAGCATTTGTCGAATGTGGAGGTTCGAGCGTTTGACGGTTTGGCGGTCAATTTTGTGAATCAATGCGGCTCGCGAGTGATGATCCGAGGTGTGCGTCCAATCACCGACATTCCGGCGGAGTTGACGATGATGATGGCAAATCGTCGGTTAGCACCGGAGATTGAGACCCTCTTTATGATTGCGGACGGAGAACTTGCGCATGTTTCGAGTTCGTTGATTAAGGAAATTTATCCATTGGCTGATGAGGCGTCGCTCCAACGCTTTTTGCCATCGCCGGTAGTGTTGGCGATCCATCAACGTCTAGCGAAAATGCGGCAAAAGTGACCTAGCAAAAAAATTCGCTTCGTCTTGAGGCATTTTCGATGAAAATCATTTGATCAGACGGGCAATCGGTTTCATTTCCTATTCGAGTAGTTATAATCATAGACATGAAATACGACGCAATTATTATTGGTGCGGGAATGTCAGGACTTGCGGCAGGAATACGCCTGGCGCATTATGGCCAACGTGTGTTGATGTTAGAGCGTCAACGCGAAATTGGGGGAATGAACTCGTTCTACCGACGTGGGAATCGACTGATTGAAGTCGGTTTACATGTGGTGACGAATTACGCGCCGCGTGGTATGCGTGGTCCGCTCAGTAAGATGTTACGCCAACTTCGGATTTCGTGGGACGACTTCTCGCTCGTTCCGCAAAAGGGATCGTCCATCCGTTTTCCGGACTGCAAACTCCGCTTTACCAACGATATCGAACAGTTAAAATCGGAGATTCGTGAGCGTTTTCCGGACCAGATAGACGGTTTCGAGCGTTTAATCGGTCACGTAGCGGAATATGCCCAACTAGGTTCGCCTGAATGCAATGTTTCAGCCCGTTCGGTCGTTCGAGAGTTCATTACCGACTCGCAACTGGAAGAAATGCTTTTTTGTCCACTTCTATTTTATGGCGGCCCGCGCGGTCGCGACCTGGATTTTGGTCAATTTTCGATTCTCTTTCGTTCGATTTACCTAGAAGGCTTTGGACGTCCGCGTTCGGGAATTCGTCAGATATTATGTCGCTTAATGGAGCGTTTTTGCGGCATGGGTGGCGAGCTTCGTCTCAAAACGGGGGTATCGCGACTCGTGGTCGAAAAAGACCTGATTCGTTCGGTGATATTGGATGACGGAACGGAGGTGGAAGCCAAGCAGATACTTTCCTCGGCGGGTTGGCCGGAAACGTTACGGATGTGCGATGGAGGTGGGCCGAATTCACAACCGACGGCGACGGCGGGCGAACTCGCGTTCATGGAGATTATTTCGTCACTCGATCGTGAGCCAGCGAAGTTGGGCATTGATGACACCGCGACGTTTTTCTCGCATACGCCATTTTTCCATTATGAACCGACCAGCGATTTCGCCGATTTACGTTCAGGCCTGATTTGCTGTCCGGATAATTACCGTTACGACCAGCCATTGGAAGAACATTCCATTCGTATTACGGCACTAGCTGGTCACGAACGTTGGAACGAACTCTCGCCAACCGATTATAGGTCGGAGAAAAACCGATGGTCAGAACGGATTAACGCATCGGCGATGTCGCTTGTGCCCGATTTTCGTCCTTATGTGACGGATACGGAGATCTTTACGCCCAAAACCATCCGACGGTTCACCGGTCGCATCCACGGGGCAATCTACGGGGCGCCGGTCAAGCGTTATGATGGGCGAACCCACTTGGACAATCTGTTTCTTTGTGGTACCGATCAGGGTATGGTTGGCATTATCGGTTCGCTCATGTCCGGCATCACGATTGCAAATCGCTACTGCTTGCAATAGCAAGTTTCTCGCGGCACGATTTTGTGATCGTGGACCATCGGGATGACGTTTTTTATTTTCAGGTGAAGGAGCGGATGTCTCCATGTCGCGATATCGAGTGGTTTTGTTGCAGCTTCCGATTCCACAACCACCCGGAGCGGAGGTACGTGAGGAAAATATTCCCCTCGCGGCAGGGTATCTTAAGCAGGCAGCTTATCAAGCGGGGCTGACAACGCTCGGTTCCGCCGCATCCCACAGTTCCGCCGAGGCAACTGATTTTGATATCGATATCGTCCAGCCTGGCGATGAAGAATATCGTCTTTGCGATGCGGGTGTGGTCGCGGCCATTTTGCGGCGTCAACCGCAGATTGTGGGTTTTTCCTGTTTTTTGTGGAATATCGAACGCACCCTTGAACTTGCAAAGCGTCTCAAAGAACAGTGTCCTGAGTTGGTCATCCTGTTGGGTGGGCCGGAAATTACCACCGATAACGAACGTATCTTGCGAACGGAAGTGGCCGATTTTATCTGTATCGGAGAGGGCGAAGAAACGTTCGTGCGTTTTTTACGATGGTTTCTAACCAACCGCTCGACATCCGCAATCGACATTCCGCTCACTTCCGACCCTAATGGAGTCGCCCGGACGGTTTCAACTCTCATGAGCCAATCGTCTCCTTCAACCATTCCAGGTGGAATTTTTCTTCCATACTCCCCCTCCAATGCGTTAGACCCATGGACTTCTGTCTCGGTTCCGGTTCAGTTGGGAAATATCGAATCACCCTATCGGAGTGGTATTTTGCCTTGTGGTCCAGAATATCCGCTTTTTCTGGAGACGATGCGAGGCTGCTGTTATCGATGTCGATTTTGCTACTATCCAAAAGGTTTCGCGGAGCAATCTTATTTGCCGCTAGAAGAAGTGGACCGCATGGTATCATGGGCGTGTGAACGTGGCGTGCAGGAGATCGTGCTGCTCGACCCGACGCTTAATCAGCGGCCCGATTTTATCGATTTTCTCGAAATTTTTGCCAAACACAACCGAATCGAACGCCGCCCGGATGGTACTATCACACGTCGTTTTTCGCTTTTTGGCGAATTGCGTGCGGAAAGTGTGACGCAAGAAATCGCGGAACTCCTTGCCGCGGCGGGTTTTTATGAGGTAGAAGTCGGTCTGCAAACAGTCGATCCGACAACTCAGCGTCTGGCCGGTCGCCACGTCAATCTGCCCAAACTCGAGGTGGGTTGTCGTGAATTACGGCGTGCCAGTATCCAGGTTCGTATTGATCTGATTCTCGGTCTGCCGGGCGATACCGTGGAATCAATTCGACGCGGTTTTGATCAGCTCGAAGCGATGCGTGAGCAATGGACAGAGGTCCAGATTTTTCATCTTTCAGTACTTCCTGGTACCGAGTTTCGACGCCACGCGGCCGCGTTGGGATTGCGTTTTCAGCCTCGCCCGCCTTATACCATCCTCGAAACGCAAACGCTCCAGACGCAAGATTTAATTGATTTATTTCAAGAAGCGGAAGAACGGTTCAGGATCACTTTCGATCTTCCTCCGCTCCCCACGCTGCCGCGCTCTTTGACACGGTCACCACGCTCTAAAACGACACGGACCGTCCCTACGGACAGCAACATGCTCTCGGAAGTCGTCGTCGATTTGGACCATTTGCCCAATTTAGTTCAGACTGAAAAATCACAAAATATTGAAACGCACATTTCCTCCGTATTGCCCGCGGTCATCCACCGTGGTGGACATTTAATCCTAATTTTTCGGAGTTTGGATTTTTCAAAACCGGGTATCGTACCGAAAATCCAACAGCTCATTCGCCAAGTGCTGACCGATTCACCTCACACGTCTTGCGAAATTTTTCTCATACCCGCAGCGCACGAAGAGCGATTAACGCCGGAAATATTGGAAACACTGCTCGCAACCTGTTACGAAACCACGAGTTACCTCGATTTTTTCTACGCACTATCGCCAGAACCGCTCAACGGAGCAAAACGGCTGGTCGTCGTATTGCCACTCGCTCAACGAATGAAACTCGGTCTCGAATGGGTCGATCAGTTGGGCGAATCGGCGTTCATTCTCTGGACGGGGCACGTGGTTTCGGGGCCATCGCTCGAAGAACTCGCTCCATTTGAGGTTCTTGCCGAAGAAGAAACCGCCCCGTCACCACCGGAAACGAGCCATGGTTAGGACGGATCGGTGGGAAGTCGGCTCCGCAAAATTGCTTCCGCTAGGCGTAAATCTTCCTGGGTGGTAATTTTGAGATTCATGGACGAGCAGCGGACCATGGCAACCGGTACGCCCAATCGCTCAACCAGCTGAGCGTCATCGGTCGGTAGCACCGCGGTCGAATGATCTGTGTCCCATTCCGCTTGACGATAGGCTTCGACTAAAATTGATTTTTCAAACACCTGAGGCGTCTGAGCCTCCCACAATCCTTTTCGTGAAACCGTTTCACCAATCCATGTCGTTTCGTTCATCTGTTTTTTTTCATTCATGGATATTTTTTCATTCATCGGTGAACTTTTGAATATCTGGCCATTCTCCTCTTTTCCTATTTCATCCGAATCGAAAATCATCCGTTCACGTTTAAGTGTCGCAGCCACCGGAATCGCGGGAATGACCGCACGACATTGTCGAGCAGTCATAAATATCCGATCAATCTCTCCGGCCGTAATACAGGGTCTTGCCGCGTCGTGTACCGCGATCCAACCGATACCACTGTCCGTATCCGTTTCGAGCAATCGCCCAATCGCATTACGAATTGAATCGCTTCGCTCCGCCCCACCATGGACCAGTTCCACCCGCCGCAACGCGGTGTGTCCGTCCGCGACCAGCCGAGCGAGTTGTTGTCGCAAACATTCCTGGTCTTCCGGAGCGATCACGAGTAGTATTTTCGCCACATCCTCTCGTTTCGCGAAAAGTTCCGTCGCAAAGCTCCAAACCGGACGATCGAGCAAAAACGTGTACACTTTTTTCAAATCGGTCCAAGACACAGTATCACTTGTGGCCACGTTCACAGGAGATAGAAATCGTCGGCTTCGACCAGCCGCTGGAAGAATGACCGCAAAATTGGACTCTTTTCTCATGGTTCACTTCCAATCGGAATCTAAATTCGTTCCATTTGAAAACATGATAAACTTGAACTCAGCCACGGGCAATTTCACAACGAAAAATTGCGTATGGAAACGCAAAGTGGACAGGGATAAATTTATAAAAAAAATGCAGCCGCCACGACTGGTGACGCTGCATACCTCATTCACTCACTCACGATTACTCTTCGGTTTCATCCGTTTCCTGCGCCGCAAGTACCGTGAATGTTCGTTCCACTGAACCGATATCCATTCCATCGTTTGCCGTCACACGAATCAGATAATCACCCGCCGCGTCGAACGTACAAACCACTTTCGTCCCCGTCCGCGAAGCAGTTGTTTCACCGCCAAAATACCATTGAATCACAGAACTATCGGCACCGGGATCGGTCACGGTCACATCCAACGTCACCACTTCACCTGCCCGAATCGTCTCCGGAACATTACTGAACGCCACCACAGGTACTACATTCAGCACGCTCACCGCAAGTTGCGTCTGTACCGATTGCCCATCCGGATTGGTAATGGTCGCATGTACCATGTACATACCATTACGTGACCAAGTTTTCATCACCGTCGAAGCGATCTGAACCGTCTGTGTGGTTTGATCGCCAAAATCCCAGGCAATTTGATAATTGGTCCAATCGGTGATCGCATTTCCATCGTCATCGGTCAATGAAAGGACCAACTCCACTTCGGAACCTTCGGAAATGGATTCAGGAGCCGTCATCGCGGCTACGGCTTTCCAGTCGCTCTGGGTGACCTTCATCCCGATCTCCGCCGTCGTCTTACGACCTTCGGGATCGGTCGCCGTCAACTTCACGGTGTATTCACCCACCGCGCTCCACACCTTGGTCACATCTGGCTGACTCGTATTATCCGACGAACCGTCCGCAAAGTTCCACGCGAAAGTCCAACCAGTGAAGTCATTCACCTCCTGACCATCCTGCGTGATCGCGGCGGAAAGTGAGACGGTTTCGCCCGTTTTCGCCTCGGTCGTCGAGGTCGTGAGTGTCGCCACCGGCGCACTGGCCACATGGATCGTTTGCAATCGCATCACCGTATTTTCGCCACCATCCGTCGCCACGAACCGAACTGCGTAATTGCCCACCTCTGTGAAGATGAAACTCCCTTCTAATCCTTCCATAAACGGTTCTGTCGAATCGCCGAGATACCAATAGTAGGAAAGTGTTTCCTCGCCGGTCCATTTGGTCACCGCCGCCGCGAAATCGGTTATGCTGCCCGGTTGCGCACCATTGGGCCAGTCCATTGAAACTTCCAACATTGTATCTTGGACTGTGACCACGCAAGTCTGCGTATTGGTTCGTCCATCCGGATCGGTCAACGTCAATGTCACCGTGTATGTACCCATGGAAGTGAACTTATAATCAGCATTCGGTGTCGTGGTCGTAATCGTGTTCGTACCGCCAAAATTCCACGCAAACGCCCAATTGGTAAAATCGGTGATTGTCTGACCATCCTGCCTCACCACACCAGTGAACGCGACCTCATCGCCCACACGTGGAACCTCCGCCGAGACGCTTAACGTCGCTTCTGGAGCCGATTTGACCGTCACCGTCACTTCACTTTCACCATAAACCAAACCTTCCCACACGCGACACTTGATCGTATGTTCACCAGATTCCTCGAAGCTCAGCGTCACATAATCTTGTGACGTGGAAACATAGGATAAACGAGTACCGTCGAGATACCAGTAGTATTTCAAATTCTCGCCGACATCGCCACGCGTGTCGAAATCGGGCCAAAACTCAACTTCTTCCTCTGGCATAATCCCGTCTACGGAACATTCGACACTGTGCACTTCGATTTCAGGAGTTTGCGTCATCGCAATCTCATGTTCCAAGGACGTTTCACGTCCTTCCGGATCGGTCACCGTCAACGTAACGTAGTAAGTTCCCTCCGTCTCGAATCTGTGCGTAAGCGAGTCACCCGTTTCGACCTCTGAACCATCACCGAAATCCCACTCGACCGTCCAACCTTGCAAATCGGTAACCGTTTTATTATCCTGTTTAATGGTCGTTTTGAATGCGATATCCTTGCCCGTCATGCCCGAACTTGCCGCGGTAACCGTCGCGGTCGGACCAGCATGAACAGTCAGCGTCATCGTGGCGGTCGAACTGTACGTGCCATCCGTTACGGTCAACGAAAGTGCGTGCGTTCCCGCGCTCGTGAATGTATATTCCACATTTTCATCCGTGGAGAAAATCGTCGAGCCCATCGACCAAATGTAGCTCAACTCGCTAACTTCCCCCCAACTTTCCACATTCACGGAGAACGATTCCTGATCGCCCGGATAAAGGGGCTTGTCAGACCATCGATCAATGGTCGCCGCAATTCCTTCGACCAGAATCGTTTGCGTCGCAACTGCCGCGGCACGGCCTTCCGGATCGGTGGCATTCAACGTAACAGTATATTCGCCCGGAACAGTATACGTATGTTTCGGCGTCAGCGTCCCTGTTGAATCGCTCGTCGTGTCGCCAAAGTTCCACACAACCGTCCAACCCGCCTGATCGGTCACAGGTACACCGTCCTGCGTAATCGCCCCAGTGATCGTCGTTTCCACGTTTACCGGAGCGGGCTGCGGCACTTCAATGGCTGCTCCCGGTATGGATTTGACCAAAACAGAATGGGATAGAGTCGTTGTCAGACCAACGCTATCGGCAACCTTGATTTTAATCGTGTACGTACCAGCATCAGTGAACGTATAATTCGCCTCAGCTGTCGTGGCAAAAGGTTCGGTCGCATCGTCCAAATACCATGCATAGGTCAACTCGCCGGTACCACCTTCCGCCGTCACCGTAAAATCAATTGATTTGCCCGGAGTGACCGCGCTCGGCCAAGTCGGCGCTAACGTAATCGCCTCAGAGACGACAACCTCACGCGTCACGGTAATCATTCGACCTTCCGAGTCGGTTGTCGTAAAGGAGATCGTGTAATTTCCAGCTTCAGTATACGTATGTTCTGGAGCTAACGTTCCTGTCACCACGTCGCTCGCGTCGCCGAAATTCCAGCTGATCGTCCAACCGGTCAAATCGGCAATCGTTCCACCATCTTGCGTTAGTGTGGCCAAAAAGTCGTTCGTTTCATCCACCGTCAATACACCAGGATTCGTGATCGACGCTTCAGGCGATGATTTGACCACGATCGTATGCGTATAACTCTCCGTTTGGTTTCCTTTGGTCACGTCCAGTGTCACGGTATAACTACCGGCGGTATCGAAAATATGAATCAGTGTGCTCGTATTCGACATCGCGGCCCCGTCAATTTTCCAAGTGTACACAAGTTCACTTTCTGGATCGATAGGGTTGGCCGTACAGGTAATATTATCGTTCGGCTTTACTCCTATCGTCGGCCATTCCACGGTAACTAGGTTCGTTGTCACGACAAGCGAGGCTGTCTGCGTCGCCGTACGGCCATCCGAATCGGTCGCCGTAAAAGTCACCGTATAGGTTCCGGCTTCCGTGTATGTATGAACCGGCGTCAACGTTCCATTGGCAGCATCGCTTTCGTCGCCGAAGTTCCACGTGACGGTCCAACCAGTCAGATCGGTAATGACCGTGCTGTTTTGCGTAATCGTACCGGTAAACGCCGCCCCATCACTCGCTTTCACCGATTCAGGAGCATCCAGCGTCAATGTGGGCGATGTCCTAACGACAATCTCTTTCGAGACCGAGGCCGTGCTGCCATCTGTGCCGGTCACCACCAGCTTGATCATGTACGTACCCACAGCGGTGAACGCTCGACTCACACTCGATGTCGTGGCAAACGGCGTCGAAATGTTATCTTGATACCAAGCGTAAGTCAGTGCGCCAACCCCACCGGTCGCCGTAGCCGAGAAAGCCACCGCGTTATTCGGGATCACCGCAGTCGGCCAAGTCGGCGTAATCGTAATGTTGCTCGATTCGATAACGTTCACTTTATAGGTCGTCGAACCGGTTCGGCCTTCCGAGTCGGTCGTCGTGAGCGTAACGGTATATTCGCCCGTGGAAGCATATTGATGTTTGGGCGTCAGGGTACCGGTCACCACTTCGCTCTGGTCGCCGAAATTCCATTTTATGGTCCAACCAGTCAGAGCGGTCACCGCTTTACCGTCTTGCGAGATCGAACCTGTAAATGGAACGTCCTTTTTAACGACGACATTTCCCGGATTATTCACCACCGGCACAGGGGCCAATTTAACGGGAACCGTATGGGTAATCGTTTCCGTTTTACTACCTTCGGTTACCTCCAACGTAATGATATAGTCGCCCGATTCGGTAAAGGTGTGCTTCAGCGTTGATTCGTTACCCGCCGAAACACCATTAACCAACCAGTGGTAATTCTGCTCTGAACCAGTCTTCGATGGAGTCGCCGCACAGGTAATCTCCTTGTTCGGCTCCACACCAGCGTCTGGCCAAGTCACCACCACAAGGCTCGTATCAACCACCACCGAAAGCGTTTTGGTCGCCTTACGTCCACCACTGTCCGTCGCCGTCATCGTTATGGTGTAGGTTCCACCTTGGGCATAAGTATGAGTAGGAGTGAGTGTCCCGGTAACTTTGCTGGTTTGGTCACCAAAGTTCCACTCGACAGTCCAACCGGTCAGGTCGGTCACCGCCTTGCCATCCTGCGTGATTGTGCCTGTATAGGTTCCTACCGCATTCGCTTTGGGCGATTCTGGTGCGGTCACCACCAACGTGGGAGCCGACTTGACCGAAAATTCTTTCGAGATCGTCGTCGACTTACCCGCTGTATCGCTGACCACGAGCTTGACGGTATACGTTCCGGATGTTGTGAAGGTATAATTGACAGAACTGCCCGTCGCAAAAGCCGTCGTCGCACTGCCCAAGAACCATTTATACGTGTACGAACCACTACCACCGGTCGCAGCCGCCTTAAAGGTGGTCACCGTACCTGTCGTCACCGCGCTGGGCCAAGTCGGAACTACCGCAATCTCGGAGGCCGCCGCGACAGTGATAGTCTTCGTTGCCGAACCACTTCGCCCCTTCGGGTCGGTCGTCGTTAGGCGAACGGTGTACGAAACCGCCTTCGTATACGTATGTTTTGGCGTCAGGGTGCCCGTCGTGTCGGTGGAACCGTCACCAAAATCCCATGTAATGGTCCAACCTTTGGTGTTCGTTATTTTAACACCATTTTGCGTAATCGAACCGGTGAAGGTCGTTTCCTTACCCGCGGTAATGGTACCTGGCTTAGTCAGCGAAACAATCGGATCGGTCGCCTTGGTAGCAACAATCCAAGAATTGCCATGGCCGCCGACAATGAGATTCGTCCCCACACCAAACACGGTCTCTTCGGGCACCAGTTTATAGGCGTCATTCTCGCCGACACCACTGGTAATCGCCGTTTGACGGTTGGAAAGCGAGACGCCACTCATCCATTCTGAGAAAATCGCCTCATAAGCCACAAAATTGATCTTCGCCGACGCGTGTGTCGCCGATGCCGAAATGTCGTCATACGAAGTCGAACCCGCGACGAGCAAATCATTACCGGAATACGCTCCCAACCGATTATTCCCCGTACCGCCGACAAGTACGTTGTATCCATGGCTCGTAATCAAGCGGTCATTTCCACCTAGGCCGAGCAGCGTTCCATTGCCCACGCCGCCGAAAAGCCAGTCATTACCCTCACCACCGACCAAGACATTTGTCCCCGAGCCGCCGAGAATGTAATCATTTCCCGCACCGCCGATAATCGTCACTTTCGAAGTCACCAACGAAGTGACACTAATCGACGAAGATTGGTCACTCGCATAGATGTATAATTGTCCACCTGATGTAGGTTTATCTAACTGAATTTTTGTGCGATCGTTCACACAACGAAGCCACCGCTCGCCAGTCGCCTTATTTTGTTCGAGGATCACACGCGTCTGTTCCGGAGAAAGAGCGATAAAAATACTCGTTTCGTCCGAATGGTGCGGATCCGCTCCCTGTGAAATACCGTAACGTACGTTAAGCGATTCGGTAATCGTTCGTTCCGTGGTAAATTCCTGGGTGCCAACGATGATCTTAATCTCGTAATCGCCAGTCTTTTGATAGGCGTGCCACACGTTCAGATCGCTCTTGCTATTCACTTTGACGATTTCAGAACCATCGCCCCAATCAACCGTCGCCGTCCATGTCACATCCGCGTCATCCGGAACCGTAATTGTCAGATTGGCCGGTTGATATGGTACGACATATTCCGGAAGCGTGACCGTCACTTCGTCCAGATCGGGTTCGTTCACCGACTTCTCCACAGTCACCGAGACCGTTACCGTGTTGGAAATCGTCGTGTCGGCGTTGTAAACGATCTTCATCGTGACGGTATAATTCCCGGCAGAGGTATACGTATGCGTCGGATTGAGCGTACCGGTCACCACGTCCGAACCATCACCAAAATTCCACGTAACCGTGTAGTCCTTAAACGCTTCGTCATCCTTGGTAATTTCCTCGCCACCAACCGTCATCGTACCGGTAAAGGCCGCGGCATCGCCCTTCACGATCTTATCCGGAGCCGTAATCGAACCCGTCGGCGTCTTATCCGAGAGCACGGTCACCTTCACCGTTTTGGTGTTGGAAATCGTCGTGTCGGCGTTGTAAACGATCTTCATCGTGACGGTATAATTCCCGGCAGAGGGATACGTATGCATCGGATTGAGCGTACCAGTCACGACCTGTGAACCGTCGCCAAAATCCCACGTGACCGTATAGTCACCGAATTTTTCGTCCGCTTCGGTCACATCCTGATCATTGACCTTGAAACTGCCGGTAAAGGTCGATTCTTCACCCGCAACCACACGATCAGGCGGCGTAATGGTACCCACCGGAGCCACTTGTGAAATCACATTCACCTTCACCGTTTTGGTATCGGAAATCGTCGTGTCGGCGTTATAAACGATTTTCATCGTGACGGTATAATTCCCGGCAGAGGGATACGTATGCATCGGATTGAGCGTACCGGTCACCACGTCTGAACCATCGCCAAAATTCCACGTAACCGTGTAATTCTTAAACGCTTCGTCATCCTTGGTAATTTCCTTACCACCAACCATCATCGTGCCGGTGAAGGTCGATTCCGAACCAGCGATGATCTCACCACTCGGTGGCGTGATCGACCCCGTCGGCGTCACCGCGGATACCACATTGACAGTCACCGTTTGAGTACTCGTCAACGATGTATCGGCGTTGTACTTAATGGTGAGTGTGACAGTATATTCACCCACTGCAGTGTACGTATGTACCGGTTTAAGTGTCCCGGTGGTCACGGCGGTACTATCGCCAAAATTCCATGTAACCGTATAATCCTTAAACGCTTCGTCTTCTTTGGTAATTTCCTTCCCGTCAACAGTGAGCGTACCGTTGAGTGTCGCCTCGACGTTCTCAACGATCTGGCCTGGCATCGTAATCGCGGCGGTCGGGGCTTTACTCGCCAGCACGTTGACCGTAATGGTCGCTTCGCCAATCGCTGTGCCGTCATTCGCCGTCACACGAATCGTATGCTCACCTGAAGTCGTGAAACTATAACGAATATGCGTGCCAATATTGGACAAGGTGGTAGAACCATCAAAGTACCATGATACTACGGCATTATCCGACGAGCTAGGATCGGTTACTTTGACGTACAGATCAACCGGTACTCCAGCGGTAATGGATTCCGGCATATCGATAAATTCGACGATCGGAGCCATATTTTCCACGACCACCGCCGCGTCTTTTTCCGTCGTCTTTTGTCCGCCGCCATTGGTGGCAATCACGCTCACCGTGTACATGCCGTCCTGCGTCCATGTCTTTTTGACCGTGGACGCACCAGTCACCGTTACTGGGGTATTGGAATCGCTAAAGACCCACGTGACCGTCACATTTGTAAAATCGGTAATCTCATTTCCTTCGGCGTCCGTCAATTTTAACGTAATGGTCGCCTCGGTACCTTCCTTCATACCGGATGGTACCACAATTTCTGGTGTCACATTCCAGTGCGACGAGGCCGGCTTCACCGTAATCGTCCGCTCATAAGTTCCAATACGACCTTCTGAATCGGTCGCCTTCATCGTCACCGTGTACGTTCCCTCCTCCGCATAGGTATGCGATTGGAGCAGCGTTCCGCTCACCGCTTCGGAGCCGTCGCCAAAATTCCACGTAACCGTCCAACCGGCCAAATCAGTCACATTCGCTCCATCTTGCGACAAGGATCCAGTGAACGCATATTCATTCTCGGCATAGACCGCTCCCGGTTCTTGGATACTTGCCTCTGGCGAGGTATGAACGGAAATCGTTTTTTGTACCGACGCTGTTCCACTTTGCGAATCAGTCACTTTAAGCGTAATCGAATAACTTCCTTTAGCGTCAAATGTATGAGTCACGCTCGTACCGGTCGCAAATGGCTCAGTCGCGTCGCCCAAATACCACGCAAAAGTCAGACAGCCCGTACCGCCCGCCGTCGCTGCAAAGGTCGCCTCTTTGCCCACAGTCACCGCCGTCGGCCACGTCGGTGTCACGGCAATGACCGACGAATCGCTCACCACCACGCTCTGAGTCACCACGCTTGAACGACCTTCCGAATCAATTGCCTTCATCGTCACCGTGTACGTACCAACACTCACAAACGTATGTGCAGGTGTCAATGTTCCGGTCACTTTTTCCGAACCGTCGCCAAAATCCCACGAGATTGTCCACCCGATCAGATCGGTGACCGATTGTCCATCTTGCGAAAGCGTACCGACAAAAGTCGTACTCTCACCGATTTTTTGTGTACCTGGATCGGCAATTGTTTCGACCGGAGTTCCTTTGACCGTAATAGTTTGCGTCACATCCTTCGAATGAGTCTCGGAGTCAGTCACGACAATTCGTACACTGTACGAACCCGACTCGGTAAACGTATACGCGGCACTACTCGTGGTCGCAAAAGGCGTATCCGAACCATCTAGATACCAAGCGTAACTCAGATCGCCCACGCCGCCGGATGCCGTAACAAGAAACGCCGCACCCTGTCCTGGGACAACCGCAAGCGGCCAAACAGGGGTGATCGTCAATTCCTGATCCGCGTTGATCACGATCGTTTGCGTGGCGATACTCGAACGACCGTCCAAATCGACCGCCGTCATGGTCACTGTATACGTACCAGCACTCGCATACGTATGTGCAGG
This sequence comes from Thermoguttaceae bacterium, assembly GCA_028694795.1. Classification (GTDB taxonomy): domain Bacteria; phylum Planctomycetota; class Planctomycetia; order Pirellulales; family Thermoguttaceae; genus JAQVKF01. The sequence goes on along the minus strand of JAQVKF010000001.1, from coordinate 41,956 downwards.
TGTCAATGTTCCGTTGACATTTTCCGACTCATCCCCAAAATTCCATGTGACCGTCCAGCCTGTCAGATCGGTAATCGACTGACTATTTTGCGATAGCGTACCGGTAAATGTCACACTCGTATTGACCTGATGCGATCCCGGATTGGTGACCGCGATACTCGGACGGGTTTTAACCACAAAGGTACGAGAGGTTTCAGACGACTTCCCATCGGCGTCGCTCACAACCAATTTAATGGTATGGGTCGCGTAATCGGTAAAAGTGTAACTCGCCGCGTTCGAGGTGGCAAAGGGTGTTGTCGCGTCATCCACATACCATTTATAAACGAGTGTCCCGGTTCCGCCAGTCGCTTGAGCGGCGAATGTCGCCATTTCCCCCGTCGTGACCACGGTCGGCCAAGTCGGCGTAATCACGATATCTCCAGCATCAGAAAGTGGCAAATGAGTCACGTAATTAAACGTCGTACTCGTCGTATCCCAATTGATAATGGAACCGTTCTCAGCACTTCCCCAACCTTCGTTCAGAAAAACGGAAACCGTACCATCGGAGCAACCGACGAGCAGATCGACACGCCCGTCACCATTGTAATCACCGGCAGTCGGTCGTGAGCGTCCACTCAGCTTGATCAGCACACCGTCACTGGTAGTCAGCAATACCGGTTCCAAAAAGGTCGCCTGGGCGGTCGTCCCAACATTCTCGAAAAACCACAAATAGCCATTGGTGTCGCCCACCACGAGATCCAATCGCCCATCGTTATTCAGATCGACGATGACTGGACTGGTTCGACCGACATCTACTTTAACCGCGTCGCCATCAATCAGTAAATCCTGCGGATAGGAAAATACGCCATCGCCCAACGACGATTCCTCATTGGCGTAGAATATCTGACCATTGACGTTACCGATATAAATTTCCATACGGCCATCGTCGTTAATATCGGCGATCGAGAACGCCGCTCGGTTGCCGACGTTCAAATTTTCAGTCAGATATCCCGCTTCCGTCTCCGATTTTACTTGAACACGAGTGGTCGTAAAGAGTGGATTGCTTGCGGTTCCAGTATTGCGATAAATCCAGATCGAACCATCCGATTGTCCAATCCAGAGATCCGCCTTCCCATCGCCATCGTAATCCGACATCAACGAAAACGCTCCGAGACAACCGGACGAGGCCACCGTTAAATCGCTCCCCTGATATTGAACGAAGAAAGCATCTTCCGCGAGAAATTTTGGATTGGTGGCAGTTCCAGAATTCAGATGGACTTTCACCTTTCCCACAGTCGTGCTGCCCTCAACAACTTGTATTCCGACGACGAGATCCGAAAGGCCGTCACCGTTCCAGTCCGTCCAAAACGGTACAGAATAACTGCCATCTTGAAGCGTTTGATCATCCTGTTGGACGAGTGTCGCGGAGCCTAATGTCACCAGAGAGAATCGAAGCCCACCAATTCCGCCGTATAAATAAGTTCCACCCTCTTCCGCTTGAAAGCAGGGGGCAGACAGTTCGAGCGTATAGTTTCCACTGGCCGGAATCGTTCCTGATTTCGGCGTCCAGGTCAACGACAACGACGTGTACGTAATTTCCGAAGCAGAGATAGGACTACCCACGGATTCACCAAATGGAATCAGATAGAGAGCGGTATCTTTCATTCGCTCGAAATTATCGGTATCGATCTCTTGGGAAAACTGGAAGGTAATCGAGGTTTCCGTTTCCATGACATCGGTAATCAGCAACCGATTCGCCGTCGGTGTAGTCACACTCACCTCATCCGACGCTTCGGATGTTTCGCCGCCGGACAAGGCGTACACCCGATAACGATAGTTGGTCCCGGAATCCAACCAGCGATCCGTATAGGAATTCGACGAACTAAACGCGACCGTCCACTCCGTTGACGGACTGTCCAAACGTTCGATCTTATATCCCGACGCGCCGTCCGACGCCGTCCAATTCAATTGTACGGTCGTCGCATTTTGAGCGGACGCGGTCACATTTTCCGGACTGGGCAAAACACTAATATCGACATCAGCCATCTCGGAACCGTCCGAAGCAACTGGCGCGGCTTGTGATTCCGCCGTTTGAGCATCGCCGGTATTGTCGGCATGGGCTGTATCTGTAGTACTCCCTAGATAAGCCGTATTGGCCAAATAGGAGGTCACCGATTGGAGTTCTTCCTCCGTAATCGTCGTCTGCGCGTTCGACTCCTGAGACACAGTATTAGCCGTGTCCTCAACGACGGGAAACTCGCAGCTCGCCAGGGGTTGCGAAATCGAAAGCAATTGTCGCGATTCGAGCGTTTCACACAAAAGGCGACGTTTCAAACGTGCTCTAAAGCCACTTCCGCCGAGCAATCCTCGTCCGAAGGCCAGACTTTTGTCGCTCTTTTTCGCCGGTTTCCCCGCACCACTCCACGCCGCAATTCGTTTCGAAAATAAAAATCGGAAGTTACGCACTCTCTTTATCTCCTGTTCAAACGTATTCGAACGACGGCGTTTGTTCGTCCTGTTCGTCAACTCGAACGTCCCTTTTGAGTTCCAAAAACGTTGAAAAGTCTCAGAGGTCATTCCACAGCCCCTGATCCATCCCCAAATGGACCGAACCAACAAAAAGCTCCGTTGTATTTATCTCTATCCAAAAATCCATGGTCCATATCGATATGCGCTGCGCACAAAATGGAACCGCAGATTCAATTGCAACATATTTTCCGATTCGGAAGAATATATCTATTCTCCTGAATACGGTTTTTAACATGGGATAACTTGACAGTATAATCATTTTAACGGTTATATAAAATACAACGAATCGCTAAAATGGATAATGCAAATATTTTTCGCAAAACAGTCAAAATTTTTTCAGTCTCCCGAAATTCCCTCTCGCTCCACCCTTTCCACTAGGATCACCTCGTTACAGATAAACAGGGAATCAACTTGACCGGCTCTATCGTTGGATCACGGAATTTCCACAACGATCCGCCATCAGAACGATGATAGGAAACCGTATGAATCCAAAAGGAAAATCAGTTTGTCTATTCTACGCAAGTCCACATCGCAAGGGATGCCCCTAGAGGTGAAAAGTCTATTTTTTGGAAATCCACCGAACCCTTCAGTCCACACTTCAAGCACAAAAATCCAATGAAATAGAGACCAAAACTTTCCTTTTCAAAACGGAGCCGCTATACTGGCGTAGTGGTACGGAAGGATGTCAACGTCCTGCGGCCACTAGACATGGTATTTTGGACGTGGTTCGCCGATATTTTCCCAAAAGTGGAATCGAATTAGGCAGGAATCCATCCGTCACAGGGAAAGAAGTTACCGAAACAATGTATAGCCTGTCAAAAAACGGATCGTCTTCCCATTCCCCGAGACTTTTCTTCTGAGGATACTCTTGTGTACTCAATAAAATATCAATTGGCAATTACAACATTATGGTTAGCGGCGTTCGGCTGGTTCGTCTACACGTGGGTTTTTCCATGGATGTTGATCGGCGAGCCACCTCAAGAGACCGACCGATTACAGGCTCGTCAAGAGGAACCGCTCGTATGGTGGGAAATCCGACTCTTACGCCGAGAGCCGACCACCAGTAGAGAAAACGCCGCCGGCGAACCAGCCAACACGAATCGAGTAAGCCAATTTTTTCACTCGCTCAACCCCTTTCGGACATCTAAAAAAACGTCAGATACATCCTCCCAATCGGCCCAATCCGCTCCCTCGCCGACACAAAATACGCAAAGTCCGCAAAATACAGATTTTCCTACAGATGGCACAGGCACGCCAAATGCAACGGATATTGCAGATACACCACAAAGTCTAAATAACACGGATACAACGGACACAACTCCTCAACCAGCGGCGCAAACGACACGGGTATTAGGGCAAGCGTACTGCCTGTGCCGGATCGGCGGAGCGGGCGTTTCGCAGATTGATAGCCTTGTCGAGTTTGAGCGGTTGCCGATTCGCGAACTGATGCCCCCGATGCTGCGGATGTTCCTCGGTCACACGATTCCAGAGGAATTATCGATGACCTGCCGCAATACAATGTATTTCGACGCGCTTGGCAAGTTAATGAATTTTCACTCCACAGTCGATCTCCCCAAATGGAATCCGGTCGATCCGTTGGTCATTATGACTGGCTCACTACGCGCGGAGGGGTTAAGCGATATGCTCCAACTGAGCGTCCAAGTGATGGCATCACAGATTCATCATGTCGAGATTCCCCTAAGCGAAGAAACGCCTTGGGCGGAAATGTTGACGCCAGAAACCCAATTACCTGGCTTGCGGCTGGGACAAGTTTGGACGATCCAAACTTACAATCCGCTCGAAACAGCCGCCTCGACGATCAATCCACTCGGCGGCGGATTGAGAGGGGAGAAGAATGCGGAAGGATTAGGCGGAATCAGTCAATTAAACGATTTATCCTCAATCCAAAGTTTAACGAAAATTCGAGCGGAAGTTACCTCGCGAGAACCGTATATATGGAATGGAAAAACGCTTCAGTGTTTTGTGGTACAATACACGACGGCGGATGACGATCTGGGTGGCAAAGGGCAACCAGTGGGTCGTTTACATGTCGATCCGGAGGGAAATGTGTTACAGGAGGAATTCTTCTGGAATCCTTATGTCGTTCAATTTGTGCGACAACCATTGCCGCCGAGGGGATCTGAGGAGGCAAACCAATTACAACAGAAGATACTCCTCAAAATGCAGCCACCGCATCGCACCGAAACGATCGAGAAATAGATGAATACCGCACAAGTGTTCACCCTATTCCATAGACGTTCATGAGACATACATCAACATCGACACCCCAACAGGAGAGGTTTTTCATGCAACATTCTTTCCCCTTCAGACTTATTCTCTCGATATGGACGTTCGCGTTGGCAATCCCCACCGCCCAGCTTCAAGCTGAGGCACCGTCCTCCAATGCCGTGGAAAAATTCGACACCCAAGACTACGACGTCGTCATTTACGGTGGAACCTCAGCGGGCGTGATCGCGGCGGTTCAAGCTAAAAAAATGGGAAAAACGGCGGCAATCGTCGCTCCGGAAAAACATTTGGGTGGACTGTCCAGTTCTGGACTCGGTGCGACCGACTCTGGAAATCGTGACGTGATTGGTGGACTTTCGCGAGATTTCTACCATCGTTTATGGCTGCATTATCAAAATGAGGCCATCTGGACATTCCAAAAAATGCCTAAAGAAAATGGAATTCCTGGCCAAGGCGGACGTGGTATTGATAACGCCACACAAACGATGTGGGTCTTCGAACCGTCTGCCGCGGAACGAGTTTTCGAAGATTTGATTCGAGAGTATGAAATTCCGGTCTTTCGTGAAGCCTATTTGGATCGTGAAAATGGAGTCTGCAAGGAGGGGTCCCAAATCCGATCTATTCAAATGCTAGATGGACGTCTGTTTACGGGTAAAATGTTTATCGACGCCACTTATGAGGGTGATCTTTTCGCCGCGGCTGGTATTTCATACATGGTTGGGCGTGAAAGCAACGCGCAGTATGGTGAAACACTCAACGGACGTCAGGTGGAACATGCGATTTACCACCAATTCGCAGGACCTGTTGATCCGTACATCGAACCAGGAAATCCAACAAGTGGTTTATTGCCTATGGTCAATCCACCACTCGAAGGTCAGGATGGTGACGCCGATTCGAAAATCCAAGCGTATTGTTTTCGAATGTGTTTGACAAACGCCCCGGAAAATCGTGTCGAGATCGAAAAACCTGCGAACTACGACGAGCGAAATTATGAACTGCTTTTCCGATCAATTGAAGCGGGACAAAAGGCTTTTTGCACATTTTCGCCCATGCCAAACGCAAAAACCGATTCGAATAACAACTTCGCGGTTTCGACCGACTTCATTGGACAAAATTACAATTGGCCTGATGGTTCGTACACCGATCGTCAAGACATGTACAAAAAACATCTCGCGTGGCAACAGGGACTCATGTGGACACTGCGAAATCATCCGCGTGTACCCGAAGCTATTCGTCGTGAATTTGAGCCATGGGGATTATCGAAAGACGAATTTTCGGATAACGGTTATTGGCCGTATACGCTGTACATCCGTGAAGGTCGCCGGATGATCGGCGATTTCGTCGTGAGTGAACGCCATTTACGCCAAATAGATCCGACCCTGCGACCAGTCGGTATGGGATCGTATAATATGGATTCTCACCATATTCAACGCCATGTGGTGATCGGTGAGGATGGCGTGGCGACGGTCCGAAATGAGGGCGACGTCCAGGTCAATCCGGGCGGTCCGTATCCGATTGATTATGGTGCGTTATTGCCCAAAAAAGCGGAGTGTGAAAACCTACTCGTGCCCGTATGTGTCAGTTGTACCCATATCGCTTATGGGTCGATTCGAATGGAACCCGTTTTTATGCTCCTCGGCCAAAGTGCGGCAACGGCGGCGTGTATGTCGCTAGACGCCAAGGTTGCTCCTCAAGATTTGCCTTATGAAATGTTACGTGAACGTTTGATTACTGATGGGCAGGTGTTATCGTGGGAGTCGCAACCCACGAAGGTGGATATTGATTCTAAAAAAATAATCGGGACGGTCATGGATAACCGAGACGCGAAAAAGGTTGGAACATGGATTTCTGCCGCGTCTATTCGACCTTTTGTCGATACCGATTACCTTCATGACGCAAATGAATCGAAAGGCGAGAAGTCGATTATTTTTGAAATAACAGTACCGAAACCGGGAAAATATGACGTCCAAATGGCGTATTCCACACACGCAAATCGTGCGACCAATATACCTGTAGAAATGAATATCAATGGTCAAAAAAACACTATCACAGTGAATGAGCGTGTCGTACCTCCGATCGACGGTTTATTCGTTTCACTCGGCACCATTGCCGTGGAAAAAAAAGCCACCATCACCATCGGTACCCAAGATACGAATGGATATGTGATTGTCGATGCGATACGATGGATCGCCCAATAACGGCCCTGCGAGAGCGTTCGCCACACTTGAAAAATCAATTGAACATATACACCCTATTGATTAAAAATGGGATAGATGAAAACTTAGCGGAAGTGATTTTTTCTTCCCAAAATCGAGAGTGTCAACATAGAAACCATAGAATCAATATCACAAAAAAACCTCTGGCTTCAAAGGTATTCAAAAAAATGAGAAACACCATGCGTGCATTAATTTTCACCATATTACTTTTGTTCACCGCATTCGGTCACGTTTGGATACCGAACACCTATGCGGAATCGAATTCGCAAACCACACCAGAAACTCGTCAACAAGGATGGAAAACGCTTTTCGATGGAAAAACGCTGGATGGTTGGAAGTTGAGAAAAGTCGGCGACGAGGGTACCGTGTGCGTTGAGGAAGGAGCAATACGCTTAAACGCAGGTGCTACTTTGAACAGTATCACCTATGATCGCGGTGATTTTCCAACGGACCAATACGAGTTGGAACTCGAGGCTATGCGACTGGACGGTTCCGATTTTTTCGCAACCACCACGTTTCCTGTTGGCGACGAATACTGTTCATTTGTAGTCGGCGGTTGGGGCGGTGGACTCGTCGGCATTTCCAGTATTGATCGTATGGATGCGTCGGAGAATTCGACCAGTACGTGGCATTCCTTCAAAAATAACCAGTGGTACCAAATTCGTATTCGCGTCAACCATCGCCGGATCGAGTGTTTTATCGATGACGAGCAATTTGTTGATTTTAAGGTTGATTATCAGAAACTTTCAACCCGATTCGAATCAAGTTGTTGTGAACCGATGGGAATTGGCACATGGTGTACCAGCGCACTGGTCCGAAATATTCGTATGCGACGCATCACGGATGACGGAAAGCCCACTCCATTACCAATGGAAGAAACTGAGAAGCATGGAACGGAGGACGAATCGGTCAGCGTTTCCAATCCGCGAACAGCGGCCGTGTCTGATTCGTCCCCATGCGAGCGGGTGTTATTCGATGGGAAAACGCTAGATGGTTGGAAAATCGTGGATATTTCGTATTTTGAACATCATGGCGAAGTGGCATTGCGACCAGGTCACGAAAACGCATTGGATGTCGAGGGATATCTTCCGGAACGAGATGGCGAATTACATCTGGATGTTGGCGAATCAATGACCGGTATTCAGTATGTTGGAGCAACCGAGCTACCGACAACGAATTACGAACTGAATTTCGAGGCAAAGCGATTGGAAGGCGACGATTTTTTCGCGGCGGTTACCTTTCCGGTCGGCAAAGAGTTTGTGACATTTGTTCCCGGTGGTTGGGGGGGCGGCGTTTGTGGGCTTTCCAACGTCGATGGTCAGCCAGCTGTCGAAAATCCGACCACCTGTTACCTATTGTTTGAAAACGATCTTTGGTATGATTTTCGTTTACGGGTGAGCGACGAACGGATTGAGATTTTTGCTCAAAGCGAAAAGGAACGTACCACAAAGGAATCGAAAGCGGACACCGGAAGCGGTATTCAAGCCGATGATGCGAAGGAAGAGACGCCGCTCATTAACTTGGAGCGGGAAGGACGTACTTTTAGCGTATGGCCTCAACAGGAACTGATGCGTCCACTCGGTTTCGCAACCTGGTTCTCCCACGGCGCAATTCGTCATGTACGGTTACGCACGCTGGAATCGGATTAGGCTATCCGGCTTACCTCTTGCACCGATAAGAATTTTCCAAAATTCATTTTTTGAACGGCCAAAGGTAATTTTGCGATATGATGGGACAAAATGCGCAGATACAGTAAGTGCGGTAAAGTCTGGCGGTGCAGGTAAACATTTTTGAGAAACTCGGCGATGCTACTGCTTGCGAAACAATCGCAAACAGGATATAATGCGACAGTTCCAGTCGGAATTGGGGGATGGTACGTTCGGCAGTTTTTCGGTCAAGACGACGAGGCTGCAAGGCGAGTCTGCCTTTTTCGTTGGAATGAGAAAGATGTTTGTTGTCGGTGAATAGTTAGGGGTAAGAGGGCTTCGGAGAAAATTGTTGCGCACCTGCTGCTTGGAGAGGTCGTTTTTGTTCGAAGGCGAGCGGCTTTCGTCTGGGAATGGCAATGCAGTAAATGTGGTCGGTAGATCGTGGTGTGAAATGATTTCAATGCGGTGAGTGTGCCGTTCGTAAGTTTCTCTCATTTCGATAAACCTAAAAGAATAAGTTGAGGTTTGCCGTGGGCGTTAAACAGACAGGTAAGGGACGGCGGAAATTAGGACGAAAAAAACGACGTATGCGTTCGAGAATTCGTCACCGTAAATAAGAGATAATTTCCGAGTTCGAGCGTCGGATTTCGCTGGAGTGTTCCATTTATGGGTATGTATTTTGCTAAAAATATGTTCCTAGGTAAATGGTTCTGACGGATTGTTGTCGATACTTTTCTATCGGGGTGGTTTGGATTCTGGCGAGAAAGAGGTGCTCGACGAGAGGTAAAGTTTGCTCCGTGAGAGCAAGAGGCCTGTGGGTGTCTTGTCCGTGGGAGTGTTGTAAGGCCGTTGCTTTGGGTTATTGATGACCTTGGGGTAGCGGCTTATTTTTTGGGGTAGCGACCGATTTTTCCGAAAAATCTTTTCCAAAATGTTTGCATTCGCGTTTTTTTGGGGATAATGTAGACGGTGTACCGATTGGGTAAGAGGTTCCGATGTTCCTTGTTTTATGGATCGAGCAAGGAATCAGGGGGGTCTCCCCGCATCGTAAAAAGGGCAAAAAATATCCGTTGACAACGAAGCCCGTTCTTCGTACAGTCCTCATTGTCCGTCAGACACATTCTGAGCCATTTGAATTCAGGGATTTTGAGCTTTTGCCCACTAATTGTTGTTTTATTCGAATGGGGTGGATATTGTGTGTTGGGCCGAGTTGTGAAAATACTTTTTTATAATGGCGTTTTACGAGGTTTGTCCAGGGCATTGCCGTAAGACGATCCATTTGACAGACGTTAGCCTTTCCGGAACTTGTGATATGCAGCCACATTCGCACTCAGTTTCTCGTGTACCTCAATCCGTCGTTGGCAAACAAGTACAGCCGCGGATTTTTGATGCCTCCATCTTCACACGTGATGGTGAAGACGCATCGTTATGCTTTGGCCCGTTGCACTATGAGCCGAATTATCGTTATCCGCTACTCATATGGCTTCATGGTCTTGGCGAAAGCGAACAGACGCTTTTGTCGATTATGCCGGAAATCAGTCTTCGGAATTATGTAGCTATCGCGCCGCGCGGTCTGCGAGTGGATGGCGGCTCGTTGCGTGGGTGGTGCGATTACGGCACCCCGAATATTCTATCCCGTCCGCAAGGTTCCGTTTCGAACCGTTTATCGTCCAAACCTACGGACGCGATTGACGTCAAAACCTCGCAGAAAATGAAAGAAACAGGCGAGCCGATCGCTCTGAATAGGTGTGTTTTGTGTAGTCCGTTTCATGAGGCGGAGCGGCGAATTTTTAACGCTATTGATGAAGCGAAACGCAAGTATCATATTGCGCAAAATCGCGTTTTCATCGGAGGTTTCGATTGCGGTGGCACATTTGCCATGCGTATGGCCATGGGGCATCCCGAATTTTTTACTGGAGTTCTTTCGATCAATGGGCCGATGCCGCGTAGCGGTTCCCCCCTTCAGAATTGGTCCCACGCTCGCCAGTTGACTGTGTTTCTTGGGGCTGGAGCCAATACGTCCCAATATCCCGCGCCGCGTGTTTGCGACGACCTAAAGCTGCTCCACACGGCAGGATTTGATGTCACGTTGCGGCATTATCCATGGGGAAATGAATTGCGACCGGCCATGTTACACGATATCAACCAGTGGATCATGGAACAAATCAACCAAACGCAACAGTAATGTGGCACAGGTGCGGCCAATACCACGTGGATGCAATCGTATTACGTTGGACTCGAAATATTGACGTAACGGTCAAGATGGTAGCGGGATATTTGCCCCTTTCCAAGAAGGCAGGAAAAATGTTTCTATCGATTGACGGCTGTGACGGCGCGGGAAAAACCACCCAGCTTCGACTCTTGGCCGAGTGGTTGCGACAACAATCGTACGATGTGGTCACCTGTCGCGATCCAGGTGGAACCGCGTTGGGCGAAAAACTTCGTGACATTTTGCTCCACAGCCGCGATCTGCGTATTGATCCTCGAACCGAAATGTTGCTCTACATGACCTGTCGCGCACAGCTCGTGGAAGAAGTGGTTCGCCCCGCCCTGAATGCAAAGCAGCTCGTATTGGCCGACCGATTTCTGCTCTCCAACGTCGTCTACCAAGGATATGGATTCGCTCCAAATAGTTCCGGCCCCAGCCCCACACTCGAAAATTCGAACTGCACACCTAGTTCGCTTTGTGATCCAGCATCTATTTGGCAAATTGGGCAAATTGCGACCGGAGGAATTACACCCGATGTAGGGATTGTACTCGATTTACCGGTCAAGGTCTCGTTGGCACGTGTCGGTACAGTGCGTGATCGGCTCGAAAGCCGCGGCGAATCATTTTTTGAGCGTGTGCGCAAAGGTTTCCTCACAGAAGCGGCCCGTCAACCACATCGCTACCACGTACTCTCCGCGGAAGGTTCGATCGAAGAAATACAAAAAGCCATACGACAGATAGTTCAACCCCAACTATCGCCTCCATAAAAACAGTCAGCCACCTCGAAATGTGAAAATCGGACGGTGTCGTGTGGGGATCGGAGTCGGTATATCGGTATCACAAAGGTGGCCCCTGAGACCAAAGTGACCGTCTGAACAGCACAAAACCGCACCACGGCAACGATCACTCGCTGCCGCATCCCCCCCGGTCCGCCAAAACGAATCATCACGTCAGCCGATACTCTACAGCATTACGGCATGGACGCCACATCGCGTTTTTGCACCAGATTGCGGCATCCAGATGAAGACTCTCACTTCCTTATTTGTTCTTGTCGTAGAACTCGTTCATCCAATCGGCAAGACGTTTAACCCCTTCTTCCGGCATGGCGTTGTAAATGCTGGCACGACAACCACCGACGCTTCGGTGCCCCTTCAATTCGACCAAATCCCGCGTCTTAGCTCCCTCAAGGAATGCAGCCTGAAGTTCGTCGTTCGGCATACGGAAAGCCACATTCATCGTCGAACGGCACTCTCGGTGCGCATGACCGGTATAAAATCCATTCGAATGGTCAATCGCGTCGTACAGATAACCCGCTTTACGCTTATTGATCTCTTCCATCTTGCTCAGACCACCCATCTCCAACAACCAATCGGTGATGAGTTTGAAGACATAGATACCGAAGGTCGGCGGCGTGTTGAACAACGAGTTGTTTTCAGCCATATTTTTGTAGCTGAGCATCGTGGGCAGATCGTCCGTCGAACGTTCCACGAGGTCATCACGCATCGCCACTACCGTAACACCCGCCGGGCCCGCGTTTTTCTGAGCACAGGCAAAATAAACGCCGAATTGCGACAGATTGAGTGGACGACAGAAGACATCCGACGACGCGTCACACAGCATCGGCACATTGCCAGTCTTCGGAAATGCGTCCGCTGGATATTGAATACCCTGAATCGTTTCGTTCGAGCAGACGTAAGCGTAAGCGGCATCCGCGTCAAACGTCAGGTCCTGCGGCAGTGGTTTACGCACGAAATTTTCCGGCTTACCATTCCAGACAACGTTCACCTTACCGAATTTGGCCGATTCCTCAGCCGCTTTTTTCGACCACGTCCCCGTAACCACAAAGTCGGCAGACTTGCCCGTGTTACGCAACAAATTCATCGGTAACATGGCGAATTGCATCGACGCACCACCCTGCAAGAACATCACGCGATAGTTCTCCGGCAGATTGTACAATTTTCGGAAATTCGCTTCCGCCGATTCAATAATCGCGCCAAACGCTTTGGATCGGTGACTAATTTCCAAAATCGAAATACCAGTTCCAGGCAGAGCCAAAAGATCTCGCTGAGCGATCTCAAGAACTGGAAGTGGAAGGACGGCTGGACCTGGTGAAAAATTGTAAACCCGCTTTTCCATCGCTGTGAATTCCTGTAAAAAATTGGTGGTGAGGTCAAAAATCTATGGCTTATCGATGACACCCATCGATTTTGAGTCTATCGGCATTGGGATACCTTTTCCAATAGTACGGATACCTCAACCCGATAAATTTTCCCGAACTAGGGTTCCCATCAGCATCCGTTTGATGCCGTAGGGCGTGGCCCAGCAAGGCATCATGATAAAGCGATACCGCTCGAATATTTTCATCGGAAATTCGTATCGGTCACATTTGTGGTGCTTCTTCGCATGATCGCCCAAATATTTCCATCTGTGACCTTTCGTAGAAAGGCTCTTTTGGTTGCAGCACTTGGGAGTTCCAACGTCAACACTTATCGACGAGTTTCTCCAGAACTCGGCAAGCTCACATTTGCAGTACTCCCACTCGTAGCGATCACTCGCGGAAAAAGAGATACCGTCCCGAATGCACCAAAAGTCTAAAACATAATGGTACCCATTTGGGCGGAAATATCCAGCCCCTCCCTTCCAAAGGTCCCCATGATGAACCACCTCCATGACCGTCGTAAATTTCCCAAAAGCAGGGACTTTTTGCAGACCGAAAGGACAACTGAACGTCCGTGTTGGAAACTGATGGAACGTTCTATGAAAAAAACAAAAAAATTGGGAGAACCGCCTTTCATATTAAATTAACGCCATCTATAATTGGGACGCAGGCGTTGTAGCGTGGATGAATGATCCTTCCGACTTGGTTTCCGATTGTATCTGGAATCCTTCGATCAAGTTTGGACCTATGGAATCATGTTGGCGTCTCATTGGTTGCCATGGCAGTGTGGTTATCGCGGTCCACTCGCCGCAAGATTTTCAGATAAATAGGATAGATCCTCATACGACCTTAAATCTGTGCGGTACCCTTACTTTGTCAAAATTCAGTATGCGGTAAATTGGCGGAATCCTTACGCTATCGTTGGGATTCCACTACGTGTCCTCCAGCAAGAAAGGCCCCGGATATGCAAAATCTTAGCGATGTAGTCCAGAGTTTTTTGGATGATGATGATTGGAAATATGAAAAACGTTCCGATCGGGATATTTTTCTCGCTGGTATCAGTGCGAAACATTCCTCCTATCAACTTGTTTTTGATGTAAAAGAGGCGGAATCCCAGCTCATCGTTTATACCATTGTGCCCCAACATGTACCTGAAGCGTATCGCAGCGAGGTTTCAGAGTTCCTAACACGAGCGAATTATGGGATCATCATCGGTAACTTTGAGATGGATTTTGATGATGGTGAAGTGCGGTATAAAGCGTCGATTGATGTAGAGGGCGGGGAACTGGTACCCGCGATGGTTCGTCAAATGACGCTCTATGGCATTTCGACGACCGACCGTTATTTCCCTGGTCTCATGGCCGTTTGCTATGGTGGAAAGTCGGCCCAAGCGGCCGTTTTAGATATCGAAAATCCACTTGGCAGCGATGATGACGACGATGATCACGAAACATTTGGAATCAATGACGATTGAACGGGTATTTACGAATGTCCTTTCATTTTTCGTTGGAATCAGATGTTCCCCTAATGAAAACATAAATCCATGGTAAAATACATTTTCTCTATTTTTTCGTTTGAGGATATGGACCAATTAGGGGCATTACTGGCTAGAGCATTGCCGGATGGGTCGGTTGTCGCTCTGATCGGTACCTTAGGAGCTGGCAAAACGCGATTGACACAGGCAATCGCGGCCGCATGTGGAATCGTTCCCACCGAAGTCACCAGCCCTACGTTCGTCTTGATCCAGGAATACTATGGAGATCGGAATCTTTACCATTTCGATCTCTATCGTCTGGATCGCGATATGGAATTTCAGAATCTCGGTCCAGATGAGTATTTTGAGAGCGATGGAATTACATTGCTCGAATGGGCCGATAAATTCGAACATCTTCTGCCTTCCGAACGAGTTACGATCCAGATCGACATTTTGAGTCCCACTACCCGACAGGTCACCATCAGTGCAGAGGGTGAAAAATATGCGGCTTTTCTCGATTCGCTCCGCAATTTTGGCGAACCAAGCGACGAAGAGTAACTTTTTCCTCAATATTGTTTGATTGGAAAAATTCGATAAATCGGTTATGATAGGTTCTTTCTGCAAATCCATTCGGATGGCAGATATTCCATGAGGGCCGTATAATCCAACATCAGGAATCGAAAGAGAGCACCATGCCAACGAATCGTATTTTGATTGCCGACGATAATCCAACGAACGTAGAACTGTTAGATGCTTATCTTGCGGAGGTCGATTGCGATCTTGAGATTGCGATTGATGGACAAGATACGCTCGATAAAGTTGCCCAATTCCATCCAGACCTGATCTTGCTCGACATTATGATGCCCAAAATCAGCGGGTTTGAAGTCTGCCAAAAATTGAAGGAAGATCCCGCCACGCAAGGCATTATGATTTTGATGGTCACCGCGTTGAACGAGCCGAACGATATTCAACGTGCGGTTGAGGTTGGCTGCGACGATTTTCTGAGTAAACCAGTGCAAAAGGTCGAACTGCTCAAACGTGTAAGTAATCTGCTCAAGCTGCGCGATGTGACCGATGAACTCGAACGGTTGCGTATCTACATCGCTAACATGGAAGAAGACGAAAACTAAGGGGCAAACCCAACAACCTATTTCGCCCCTCCCCGTGGCGGTTTTCCTTCACAGTGTAGTTCCACAAATGATGAATTCGTTCGGCAAATCATGATTCCCGCATGGGCCATTCGAGACGGAAAGTGATTTGGTGGTGAGGCGTGCGCTTTGCACCAGCCCCACAAAAGTTCGGAGCGACGGTGGAGGTCGTGTGCACACTAAGCGTTCCTCCCATTCGATCCATTAGCCGTTTTGCCTTGCTCAGGCCGAACCCCAGGCCGCGTCCGGACTGACGCCCGGAATAAAATGGATCGAAAAGATGTTCACGCACCTCGGACGGAATACTTTCCCCCCAATCCGAGATATCCAGCCGCACGATGGCCTCCTGTTGCAGGACCGTTTCCTGCGAAAGCGACAGACGAATCCGGGTCCATGGCCCCTGACCGGTTGTCTCGGCAGAATCGCGAGTCGGTTCCGCCTCAGGGATCGCATCCGAATCCCCTGAAAGCTCCGACCACGTCCGCAAAATAGATTCCATCGCATTTTTCGTCACAGCGTGTAAAATCGTCAGAGTTACGTCAGCGTCCAAACAAAGAAATATGGGCAACGCGGGAGACTGCCAATCGAGTGTCACTTTTGAAGCATTGGCAGTACGCTTCGATTCGGACGCTAAAAAGTGGGTAAATTCCTTCACAAATTGGTCTATGAGTGCCACCAAGTCCAATCGCTTTGGCTGCAATTTGGGAGGTCGTCCAAGTAACCGAAGATCGGCAATCATCTCGTGTGCCCGGCGAGCCTGGGCGATAATCCGACTCAATTCGGAACGACGATCATCGTCCCGCTCCGTGGCAAGTAGAAGTTGGGCGCGTCCTGAAATCACCGCCAGAGGATTGTTGATCTCATGCCCTGCCCCTGCGGCAAATTCGGCCAAAGCGTCAAATTTTGCCTGTTCCAACCGCTTGGAAAGTTCGCTCTCCCACGCATTCGATTCCACAGTGCCCGATGGTTTATTGCACTCCATTTTGGTTACTCTCCGGATTTTTGATCATCCACTCTGATCACGTGCCATCCGTCTGTTACCTCGTCCCCCTATTTCTTCCAGTCCCGCACCTTATTTTTTCGATTCATGAAGGAAATTTTCTTGCGTAAAACTATCTGGTAGATAGAGAATACGTCCGCAGGCTCGACAAAAGTGGAACTGACCGCCCACCATCTCGGAGTACATCTGAAGCGTGATTTGTGTATGGCATCCGGAACAAGAACGACCATCTAACGAAGCGAATGAGTCAACGCCTTTGCTTCGCAGCACCCGCTGATACATGGCGTTAAACTCACTCGGAAGTTTGGCCTCTTCATGCCGCTGTTCCTCTTCAAGCTTGGCGATATCCACCTTGAGACCGGGAGCGATCCGCGCATATTCATCGATATGTCGCTGGGCATCCACCTTCTTTTTCTCGATGAGAGCGACCGTTCCTTCGATTTCGAGTTTTTGCTTATCGACACGCTCCATCGCGTCAAGCGTCTCAAGTTCCAACACCTCCGACGCGGAACCATCCGCCGCAATCTGGTCCTGCAACGCCTTGTACTCGGTGTTGCTTTTCGCCTCCATCAGCTGCCGCTTACGTCGCTCCAACTCGGCCTCACGAAGTTTTAACGACTCTTGTTTTTGCGACGCTTTTAATTGTAACAACTGCAACGTTTCACACTGCTGTTCCAACAATTGTGTCGCTTCAAGAATTTTCTTCTGAAACACCGCCGCTACCCGCGGCCCCATCTGCAAACGCTCACGAAGCTCATACAATCTTCGATGAATCCGATGAAGTGCTTGCAATGTACTGTTGGAAACAGTGGGTGCTGTCATCTATTTCTCCAAAAAACCGCCTTGTTCTGCTCGCAAATAGAATCTGTTTGACAAGTCCGCAAATGGATTTTTCCAACTTTCGTCGCCAAAATCTATTCCCTTCCCCGTACAACAGATCGTCCAACCCTAAACTAATCAGAGGATGCCAACTCAAAAGCCGGCACCCTCTCGTATTTTCCGCCTCTACGCCTCTGTGAAATCTCCCCCTGTCGTGGAAGATTCCTCATTCTCAGGCCGTTCTGGCACCGCGTCCACGACGGGAACCGTCTCCACCGCAGGTACAGCTTCCACGACTGGCGTTTCAGTCACCGTACCTTCCACCACTCCAGTTTCTTCGGAATCTTTTTTCCCATAGAATTGCACCAAATCGGCAAAACTACGCATCGGAGCCTTCCCCGTTCGCACTTCTTCACTAAGCGGTTTCGCTGGTGCCGGTGTCGGCTTAGTTACATAGGTACCAACATGAGCCTCCGTACGACGTCCACTTCGACGCTCACTTCGCCCTTCACCGCGGTTTTCTGACGAACCGCGTCCATCTGCGGAACGCCCTCGGTTCGCACCACGCGCCGCATCCGTACCACAACCGTCACGACCAGCATCACGCACAGGACGACCACCCCGATCACCTCTCGAGTCACCACAATTATCCCGACTCGGCTCGCGTCGACGCCCAACACCGTTTCGCGGACGCTCTTCCGACACGTCTCGTGGTCCATCTTCCACCCGCGGAGCCGCCATTGACACGCCTCGACCACTGCGTCGATTGCTCGCCGAACGAGACGCCCCCGGCGGAATCATCGTCAAAGAAACACGATGGTGATCAGAATTCACTTCCATCACCCAGACTTTGACCACATCCCCCACGGAAACCACTTCTTGCGGGTCACGCACAAATCGATCAGCCAACTGACTGACATGGACTAGGCCGCTGTCGTGCATGCCAATATCTACAAACGCGCCAAAATCCACAATATTCAACACCGTACCCACCAGTTCCATACCCGGCGAAAGCTGATCCAGTTGGACCGTACCTCGCTTAAACACTGGCTTCGGCATCTCTTCGCGAATGTCGTACATCGGATTGTACAATGACTCAAAAATCTCACGAATCGTATAGGCACCGGTATTCAATTCCGTCGCCATGGTGTCAAAATTCCAATTCGCAATCGCGACATCCCATTTGGCTATCGCTTCCACCGTACCAATCTCTTCCGGCGCAACTCCCGCTCGTTCCAATAGTTGCGTTGCTAACGCATATTGTTGCGGATGCACCGACGTACCATCCAGCGGCTGATCGCCACCGTAAATACGCAAGAAACCAATTGACTGTATCCAGGCATCTTCCGTCAGACCGGGAACCTGTTTCACCTGCTCTCGATTCGTAAATGGACCATTCGCCATGCGGTAATCGTAAATCTTACGGGCAATCAAACGATTCAATCCGGCAATATAGCGAAGATTCGCCGGCACCGCTCGATTCAAATCAACTCCTACTTGGCTCACACACGCCGTCACCGCCTCATCCAACAGCTCACGAAGATGTTTCGCTCGAACATCGTATTGGTACAGCCCCACACCCAAATTGGCAGGCTCGATTTTGACATATTCGCTGATCGGATCCAGCAACCGACGGCCCAACGTGATCGCCGCACGAATACTTGCGTCGTAATTCGGAAGCTCTTCGCGAGCTTCTTGACTCGTCGAATAAGCTCCAGAACCCACTTCGTTCACGAGTGTACAGACCACCTCGCTCTCGGCAAGTTCGTTGTGGAAAACCTCTTCGACAAAAGTTTCCGCCTCACGACAACCCGCTCCATTACCAATCGCGATGATCGTAATGTCATACTTCGAGACGATTCCCGCGATTGTCTTGCGTGCTTCCTCTCGACGCTCACCCTTACCGACAAGCGACACGACACCGGAATCCAACGGCATCCCATCTTTGTCCAACACGACGATTTTGGCTCCCTGACGGAACCCCGGAGCCAAGGCCAGTAATCGGTGCCCACGAATCGGCGGCTGAAGCAAAAACGCTCGCAGATTCCGCGCAAAAACCTCCACCGCATGAGCTTCTGAACGCTCCGCAAGCTCGCGGCGAGCCTCGCGTTCCAGCCCCGGTAACACTAAACGAATGACCGCTTCTTTCACACTGTTTTTGAGAAATTCCGCCTGTGGGTGATCTACCGGAACCAGCTTGGCTTCCGCTTGCGCAACCATCGCATCATTATCACCCACGACATTCGCCTTGAGCAAATTCGCACTCTCACCGCGGAAAATCGCCAATACACGGTGCGGTGCAATACGGCGAATATCTTCCGAAAATTGGAAGTATTCCGAATAAACACGCAACTTACGCTGTTGTTCCGCGTCACTCTTCTTGGCGTCTTTTTCCTTCTTCGCCGCACGCCGAGCCGCTTTTGCTCCCGCAGGCTTTCCTCCTCGTTCTGAGTTGGAAGATTCCGCCGATACGCCCCTCACCGCTTCTGCCGAGGCCTCTGACGCAACGACATCCTCCGTAGTGGAAAAAACTACCGCCGCAGAAACTACCCCATCGGCTTCAGAAACCGCCACATCAGTCCCCGTCGCGACCGCCGCCTGTTCACAGAGCGGTTCTGAAGCGGGAAGTACGACTCCTTGCGAGGTCGCTTCCGATTTCACCACCGTGGCCCCAACCGCGGCGGTTGCATCCACCATGGAAACCGACGGATCATGCGGCGTCTGACCGCAACACTCGTGTACCGCATCTTCTGAAACAGCCGCTTGAACATCCGATTGGACCACTGGAGCCGCATCCACCGCACTCACCACAACCTGTGAAGTCGCCGACGAATCAACCACAGCGGAATCCGTCGCTACGGCTTGCTCGGAAACCGCTTCCAAAACAGCGGACGTCAAATCGTCACTGGCATCTCCAGTACTAGCTGTCGAATCCGCAACCGATTCCACCGCATCCGCTTCTTCCACGCCATCCGTTTGTTCTTCTGTAGGAGCAGCCGCAACCGGTTTCGGCTCGACAGCCATAGAAACCAAACGCCCAGTACGTTGGAGCATTTCACGTAATATTTGCCGCAATTCGGAATCTTCGCTATAACGTTCCGCGAGAATCTGTGAAGCACCATTCAGAGCTTCCGCTGCGGTCAACACCTTCAGGTCCTGACTGACAAAGGATTCCGCACGCTGTTCAAGCTGGTCTGCTGGAATTGTGCCAGCAAGAATTTCGTCCGCCAACACACCCAAACCACGCTCACGCGATTGAGTCGCTGGAGTCTGTTTTTTCGGTTTGTAGGGCAGATAAACATCCTCTAAACGACGAGAGTTACTGGCATTTTCAAGCAGATGCGTCAGTTCTTCCGTAAGTTTCCCCTGGGCTTCGATGGCGTGGAGAATAGTCTCTCGACGGTCAGACAAGGCACGGAGCTTCTTTAAGCGACTTCGGACTTGCCGAACCGTTTCCTCGTCGAGGCCACCAGTTTCGTCTCGACGGTAACGAGCGATAAATGGGGTTGTGTTTCCTTCATCAAGCAGGGACACCACTGCTTCGATCTGTCGTAACGGAAGGCCCAAACTACGAGCCAAACTCCGCAATTGAATCATCATGGTTTCTGTCATCATTCCAGCCACCGGAAGCGTCTTCGTTCAGGGGACGCCTTGAAAATACCCTATTATGTTATGGACCATTACCCTATAGTATCTACAGTATGACGTATATTTCCAGTGAATGCTATAGGTGTAACGAATAAATTTCCCATTTTTTTCACCCCTCCAACCAATCTTTGCAAGAAATAGGGAATGAAACACCTTTTACCTCCCTCACGGCTTGCGTTGCAAGCGGCCTGGCCACATGGTGCGGCTACCGTTTTACCTGACATTGGTAGCGTCAATGTCCAATAAGAAAACCTCCTGACCCGCCGCGCAGGCGGGTTGGAGTGGAATATTTAGTGAATATTCGACTAGTGAGAACCGGGAACGAAATGACCTTCCGAACGGATTTGCATACCTGTCTACCCGGTTGAAATCACCACCGTTTGGCAAAAAGTTTGCACAATCACCGTCTAGTAAAAAGTATGAATTGGGACGCAACGTCCTTACGTTGCCCTCACCGCCGACCGCTAATAAGGGCCAGAATAAGTCGGCACAGTCAGTCCGCTGTCCGGAGTCGTGGGTATGGTGGAAACGGTACCATTCGGCGCAAGTCCACTCGCGGGGGGCATCGGCTGTCCGCCGCCAGCTGCGGTCGATGGTATCGCTAGTGATTGTGACGGAGCGTAAATCGACGCACTCGGAGAACGTGTCGTCGCTCGGAACTGTTCTGCCTCATTCAACAACTGGTTACCCGTCGTCTGTTGTTTCGATTTCAATGTATATTGAAGCGTACGACGATCCTGAATTTCGCCTGGAACCACCGTTTCGGAAACCATGTCCACTACCGGCAGCTGATACCACGGGGCACGAATCTCTCGCATTTCGTCGATCTCTTCATAACCGTCTTTCACTAGCCGAATATGCCGTTGTCCATAAAACAGGAAGTTCGTCGAAATCGGAGTCGTGCCAATCTCCTGATTATCGACATAGACCACCGCACCGGGAGGATTCGAACGAATCGTCAAACGTCGTTGAACGCATCCTACACCACTTAGCATACACAATACACCGATTACGCACCACCGAAAAGCAAACGTGCGAGCCGCTTGCAAGCCACTCGCGGAACGCGACTCCATGTGCGAATAAAAGGATTGTTTTTTTTCGTGGCCGTGACGCTTCATCAAGATTCTCTCATGATGTCTTTGAAATAAGTGGAAAAAACGGGCAAAATGTGAATCCTACGCATTTTCATTCGGAGGTCCATCAACCGAATGCACCACCATGGGCGGTGGAGTATACACAATCGCAAAAGGGATTACCAGAGCAATTTTGCGTTGCGGCGGCCTGTATTCTCGCGGTCCTGCGGCGACGTTGGACATCGTCCGCCGATGGTGGTATTTCGTTCCAGACCTCGACTATTCCCGGCATTAAAGGTTCGGATTCGATATCCTCATTTTTTCTAAAACGGCAAGATTTCCAATTAGAATGACTATGACGATCAAAATTTAGAATGAATGCGATTGGAACGTCTGGTACTCTTGGATGTGACATATTATACTGTTAAAATTGCGGTTGGTCGTGTTGGTAGATAAGTTTTAGTCTTTTTAGCCCCATTGGTCCGGCATATGGAATCCTCAAGCCGATATTGGCAGTCATGCGTGCAATATGCCGCGCTCAGTGATCGTGGGCTGCGTCGAGCGAACAATCAAGATTCGTATGCGACGGTTCCTGCGGCCAGTGAGGACCATTGGCGATCTCGAGGCCATCTCTTTCTCGTGGCCGATGGTATGGGTGCTCACGCCGCGGGTGAAATGGCCAGCAAAATGGCTTCGGAATGGATTCCTCTCACTTACGACAAGCGTCGTGAACTCTCGCCTCCGGAAGCTCTGACCACGGCGATCGAAGAAGCAAATCGTCAAATCAACATCCGTGGAAACGCCAATCGTGATTTTCAGGGCATGGGCACCACAACCAGTACGTTGGTCGTTTTGCCGGAAGGCGTTCTCATTGGCCATGTAGGTGACAGTCGTATTTACCGTTTACGCGGCGACCAATTGGAACAGATGACTTCTGATCACAGTCTTTCGTGGGAAGTACGAGCGGCGGGCGAACACGTGAGCGCATTCATTTCAGAACGATTCCCCAATGGAGTGCCCAAAAATATTATCACACGCTCTTTGGGTCCGAGTCCTGATGTCCAAGTCGACCTGGAAGGCCCAATTCCGACGCTTCCTGGCGATACTTTTTTAATGTGCAGCGACGGTCTTTCCGGACCGGTTCACGACCCCGAAATAGCCACGATCCTCAGTCTTTTTCCACCAAAAGAAGCGGCTCAAACGTTGGTCGATCTAGCTAATTTACGCGGTGGACCGGATAACATTACCCTCATCGTCATTCGTATCGAAGAATCAATCGATACGGCGATGGCCGATACGGTCGAAGGGACAGAATCAACGGAAGAGACCAAAATTCCGGAAAACAATCCGCCGCTTCCGCCACAGCCCATCTCCAAAACGCCTTGGCTCGTAGGTGGTACGATCAGTATCCTCGCACTCATTTTGGGCCTTTTCATCGGCAGTATTACGCCGATGGGCTGGGTCGGAGGCGTGGTTACCACGGCACTGGGAACGGTGTTGGGAATGGTGGTCAGCATGGTCATGCGTTGGCGAATGACGCCGCCACCGCCACCGCCACCCTGGTACCAAACACTGCGTGGGCATGGCCCTTATACGCGTACAGAACTTGCGTATAGTACAGAGTTTATACAAAAATTAGCGAAATTGACGCTTCAATTGCGAGAGGCGTCCGAGGCGTCTGGCTGGATCATTGACTGGGAAAAATTCCGCGTTCACTATGAGGCGGCGGTCGCGGCATCAAATCGCAACCATAATCGGAAGGCCATTAGCGAGCTGTGTGACGCGATGCGTTTCCTGATGGAACGCCTGCGAACAGGGCATCCGGACAAACCTCTCGAAAATTGAGGCGGAAAAAGAGAACAATTTCTTCGCAGTCGCTGTTTCATCCGGTTTCTAAAGAGATTATACTGTTTTTAGCGGTCAAATGATTGCTTTTAATATCACGGGTAGATGATGTACACCTTGGTACATGACCGTACAAAGATGCGAACTTGTTCCGTCGGATTTTGTGTTTCCATGGGCGTTTTTTCGTTGTAAAAATCGTTTTAGGCCAACCCCTCATCCATCATACTACCCATTCATATCCATTCGACTGAAATGAGTATCGCGATTGTTCGCGATTAGGCCGATATGGCTGAATATTTTTGCATGGCTGAATATTTTTTCCATTTAATATCCGTGTATCTATCATCCGATTTGTTTTCAGAAAGGAATTCTTACCATGGCAGGGTACAAACTTCCGGCGGCGATAAAGCGTCCGAAAGCGAAAAAGAAACAGATTTATCTCGTGGCGAGCGGCGATTTGCGACTTCCGGCCAACCAAGAGTGTTGGCCCGCCCAAAAGGAGATGGAAGACGCGTTGAAAGCGGCGGTTGCCGAATTGGGATACGAATTGGTGCGAGCACACGCATATAATCCCGTTGAAAAGCATGGTTTCATTTCGTCGCAAAAGATGGGGCTTGAAGTTTTTTCCAAAATGGATCCCGATGCTCCTGTGATTGTCGCGGAAGCTGTCTGGCAATATTCACACCACGTGCTTCCAGGGTTAACGACGCACCGCGGTCCGATTTTGACCTGCGCGAATTGGTCACCGACCTGGCCGGGTCTCGTTGGAATGCTCAATCTAAACGCCTCGCTCACGAAAACTGGCAAGAAGTTTTCGACCCTATGGGCGGATGATTTTGCCGCCAATTCGTTCAAAAAGCAGCTGAAAAAATGGATCGAAAAGAGGGCGATCAAACACCCGATGCCCCATGTGACCAAACTTTCCACGGTGAAAATTCCGACGAAGGAAAAGAAGTTGGGCGAGGCGTTGGCTCAGGATTTGATTCAGAATCCCGCGATTCTCGGCGTTTTCGATGAAGGTTGTATGGGAATGTACAACGGAATCATTGAGGATGCGTTGCTCAATCCGTGTGGCGTTTTCAAAGAACGACTCAGCCAATCGGCCCTCTGTTACGAAGCGTCGCAGGTCACGGATGCAGAGGCCAAAGTGGTCCTTGGGTGGTATCAAAACCACGGCATGAAGTTCCAATTCGGCCCGGATGAGGACAAAAATTTGACCGAACGCCAAGTGTTGCAGCAGTGTAAAATGTACGTTGCAGCCGTACGTATCGCAGACGATTTCGGATGCAGCGTCATCGGCATTCAGTACCAACAGGGTCTGAAAGATATGCTTCCGGCCAGCGATCTTGTGGAAGGTACGCTCAACAATACGGAGCGTCCGCCGGTCATGAGCCGCGATGGAAAACGTGAACTGTACGCGGGTAAACCGATTGTACATTTCAACGAAGTGGACGAATGCTCCGGGCTTGATGGATTGTTGGTGAATCGCGTGCACGCGGCAATGGGACAGCCGATTGAAACGACGTTACATGATGTGCGCTGGGGCGATTGGGATCCGACGGGAACGGTTCAAGATTATGTGTGGGTCTTTTTGATCAGTGGCGCGGTTCCACCAGCCCATTTCCCGAACGGTTGGAAAGATGCGGTCGGTATGCGACAATCCAAAATGTACTTCCCGCTCGGTGGCAGTACGATCCAAGGCAACTCTAAACCGGGTGAAATTATCTGGTCACGTATTTACATTGATGGCGGCAAACTACATATGGACATGGGTCGAGCGGAAGTAGTAGCGTTGCCGGAAAAAGAGACTCAGCGTCGTCTTGATCTAACCTCACCGCAGTGGCCGATTATGCACGCCGTGTTGTACGGCGTTTCACGAGACCAATTCATGGCCAAACACAAGGCAAATCACATTCAGGTGGTCTACGCAAATAGCGCAAAAGACGCCGACGCCGCGTTGTTCACACGCGCCGCTATGGCAGAAGCACTTGGTATCCAAGTCAATCTTTGCGGAACACGCAAAAATGACGAAAAATGGGACTAATGGTTGATATTCATGATCCGCACCTCTGGCGGACCATGAACCGTCGGCCAGTGGCACAAACACACAGCGGCGTATAGCCGTGCAATACCGGCATACAGCAGTCAATGCCGGAGAATCATTGACATGGATACGAAAAAACGCGACTTCAAACGAAATCGCGATTCTCTCTATTCGATGGAAATCCGGTATATTACGCTGGCAGTTTGACCGTCGGCGTGCTGTCGTCCGGCGTTTCGTCACTGGTGTAATCGAACCATTCTTTCTTGAATTCGATACGTTCCTGTTTGGCCACGGCGACGTTGACCGTCAAAGCGATCACGGCATCCGCCATACCAATCGGACCACTGCAACGCGGCTTGTTTTCCGGCGCACGATTGCGAATACACCAAGCCCAATGTTCCAACTCCTCGCGGTAACCGAGGGAAACATCGGCCAGTGCCGCCGCACCCTTGGCCGCCGCCTGTGACGGACCACTCGCCTGCGTGTCCAACACCAACTCGTCCGACTTCTTCACTTCGACCTTGGCCGACGTATCCGCTTCTTTGAACAGAGCCACTTCCTGTTCTTTGAGCAGCATGAGTGTACCCTTCGTACCGTACACCTCTTCGCCATAGCCACCAAAACCGTTACCATTGACCGCGCTGTACGCCACTTCGATTTTACGAAGAGCTGACTGGGGATCCGCCGCATCATATTCTGGATGTGGAAATTCAATAATACAGTGCAGGTGGTCGTCAATCTCACGGTCATTGTTGAATAGGTTACGCGCACCATGAGCAGAAACGGCGAGCGGCTTCACTTTTTCGTGCGTGCCCTTCACCTTTTCGTGCATCGCGGTCACAAAAATGCCCGCCGCGTCCATCTGGTGACTTCCGAGTTCGACCATCAATCCGCCACCCGTACGCTTCCATAGACGCCAACGAATCAGCTCTTCCAACGGAGTCGCTTGATAGGCCGGAAGACCATACGCTGCCGGAATTTCATGAGCCTGATACCCATATTTCGACGCATCAACATCTTTATCCGCGACCTGCGCAGTATATTCCTTGACCTGATTTTGCAGGTCTTCGATCTTTTTGGGGTCCGGTTTGACACCAGGAGCTGTCGCGCGTTCCAACTCAATCGTTCGCTTACGCAACGCATCGGCCAATTGCGAATCGCCAGGCATCATCGGCTGCCAAGAATCTTTACCCGGCAAATTGCCTCGGTGCCACTGAGCACGGATGAAGTGAATATCGCCCAGCAAACCGGAGCTGATCGTTTCCGCCGCGTTCGCATACAAAATATTGTAGTGACGCTGGTGACCAACGGAAAGCAAGCAATCGCTCGCCACCGCCGTACGAATCATATCCTTACACGCACCGATTGAACTCGACATCAACTTTTCCGTCAATACGTGCAGGCCATGCTCCATCGCGTAAACCGCTACCGGAGCGTGCAACTGGAACGGAAGCCCGATCACGATCGCTTCAATGCCATTGTCCTTCGCCTCGTCAATCAGCTGTTTCCAGTCCTGATAGACTTTGACGTTCTTGTCCGCTTCCTCACGTGTCTTCCAACCGTAAACATTCATCAAACCTTTACGCACGGTACGAGCACGTTCGGAACCGATTTTCTGTCCCTCGAACGCACGGTACACGTTGTACGGACGAATATCACAGATCGCTTTGACCTGCAAGAAATTCGGGTTCAACGCGCCAATTAACACGTTCCCCTCGTCACCCGTACCAATCACACCAATACGGACTGGATCTTTGACATCCGCTTGGCTGTAACCATAGTAAAAACCGCCAAGCGAACCACCGGCGACCGCAGCAGCCGCTAAACTTTGAGCCAAAAAATCACGCCGCGTATATTCGCTACCAATCGCCGCGTAAAAGTTCTCTTTACCAGTCTGAAGTTCTTCAGGTGTCAGGTTCATACGCTTATTTTCCTTATTCGTTCTGTACTGATTTCAGTTGAAAAATGAACCGCGAATCTCGTTTCTCCAAGACGGGTATTCCCTTGGAAACCCGTTCATCGAAAATTATTCCGCGGCTTTCGTCTCCGCAGCCTTCGCCCTGTTACACGGCAACATTTTCCAAAGCGTCCAAAGCACGCTATCCACACCACCCCAACGTCCCGCGCCAACGGTCGCCAAAACGATCAACGCCATCATCTCGATGAAATCTTTATTGATGATCATCGCGTGACCCACCACGGCTGGCGACGGCGGATACCATGCCGGCCATTGCAGTTGCGTCAGCACAATCATCAACATGAAAATTGCGCCTCCAATTGACGCCAAACGTGTGCAGCAACCGAAGAACAACGCGATACCAATGAGCGTCAACATCCAAGTGACCATGAAGCTCATCTGTTCCGAACGTGTCCAAGTCAGAGGATTCCACCAATTGCCCGGAATCACCTTGCCCGCGGAAACCTCGCTCGGCGTTAACATCGGTTTCACCGAGGCAACTTTGAGCGAACCATCTTTCACCGCTATTTCCGTCTGGGCGTCCCACACTTTGCACTGGGAAAAACAGGTCGCTTTAAGCGAATTGGTCTGGGTTTCGATTTCCTTAATCCATGGAGCGATCACCTCACGCAATTCGCCCTTCTTATCCCATTCACGTTTCTTTTCGAAATCGGTACCAACCGTACCCGGCATACCACGAAGCGATTTCTCGAATTTGTCCAAATTGATGAAATGCGCCGCGATCTCCTGCGAATTGATATCCAGGTAATCTTGTAACGCCTGTTCATAACTGGCGACCACGAGATCAACCCATTGTTTACGTTCCAGCACGGTCGCGTCACGCAACTCTTCCGGAGTCGCTTTGCCGTTCATGATCAGCTGCTGCAAATCAGCCAACCGCTGTTGGCGACTCAGCCACTCCACCCGCTGATCGACCCACTTCATTCGCTGCAAAAGAACCAATTCCGCCTGTTGTTTTGCCTTAGGCGGTAATTCCTTATTATTTCGGATTGCCGCTTGCGACTCAGCCGCACTACCCTGTTCCGCTACCAACGCATGGTATTCGTTAATGAGCGAAATACGAGACGCAATCTTCACAAGTTTCACGGTGAGTTCCGCTTCACGCGCGACTGATTTTTCATCCGCGGTACCTTTGGCAATTGCGTCACGCAACGCCTTCTGCTCCTCGACCAACGGTTTCTGCATATCGGTGAGAGCGGTCTTTTCCGCATCCAATTTTTCTTTGTCGTAAGGCGTGACGACATTCTCGTCTTTTACCGGTCCCATACGACCTTTCAGCATTTCGCCAAACGCACGCCAAGTATCGACCGTACGCGGCGAAGTGACCGTGGCAAGATCCGTCTGCTGGACCACAGCCGTTTCACCATCTGCTGGCGTCACTTCCGGATAGCTGACCACCAGACGCTCCCGACCATCGAGGTCGTCGAGCATCGCGTAAAACAACGGGGCCGCGATTCCCTTCGCTTCGGAAAGGAAAGGATCGGCGGTAAATTTATCGGCGTTTTCTATCTTCCAAATACCTTCATAAAGGAAATGGCAGCCGATCGAAAGCCGCAATAACACCAGGGCGATCACTGCGGCGAGACCAATCTGACGTGACTGACTCAGGGGAAACCTCCTTCCAATAACTGCATATCATCACTCAACCGCCGTTCATCGGACGCATTCGTACCAAATTTGGACACATCCGTACAAAAACCGGCCAAGTTCTATGACTACGCCAATTCCTCCGCGCAACTGCCAACCTACAGCCGCCCACGCGAGCATTTCCCACGCGACAAACGCAGAGGAATCGACATACCGTGATTAAGACAACTCCACATTACAAAACACCATTTAACCGTTTTCTTCCCTTGGCGACAACCCCCCAAACCATTTTTTCTTTGCGCAGTTTGCGAATTTTCGCTCACTTATGTCGATATAAAGGGATGTCTGGACCATGCACGCCATCCAGCAGGCCCCATTTTGAGGTATCGTGTTTGGTTTTTAGGCTCGGCAATCGGGTCGTTTGATATTGAATCTTCGTCCGCTTCTGTTACGATAGTAGTGCGTAACAAACAGGACTATCCGATCGGGAACTTGGTGATCCGTTTTGCCAAGTCACGGGACAGTCGAATTTTGTGGCTTGCAAGGGTTTCACGATGTTCTATGGCGTCCGGTTGAAAACGAGACTGATTAACCGTTGATCGAAGCGATTTTTCAATGGACATCGCAAGCACGAACATCGTACCAAGCAAAAGTATGACACCGAACAAACGGACAACAAACATAAACATTAGGAATCCATGATGACGGAAACAGCAACGTCCACAATCGATGAACAACCGATTTCGATAGATCTCAAGAATCGGTGGCTTGCGGCGTTCTTAGCCTGGCTGGTACCGGGATTGGGCCATTTTTATCAGGGACGCACGATGAAAGGGCTTCTGTTTTCGGTTAGCATTCTGTCGATTTTTTTTATCGGCTGTTGGATAAGCAGCGATCCGCAAGTCGGCGCGGCGCGAGCGGTTTACGTGCCGCAAACGTTGGGCGAATCACGTTTGATGTCGTATTGTCAAACATTGGTCGGTTTACCGTCGTTTCCCGCTTGGTATCAATCAAGTCGGGTCCAACAGGGGAAACCGCCGATTCTTCATGGATTTATGGCACCGCCACAGGCCGATCCCGATCAACGGATTGCACAACAAACGGCGATCGCGCTGGCACAACAGCCTTCGTTAAGCCGTTGCTACTTCGTTCTACGCAGCAAATTCGAAATTGGATTGGTTTATACATTAGTCGCGGCTCTTTTGAATGTATTGGCCATTCTCGATGCATTTGGCGGACCGGTCACGTTTCAGAAATCGGAAAAATCAGAAACAGGTCCCGTTCAGGAATCGCATAGCCCATCGTTTTTTAAGGCGAAAAGAGAGGTGTGAATGCGGTATTCCGGTCCACCAGAAAAAACATGGAAGGGGGGTTGCTTTATTTGGTGATTCGGATACAATCTCGGCGATGTTTACGGAGGATAAGCGAATGGTTAGCGGTCTGATTCGAAATCAGATGCCGGGCAACCGGTTGCGGGTTCGAGCCCCGTGTCCTCCGCTGATAGTCTGCAGATAGTTGTTGAGTTAAAGGGCAACTGTTCCAGCGAGTAAATGGTCGCTAACGGGCGAATAATAGGAATTGGAGAACGTGATGCGTGTGTATCACGTTTTTTTATTGGCTGGTTTTTATTGGCTTTGGCATGTTCACACTTCACACAATCACCATGAAAAAGCCGCTCTCCCGACCGCTTACAACGCAAGCCGGGATGGTGTAAAGGTTGATGCGGCCCGCAAATGCAACGGGTAAGTACTGCCGACGACGCGACCTCGCGGTAGTATGAATAGACGGCGGCACATTTCCGCCGTTGCGGAAAACGACACGCCAAAAATTATTTCGATAAATCCAAAATCGCCGGAATATCGTCGCCCGTAATTCGACCATCTTCACCAAATCGCACGCCGCGTGTATTGAATCGATCACGAATCCGATCGGCGCATTCCGTCGCATCCACACCATAATCGGATAAGCGTGTTTTCGCTCCAAGCGACTCAAAGAACCGTCGCGTTTCACGAATCGTCGTATTGATTAGTGCGTCTTGCGACCCGGTGGCACCGAGCAGTCGCTGAGCGTATTGCGCAAGTTTTTTTGCTTTGAGCTGCCGACGGTACTCCCACACCGCGGGCAACACAATCGCCAGCGTTTGTCCATGGTCCAAACCGTAAAACGCGGTGATTTCATGACCGATCATGTGGGTAAGCCAGTCTTGATTCACACCACAGGCGATCATTTTGTTCAAACCGTGTGTCGCCGCCCACATGAGATTCGCCCGCGTCTCATAGTGGTTCGGATCTTGCAGAACACGCGGGCCATCCTCCAACAGTACGGCGTAAATCGCTTCCGCCTGACGATCCTGCAGCGGAGCGCCATCATCCGTCATATACTGTTCCGAAACGTGGGTAAACGTATCGACGATACCGTTGATTGTCTGTCGCGTCGAGAGCGACATGGTCGTTCGTGGATCGAGAATCGAAAATTGCGGACAGGCCAAAACCGTTTCGAAATACAGCTTTTCATTCGTCGAAACGCGTGTGAGAACTGCGTTGCCGTTCATTTCGGAACCGGTCGCCGGAAGGGTCAGCACACAACCAATGGGAATCATTTTTTCGACAAAAGTCCCTTTGGCGATGATATCCCACGGATCAGGCGTCGCGGTGTGGTAGTACGCGGCGGCGATAAATTTCGTTCCGTCGAGCACCGAACCACCGCCCACAGCCAGCAGAAAATCAATCTTCTGCGCTTTGGCCATTTCGACCGCTTTCATGCAGGTTTCGTAGTGCGGATTCGGTTCGATACCGCCAAATTCGACGACCTCGAAATCTTTTAACGCCGACTTCACCTGTTCGTAAACGCCGTTTTTCTTGATGGACCCACCTCCATAGGTCACCATCACTTTAGCGTTTTTCGGAATCAAATTCGGAAGTTCCGTGATCATTCCCTCACCAAACACGATCTTCGTCGGAGCGTGATAAATAAAATTCTTAATGCTCATGGTTGAGTGTTCCTTTCTATCTGGTTATCATGGAGAAAATGGATCGGAGATATCCATGGTTTCATCGCATCCATTCGGATTCGTTACTAGGGTGTGTTCACATATAATTACATAGTAAAAAGCCGATGGTCAGGAATGAAATGACCGCAATCGGAATGGTTTAAGCCGGTTGATATTGAAGTTTGTGCGTCCGGTAAAAAGTTTTGGAAGGGGGGGTTGAGGGGAAACTTTTTACAAAAAGTTTCCTCCCATGAGTTCTTCGCCTCAAAAAACATTTTCGCGGAAAATACGCAAACTTTTTTGAACTTTTTACCGGTCTCCAGTGCAACCGGTTGGTCCAATTGATATGCAACTTATGTGAACATACTTTAACGAATTTCGTATGAATTCTTTCCATGGCGGCTCAATGCCGAATGTCCATCTCCATCGGGCTAATGATTCGTCATGGCACGTGTGATTTATTTTATACGTTATTCGTTGTTCTATATGACCGCATAATCCTATCATAATCGGGAGTCGTACTCAAATGCAATGGAATCCGGCTTGGTTACCCCTTAGGAGCGTGATTTTATACTCATTCCACTCAGTTTTTGGGGTACGATCGTGGTTTTTCGTCGCAAAATTGGTTCGCAAGTTCGGCGTCGGACGTTCAACCTATACATCTGCCTATATACCTGCCCATATGTCTGTCTTTGCGTTGTGTCTTGTGGGATTCTTTTCGACCGCGCTTTGGGCGCAAACAGAGTCTGCCCGTCCACGCACGGAATCTCCGCAGTGGGGGGAAGCTTGGTCGCGGAATCTGGCCGTGTTGGATGCGGGCACCCTACCCGTCGATTTCGATCCGCAAACTGGGCATAATGTGCGTTGGACTTTCGAAACGGGTGGGTGTACCTATTCGACCGCCATCGTCGCCGCTGGTCGCGTGTTCATCGGAACGAACAACGACCGACAGCTTGATCCACGTATCACGGGGGACCGTAGTGTTCTATTATGCCTTAACGAACAAACGGGCCAACTTCTTTGGCAACATATAACCCCGAAGATTCCCGACCGACCGCTGAAAGATTGTCCCTATGTCGGCTGGTGTTCACCACCAGTCATCGAAACACTCGAATCCACATCCAAAACACCCCATCAGACCGCGGAAACCCAAGATACCGCGAACGCCAATCATTCGGACGATTCCGCGGAATCGCCCAATGGGCGAGTGTATGCGGTCACGAGCCGTGACGAGGTGGTTTGTCTCGATCTTGCGGGGTTATCGAATGGCAATAATGGTCCATTCGTCGATGAGGCGGCGTTGCGAACCCCGGTGGGCGAGGAGGTCGTGCCGCTCGGGCCGCTCGATTCCGATCTGCTGTGGGTAACAAATCTGGAAACGACTGCTGGTGTGCATGTCCATCAACACGACGCCGCGCACGGTATACCATTGATTCTCGGGGATTATTTATACATCAATACCTCGAATGGCGTGGGAGATACCCACCGCGATTTGCCTGAACCGGACGCTCCATCGCTCGTCGTGTTGGAGAAATCGACCGGACGAGTCGTGGCGGCGGAACGTTCCAGAGCGAGTGCCAATATGGTTCACTGCACGTGGTCAGCTCCGGCCTATGGTACGCTTGGCAACCGCGACGTGGTGATCTGTTTTGGCGGCGATGGCATTTTGCGGGCGTTCGAACCGTTCGATCCATCCAATCAATTTCTCGAACGAGATGCGAATGGAATCGCCACGTTATCGGAACTTTGGACATTTAACCCAGATCCCAACTCGCCACAGACAAAACGTTCAGAATATATGGGGAATCGGGGTGAGGGGCCTTCGAATACCACGGGAATGCCAGTGATTCTCGATGATCGTGTTTATTTCGGAAGTGGTGGCGACGTCTGGTGGGGAAAACAGACGGTGACACTGTTTTGTATCGAACCGCCAACTAACGCCACGGGAAAGTTGGACGAACAATGTATCGTTTGGAAACACCCCCTCCAAAAACATTCGATGTCCACTCCCGCGATCGCCGACGGTCTGCTTTACATAACCGATGAGGGCCGTAATCTGTTTTGCCTCGATGCTCTAACCGGTGAAGAATTGTGGAAATATCGATTCCGTAACGGATTGTGGTCATCCTCGCTGGTCGCTGACGGCAAAGTGTACGCCGGTGCGATGAATGGTGAATTCCGTACTTTTCGCCACGGTCGAACGCTCGAACCGCTCGCGGAAATGAAGCTGGACCCCGTGTACGGCACACCAACGGTTGCCAATGAGACGCTATTCGTCTCCACCATGCACCATTTGTACGCCGTCTCGCAACCCATACCATCTCAGAATTCGTCGGACACGGAAAATTCCGTCCCTCTCGATACAGAGAGCGACCGCGATACAGAACAAGCAAAAGCCCACACACACTCAGAAGAGTAAGAAGAAAAGGAAAAACAATGAATCTTTTTCCACTGGCCGATCAGACGGTTTTGGTGACAGGAGCGGGCGGCGGTATCGGTTCGGCAGTGGCTCTTGAGCTTGCCCGCCGCGGCGCGTCGCTCGTGCTGCACACTGGTCACCACACATCCGCACTGGATGCGGTGCGGCAAAAAGTCGCCCGTATGATCGAAAACAATCGTGCGTGGTGCCAAACCCATCACTGTCCAGTGACGTCGCAAAAAATCTGGACACATCAGGTCGATTTTTCCATTTCACGAGAAAACGAGAATCATCTTGACGTTTTTTGCGCTCAGGTATGGCTGGAAACGGGAGGCGTTCAATCGGTCATAGCGTGTGCCGGAGGTGATATTTTAACCAACGGTGCGGCTCAATGGACTTTCGAACAGCGGCTCGAATCACTCATCACGGTCGATCTGCGAGCGACGACCCATATGGTTCGATGGTTCGGTCAACGTATGCGAACGGCGGCAATCCGTTCCATCGAATCGGTCACGCTCGCGGAATCGGAAACGGAATCAGGAGCGGAAATGGCCATGGACAAAACTAACGCCATCGACGAAATCACGACCGACTTCGCGGATAGAAACGGCCCCCCGTCAGTAGCGGTCACAGGCATACAACCATTGATTTCTTCTATCGTGCTAATCGGTTGGAGCGGCGTGGAACGAGGATTAGCCGGGGAGGGAGGTGAACTTTTTGGAGCAGTGAAAGGAGCGATCCACGGCTTCGGACGTTCGCTCGCCCTGTCACTCGCCCCGGAAGTTCGTGTGAATGTGATCGCTCCGGGTTGGATTCGCACGGCGTGGGGCCAACAGGCTTCCCCCGTTTGGCAGCGACAGGTGCTGAACGAAACCGCACTACGCCGCTGGGGTACTCCGGAGAATATTGCGACAACCGCCGCGTTCCTCATCTCCCCTGACGCCGCATTTCTGACCGGTTGTATCCTCCCTGTGGATGGTGGGTTTACCAGTCGACCTGAATTTTTTGGTGAAAATCGGAAGGATTGAATCGAAAAAACGGGTGGTTTTCACCACTTTTTTCCCCGTAAACGAGAAAACCCCTCACATGGGGGATCGCCCCGAAGAGGTTGTTTTTCTAATATTGGAGTGAGATCGTCCTGTTTTGGCTTGGGTGATACAAGCGGGGGATGGATTTCATCGGAAACCGATGAAACAGATGGGCGTCCGTGAAACAATGGGGCTATGAAAATAGACGACATTGGGGAAAATGGGTGTGTATGTAAAAATAAGACCCGTTCGTGTAAAATGGGTAGTCCGCGGGAATTGTTTTTGAGCCTGATGGGTCTATCACCAAGCCATACTCAAACGTAGAGGAAAGATTCATGCGCCGCATATTGTTTATTACGGGCCAGCTGGCGGAAACGGAATTGCGTCAAGTGGTAAGATTGATGATGCAACGTGAGCGCTTCGTGGCGGGGGTGCTTTCCGTTCCTGTGACGATTGCGGCGTTATTGTCGTCGAAATGGTTGATCAACTATTTTCGGAAACATCCGCTTCCGGTATGTCCACAGGGTGAGTGGACGCAGATTTGCGTGCCAGGTTGGTGCCGTGGCGAGTTGCACGACCTGGAAGAGGCGTTGGGGATTCCGGTCATCCGTGGTCCGAAAGATTTCCGCGAATTGCCCGATTTTTTTGGTATTTCCTGTTCTACCAACGAAACGACCTGTTCACGTCGTCCACCTGCGGGAGAGTATGGAGCGTATTCGGTCAAACTGTTTGCGAGGCTTCCGAACGCGACGCAATACACGGTTCGAGAAATCGCGGAGATTGTCCAGCAGTACGATTTTGATCGGGCTGATGTGGTCGTTTTAGATGTCGAGTCGGCGCAACCGTGGGAGCGTTTGCCGGAAGTGTGTCGAATTTTGAAGGAGACGGGCTTCAAAGTGGCTATCGATAGTCCGAATCAGGCGGACGTGGACCAGGCGATCGCACATGGCGCGGAGTATGTCTTTGGTATTCGTACCTCCGGGGAGTGGAATCGTTTGAAAGGGACCGATGCGACGCTCGTGCTTTCGTCGGAAGTTTCCCAATCACTCGAATCGTTGGATGCAGCAATATCGGAATTGGACGCGTTGGACGTGAATTACATGGTCGATCCCGGTTTGCGTCCGATCAGTTTCGGATTCGGTGACAGTTTAGGTCGTTTTCTTGCGTTGCGATGGCGACATCCGAATATCGAATTGTTGATGAATATGGGGACGTTGGTCGAGCGTTTGGACGGTGATCCGCTCGGTATGTTGATTTTACTGTTGGGTTTTTGCGAGGAGCAGCGGATTTGGTCAGCAATGCTTTCGCCGCTCTCGAATCGAATGTGTACCGCGCTTTCGGAATGCGATCACGCGCGCAGAATGTTCCACTACGCACTTTGGCGACGTGTGCTACCGCATCGGATTGAACCGGAACTCTCATCACTCCACGATCCGATTTTGTATGAATCGACGGTCGCGCAGATTGAAGATTTTGCCAAACGGCTCAAGGATCCGAACTACCGTATTTACGTCGCAGATGGTAAATTGCACGCGGTCGCGGAAGATTTTCACGTCGAAGCAAAAGATCCATATATTCTGTTTGAACTGTTGCGTATCCAGGGCAAACGAGCGGTTGATCCTGATTATTCGTTTTACCTGGGTTATGAGCTTGCCAAGGCGCACACGGCGATGACGCTCCACAAAACATATCGTCAAGACGAATCGTTGAATTGGGGTTTGCATACGATTCCGGAACCAACGCGGCGAGAGCGTCGTTACATGCGGATGGAGCTGCGTCAACAGCTTGGTGCGGATCAGATGTTGAGCGACGAACCGATCTCTAAAGGGGTGACGATTCAGCGATTGCAAGAAGTACAACAAGCAACCGAGCATCCAACGGTCTCCGACGCAAATCGCATGTTCGAATCGCACCCAGCCTCGCTCGCTACGTCCAACGAGTCGGATCGGCAACGGTCAGCCGATGTAAATTCGACGACTGAAACGCAGATTCCATCGGAGACATCCATGGGAAAAACGGTGCGTCTAAGTCGTTCTACGGAAGAATCACACGACCGAACGAATGGTGTCGGTCCATCCCTTTCGGTAACACGGCGTTCCTCATCCGACCTGAATGTTGCACGTCCACGGTTGACGGAAAAACAACAGCAGGAATATATGGAATATCTCCAGCAGAACGATGCATTACGCCGAGCGTTTGAGGAGTCGCATTACGGCCAACCGTTGGAGAATGACACGCCCACTCCGTCCCGTACGGAACGTTCGTCGAACGAAGTCAGTTCCAAAGGACGACGTTGATCGGCAACGCGATGGCCACGCATCGCGGTTATTATATTTTTTACTAGGACGTGTTCACACAAGTTGCCACCCCAATCGGAGCGACCGGCTAGGCTGTGCCTGCGTCAGGTAAAAAGCTTGCGCATTTTCCGCGAAAATGTTTTTTTCGTAAAACTTTTTTGGGGCAAAGAACCCATGAGAGGAAACTTTTTGCAAAGAGTTTCCCCTCAGACCCCCTTTCCAAAACATTTTACTAGACGCACAAACTTCAATATCACCGGCATAAACCACTCCGATTGCGGTCATTTCATTCTTGACTATCGGTTTTTACCATGCGATTATATGTGAACACGCCCTAAATGTTCTACTCCAACCCGACCGCTTGTGTAGCAAGCCGGGAGGGAGATAAAAAGAGTTAAGGCGGAGGCGGCCCACAGGTGTGCCGTGTGAATCGGCGGCACCAGTATCAGGTAAAATCTTATAAACCGACGAATGCCGGGAACGGAGTGGCCGCATCGTCGGCAACACCGGTGTCGGGTAAAAAGTTTCTATCAGGCACCCTTGACAGTTTTCGTCAAGTAGTTAGAATCATAGAAAATGATGCGAGTTCCTATCGGACGCTCCGGAAACTGTTTTCTGACCGGAGATTTCTTAGTTCGCAAAGATTTTCAGGTCGTATCGCCATTCCTCCAGGTCATCG
Organism: Thermoguttaceae bacterium; assembly: GCA_028694795.1. Classification (GTDB taxonomy): domain Bacteria; phylum Planctomycetota; class Planctomycetia; order Pirellulales; family Thermoguttaceae; genus JAQVKF01. The sequence continues at coordinate 2,941 of JAQVKF010000001.1, read as the reverse complement.
TGGTTTCAATAGATGATGGCTCTTTTGACAATGGTTTGTTTTACGATGTGGCTCATTTTACGATAGCAGCCTTCCAATGGTTTGTTTTTTGGCGGTTAGTAATTACCGTGGTATACGCACTCCAGTTGAAGTTGTGATGGATTTGAGTTTGACGAAAACCGTTTGCAATCAGAATCGTGAATATTCATCCTGATTCCATTGGAACGAGTGTAAAAGAAATTCCACCAATGAATCATATTGGATCTTAGTAACAGTAACAGAGAGAAATATGGACACAGACGTACCCAACATTCCTGACGACACTCCTGAAGACGACGCATTTCTGAATTCTGGTCGTTCTCGTAAAACATCCGAGGATCAATTTACCGCGGAAGACAGCCATTCGTCCATTCATGATCGATATAGTGACGACTCCGAAACCGCGCCAGCGGCAGACAATTACGCGCCGACGGAAGAGCCACGAGTTCGTCGTAGTCGCCGCAGCAGCATTCCGCGTAGTAGTACGGCACGCAGCCCACGACGCAGTCACAGTTATGAAGAAAACGATTCATCGAGCGAACCCAATATGATGGATGTGAATCGTTACGATGACGCAGAGGATTTTCCGCGCCGTAACGCCGCGGATGATATCGCTGCAGCAGGAAATTCTCCCGCAGACCGCCAGACGGATCGTACCACGGATCGACGGATGGCCGACGATTCGATGAGCTATGACTACGATCGTGGGTATACCATGGATCGGGATAACCGAGATGATCGCGATCGTGATAACCGTAGTGATTACGATGCGATGGAAGACTATCGTCGAGATTATGATCGGGAACTTCCGGGTGATCGAGAGTTGCGTGGTGATCGCGGAGATTCGGACTATCGTGACCGCGATTACCGAGGTGGCGATCGTGGAATGAATGATCGCGGTACGGTGAATCGGGATCGTTATGGACGCAGTCGTCGGAATGGTCCGGCAACACGCGGTCCAGACCGTCAAGATGGTTACAACCGCGGTTATACCGATAATAACAGTGGTGGTTACAGCAACAATCGAAGTTACAATAGCGGTGGAAACTACGGTAACAGTGGCGGATACAACCGCAATCGGAGTAGCGGTCCATCGCGTCCGGATGGTTATCGTCGCGGTCGCGGGCTGAGTTACAATGACCGCGAAAGTGGTTACGCTTCTCGTCGAGACAGCCGCGAGGGAGGAATGCGAGGCAGTCGTCCAATTGAGCCGCGTGGTTACGACCCAACGCTTGTCGAAGATCCGACGCAGTTGCGAGAGGGCAACGGCGTTCTGGAATTGCATCCGAGCGGTTATGGGTTCATGCGTGATCCGAAGGCGAATTATGTTCGCCAATTGACCGATCCGTTCGTTCCCGGCAATATGATTGATCGATTTGGTCTGCGTGAAGGGGTCCAGTTGGAGGGTATGGTTCAGCCTGGTCGTCGTGGTCAGGGACCGCGTTTGCGGGAATTGACTTCTGTCGATGGCATTCCACCGGAAGATTTCCTGAACGTGAAGACATTTGACCAACTTACGCCGATTACGCCGGAACAATGGTTGCAGTTGGAGATGCCGGACGGTCCGATCTCAACGCGAGTGATCGACCTTCTCGCGCCGCTTGGCAAAGGTCAGCGTTCGTTGATTGTCGCACCGCCGCGAACGGGTAAAACGGTTCTACTGCGACAGATCAGCCAAGCGATTGGGCACAATTTCCCCGATATGAAGCTGTTTATGTTGCTCATTGATGAGCGACCGGAAGAAGTGACCGACATGATGCGAGCGGTGCCTGGTGAGGTCGTCGCCAGCAGTCTTGATCGCGAAATTGAAAGCCATGTTCGATTGTCGCAACTGATTATCGAGCGATGTAAGCGTTTGGCAGAGATGGGGCACGATGTCTTTTTACTGCTTGATTCGATCACACGTTTAGCACGCGCGTTCAACAAATGGGTAGGCAATACCGGTCGTACGATGAGCGGCGGTGTCGATATCAAGGCGATGGATATTCCGAAGAAGCAATTTGCAACCGCGCGTGCGTTTGAAGAAGGCGGTTCGCTGACGATTGTTGGTACGGCGTTGATCGATACAGGTAGCCGGATGGACGAACTAATTTTTCAGGAGTTCAAAGGAACGGGTAATATGGAGTTGGTGTTGGATCGCAAGCTGTCAGACCGTCGCGTTTGGCCAGCGATCGACCTTTCACAATCAGGCACACGACGTGAGGAAAAGCTGCTTCCAGAAGATTTTCTCGGCGCGGCGACGGCCCTGCGGCGGACCTTGTCACAGCTACATCATGTCGAGGCGATGGAAGCGTTGACCGCGAAATTGGCAAAATTCAAAACGAACCAAGAGTTTGTCGATCTCGTCATGAGTTCAAGGCAGTATCACGAAGATTGATATCATGACGCTGATGAGTGCCCTATCCTGATGAACGCCTACGGGCGTGTCTCGTTAGGGCGTATTCCTCATCCATGTCGCAGAATGTCGATTGGCCGTGTTTTCCGCCTCTTGGTAGATGCGGTTTGTGCGGCGTCCCCAGCGTGATGCGTCTAAATCATGAAAAAGACCGTTCTCCAGAGCGGTCTTTTTTAGTACCTATGGAGATAACAAACTAAAGTTTCAGACACGTACCATTCCATTTGATTTGGTGTGTCCGTGTGTGATTTTCGTTAAAAATCGCTTTTGACGCGGTTCTCTTCCGTCACCTTTTTCAATCGAAATGGAGAGTATATTTGCCCCTAACGCCACCGAACCTATTCTATTCAAACGATCACAAGAGCGTCTTTTAGGGCGTGTTCACATATAATCACATAGTAAAAACCGATGGCCAAGAATGAAATAATTGCAACCGGGGTGATTTATATCGGTTAATATTGAAGTTTGTGCGTCTAGTAAAATGTTTTGGAAGAGTAGTTTGAGGGGAAACTTTTTGCAAAAAGTTTC
>JAQVKF010000084.1 GCA_028694795.1 Thermoguttaceae bacterium | reverse complement strand
AGGACTATACTACGGGGAAGCGATGGGACGATTCGCTCTGCTTCGCGTTTTATCCGATTGATCTTCATACCAACGAAACGGGGGTCGCTCCGGCACATTTGAAGGAGGGCGTGGTGGCCACGGTGCCGCTTCGAGCGTTAGTGGTCCAAAATGTTCCGAATTGTTTGGTCGCGGGACGATGTGTGGGTAGTGATCGATTGGCGAACTCGGCGTTGCGGGTCCAGGCGACCTGTTTCGCGACCGGTCAAGTGGCGGGTGCTGTCGCCGCGGTGGCGGCAAAAAGTGGCGTTTCACCATTGGAAACGAATCTCGATGCGGTGAAAACGCTACTGAAAGAAATGGACGCCATCGTACCAGGGGATGAACGTTAGGATAGGAAACATTTGAGTAGAAGCGGTGTTACCAACTCGGCAAGCAGGCATGAATGGGCCGTTCGGACGGTCTCTTCATATGCCATTTCAATGCGACCACGATTTTCCGCTGGAAAAATCGCTTGCGGCTAGGTTCAAAGGCGGTCATTTTTTAACCGAAGTGGATATCAATGGTTGGAATTAAAATGACAGGAATCCGATTGGAACAGTCCTCCGATTTGGCGAAGTCTTGAGATTTAGTTTACAAAAAAGTAGGGGGCAAAATGTTTATTCAGAATCACAAATTTTCGCGACGCAATGTTTTGCGATGGGCCGCGGGGGTGGCAACCGCGGTAGCCGTACCGCTTTATGTGCCGCGTTCAGCTTTGGCTGATCCGCAGGCCAAACGTCCTGGGGCGAATGATCGGCTGGGCGTGGCGGCGATTGGTATTGGACGCCAAGGGAGTGGTGTTTTCGCGGCGGTTGCGGGAGACCCACGGACGACAGCGGTGGCGATTTGCGACGTTTGGCGAAACCGAGCTGTGGAACAAGCGGCAAAACATAAAGTGACGGAAGATGCTATTTATCAAGATTATCGTCGTGTGCTCGACCGTGTTGATGTCGATGCAATTGTGACGGCGACGCCGGAACATTGGCGAAGTTTGATTTGTGTGAACGCCGCGCTAGCGGGGAAGCATTTATACGTTGAAAAACCGATCACGCTGACGATTGACGATGGTAAGCGGATGCGTGCGGCGGCGCGAAAGACGGGTATTAAGTTCCAATGCGGCAGCATGCAACGGTCGTATGTGGAAAATTATCTCGGTTGTAAGTTCATTCGTGAAGGTGGGTTAGGCAAAATCACGGAGGTGATCGCGGCAAATTATGAATCTCCGTGGTACGGCAATCTGCCTACGGAACCGGTACCAGAGGGGCTTGATTGGGATATGTGGTGCGGACCGACCGAGCCGGTACCGTTCCACTCGCAACTTTTCACGCCACGCGGCAATCCCGGTTGGTTGTCGTTCCGGCCTTATTCGGGTGGTGAGATGACCGGTTGGGGCACGCATGGTTTCGATCAAATTCAGTGTGCGTTGGGGATGGATACGACCGGTCCGGTGGAGTTTATGGTGGAGGGCGATGCCCAAGGCAGCAAGCTTGAACCACCCACTTACGATCAGCCGGAGAGTGCGGAGCGCGGCAATCGACTCTGTTCGCGACCACGATTGTCGTGGCGATATGCGGATGGATTGGTTGTTCGGCTGGATGAGCAGGCGAATCGTGGTGGTGGAATTTTCATCGGCGAAAAAGGTAAAATTGAGATTTTCCGCGGAAAAATAACCTCCAATCCGAAAGAATTGGCCGAAGAGTACCAAAAAGCTCACGCCGAGTTCCGATTACCCGCACATACGACCGACTGGATTAACTGCATCTATAGCGGGGAAACGCCGGTAGGCGAGATGGAAACGGGGATTCGAACCGCTACGATTTGTCATATTCTGAATATTGTCCGATATTTAGGCCGAAATTTGCAATGGGATCCGGTACAAGAAATCTTTGTCGGGGATGACGAGGCGAACGGTTTATTAGCGCGAACTCATCGTAAGGGTTTTGAATTGCCCGCATAGTGGGTACAATCGCGGATTCGTCCGGATCGCAAAGTGCTTTTTCGTCAAACTTTTTTGAACTTTTTACATGACGCTGGTATAGCCAGTCGCTCCGATTGAGGTGGCAACTTGTGTGAACACACCCTAGTCCAGTGGCACGACGTCAAGTTCGAACATTATCTGGAACAAATTCTTGACATCGGACCACCGCCTCCTCCGGGGGAATTGGACAGGATATTCGTCGAGACAGTAACAGAATTATATGGTGGCGGTGGAACTAATACTCCCCAACGGGTACAATGGCTCATTAACGCTGGGGCAAATGTAAACGCGGAAGTCGATGGGGATCCCATTTTGCTCCGCGCAACATTTAGTAGATGCGCTACGCAACTCGTACTTCTGAATGCCGGTGCGGATTGGCAAAGGATTAGCGAAGAAATGGCAGGGATTGTGTATTAAATATTGCAGAAGAGTAGGTTACGTCAATAGACATGAAAAACTGGGGCAGAGTCACGGAAGCGGACGCAATGCGCGAACAAATGCTTCGCCGGAGCAAAGAATATCAGGAAATCAGTCGTTGGCTGACACAACGTGGCGCAAGAATTGACCTAGCCGTGGAACAGTGGAAATCGAGGCGTGCTGCCGATGTGTTAAGGGAATGGTCGTTCGGGCTGGAGCATGAGGTAAAGAAAATGAAAACCCCGAGACCGCAGGTAATCGGTGATGGGAAGCGTCCAACCTGATTTCCACGAGGACAGCGAACATGGCTCCCCCCTTAAAACCTGGTGGGTAACACATAGACAAGCCACGCCCTCTCTAGAACCAGAAACGTGGTGACTGCAATTGGCGGCGATAGCTTATCCCGTTTGCGGTTCTACCGTCCGGTAAAAAGCATGAATTCGCAGCGGCACGTTGCCGCCGTCATATGGGATGGACATAATGCGATAAGGAAAGGGATTTTAGAAATGACGACGATTGTTCAATCATTTCGTTCGCAGATGCCGGTGACGGCACGCTGGGCTTATTTGAATCACGCGTCGGTTGCGCCGATTCCCAAGCCCTCCGCGGCGGCGATCCGACGGTTTGCCGATACCGCCGAGTCGGGTGGTACGGTCTGCTGGCCAGAATGGAATGTGGCGTATGAGGGGATTCGTGGGGGGGCGGCAACGTTGATCGGGGCGGACGTGGAGGAACTCGCCCGCGTTCGGAGCACCTCCGAGGGACTTTCTGTGATCGCGAACGGGTTCCCATGGCAAGCGGGCGATAATGTCATCTCCTTTGAGGACGAATTCCCATCAAACGCCTATCCGTGGATGAATCTCGCGTCGCGCGGCGTGGAATTACGCCTGTTGCCGATGCCGGAATTGCTTGGGTATACAGAATCGGCGGAAGACGCTCTTGACGCAATGCGGCTTGTTCACAAAGCGACAGCGGTGGAAGAGGCGATTTTGCGGCGATTAGACGCGGCAATCGACTCGAAAACTCGGATCGTGACGCTCAGCTGGGTCGGATTTCGTACCGGATTTCGGCAGAATTTGGATCGTGTGGCCGAACTCGTTCATCGGCGAGGCGTGTTGCTGTGTGTGGATGGTATCCAAGCGATGGGTGTCCAACCGATCCATGTGCGTGAGACGCCGGTCGATTTTCTTGTGGCGGACGGACATAAATGGATGCTCGGTCCGGAAGGAAGCGGTGTTCTTTTTTTGCGACGCGAACATTTCGAACGGATTCGCCCCACTACCGTCGGTTGGGCAAGCGTTGAGCACTGCCGTGATTTTGATCATTTCGATCTCACATGGCAACCTGACGCTCGGCGATTCGAACACGGTTCGCCCAATATGCTCGGCGCGAATGGATGGTACCCCAGTTTACAATTGCTCGCGGAATTGGGCGTGGAGAATATCCACCGAGCGATCCTCGAGGTGACCGATTACGCGGTGGAACGGCTACGGTCGATCGGGGCGGTGATTCGAACATTACGCGGCGAAACGTGTCGAAGTGGTATCGTATTATTTTCCATGCCGGGTAAAGATTCCGCGACGCTTGCCGCGGTGTGCGAAAGGGCCGGGGTCGTTCTGATTTGCCGTGGTAGTGGGTTACGCATTTCGCCACACGCGTACAATAACCGTGAAGATATTGATCGAATGATTGACGCCATCCAAAACGCTTGACGAATGGAATCGTACATGAATCCAAGCCAGAGGTTATTTCCCGAATTTGACTCGCCGGAGTTGCCGTCCAAACCAACCAGATCGGTTCGACGACCGGAACCGACTGAACCAGCTTTGCCCGAACCATTGACTTTGCCGGATGCGATGGTATCGAAAGCGGTCGCATCGGATGTTGGGTCATCACGTGCCGGACCGACGAACACCGGGCCATCGGATGTTGCACTGGCCAATCCGGCGGAAGCCACACCGAATGCGTTGCCCAAACCGGCGGAGGCCACCCGGAAAACGACTTCCAAACGTATGGTCCGAAAGAAAACGGTGGCTCGTCGAAATTTTTTGGCCGACCTTGATGCCGCGGGGAAACGATTGGACGCCAAAAGAGTCGCTCGGTCCACCTCTTCTTCCGCGGAGTCCGGTTCTCGTGGGCGGGTTGGTACGCCGGACCCATCTGACCAAGCTGGCGGGTTGATAACCGATGATACGGTGGACATTCCTCGTGTGGCGGTAGAGAATGGAATGTCGCTACCGGTGGAATCCACGTTGGCGAACGATGTTTTCATTGGCGACACAGCGGCTGGAGGCATAGTGACCGGAGACGCGGCGGTGGAAAGCGTTTTGACGGAAATCGAGAGGCGTTCCGCTGTGGAAGCGACAGAGCGAGAAACTCCGTGGTCGGTGTCGGAATTGACGGCTCGGATTCGTGAAACGCTCGAGCAGAATTTTGCGCGAGTGACGGTGGTCGGCGAAATTTCCGATTTCGCTCAACCTCGCAGCGGCCATGCTTATTTTACGCTGAAGGATTCGACCGCCCAGATTTCCGGCGTCATTTGGCGCGGTGTGATGCAGCGTTTGCGTTTCGATCTTACCGATGGTCTGTCGGTGGTCTGTCATGGACGGCTCGAAGTGTATCCATCGCGTGGGCGTTACCAACTGATTATTGATTCGATTAAACCGTAAGGCTTGGGTGAACTGGAATTAGCGTTTCGTCAGCTCCATGCCAAACTGGCTCGTGAGGGACTTTTCGACCCCGCTCGTAAACGACCGATTCCGCGATGGGTACGACGGGTCGCGGTGGTTACCAGTCCGACCGGAGCCGCGATTCATGATTTTCTGAACGTGCTGCGTCGTCGTCGCCGAGACCTCGAAGTGGTGATTGTGCCTGTTAAAGTCCAAGGAGCCGGTGCTGCCGAGGAAATCGCTGACGCTATTGATCGCGTAAATCGGATTTCGGAAGAAGCCGCGTTATCGATCGAAAAAACGGTATCAATGGAGCACGCCATGCCGGCGGAATATCTCCCGCAACATGGGCATGGAGCCGAGGCGTGTACGAAAGCGGATGGAATGGCAAAGCGTTCGGCGCAACCGTTTGACGTGTTGGTGGTGACGCGAGGCGGTGGGTCGCTCGACGATCTTTGGTCTTTCAACGAAGAATGTGTGGTGCGAGCCATTGCGCGAAGTCGATTGCCGGTCATTTCGGGCGTTGGACACGAAATTGATGTGACGCTCACTGATCTGGCGGCTGATCTGCGTGCGTTGACACCGAGTGAAGCGGCGGAACGCGTCGCCCCTTCTGCCGATGAACTTGAAAAAATGATGCGGCAACTGGGACTGCGGCTCGGTACGGCGCTGCGACATCGCGTTCATCTATTACGTCGCCAATTTGACGATCTCGCTTCTCGAAGCTGTTTTCGTGATCCTCTCCGCAATATTCGAGAACGAACTCGCCAACTGGACGAACTTGATGGACGGATGACGCGTGCTGTTCGTAACCGACTCGAAATGGCCAATCGTGATCTGGGAACACTCGCCGCGCGGCTGCAATCTATTTCCCCTCTGGCTGTGTTAGGCCGTGGATATTCTCTGACGATGACGCGGGATGGATCGATTGTCCGAAATGTGGCAGATGTGACAATTGGAATGATTCTTACGACTCGGTTGAATGGGGGGGTGATCGAAAGTCGAGCGGAAAGAATCTGGGAAACTTCGCCGTCGCAAGAGTAGATTTTTCTCCGCGGAATGATTACGATAGGAGAAGAGGTTTGTTGGGCTGGTGATTCCAAATTTTGATTGGCATTAGATGGGCGAATAGGTTGAGATGACGAATTTTCGCGTAGTCCATGGCTTCTGGTGATGGAGTAAAACCTATTCGCGTTTTTGGTTTGAATTCGGGACTTTTTTTATTTTTATTGCTCATGTTGGTCATATAGGGTGTTCATGTGGTGTGGTTGCGCAAGTGGCTTGTCGCATGAGCCGGGAGAGGATGCCATGATCTGTGTCAGTGTAGGACGTGGAAGCCATCGTCATCTGCTCAGTGAACGAAAATTTCTGGCGGAGACGTTGGGTGCGAAATTAGTGGAAATGCGTTTGGACTATCTTCAACGAGTGCCCGAACTTTCGCAGCTTCTCCCGGGACGAGAAGTGCCAGTGGTGGTGACATGTCGTCGTAAGTCGGACGGTGGTGGTTGGAACTATAGTGAGGAACAGCGACTGGTCACGTTGCGTTCGGCGATTGCCGCTGGTGTCGAATTTGTCGACCTTGAGGAAGATATCGCGAAAAAAATCCCGCGTTACGGCAAAACGAAGCGGATTATTTCGTATCATGATTTTCTGTCTACGCCATCGGATGAAGAATTGGACGAAATCCATGAACATCTTTCCGCAATGGATGCCGATATCGTCAAAATAGCGACCATGGCGCGAGAACCGTCGGATAATTTGCGTATTTTCAAATTGCTTCTCCGAAAAGCGAAACAAAAACCGACCGCCGCGTTCTGTATGGGCGAATTGGGGGTGCCATCGCGTATTTTGTGCGGTCGATATGGTTCCGTCTTGACGTATTGTTCAGGAAACGCGGAACGATTGCTCGCTCCCGGCCAGCTGACGTTCCAGTCAATGGTTCAGACATATCGTTATGATCAGATTAACCAAGAGACGGAAATTTTTGGGGTCATTGGTGATCCGATCGCGCACAGTCTCAGCCCACAAATTCACAACGCTGCGTTTGAACAGTTGAAGATGAATTGCGTGTACATTCCGTTCCGAATCTTGCCGACGGACCTTCATTCTTTTATGCGTGAAGTGGTGCCCGCGTTGGGGATTCGCGGTATCTCGGTGACGATTCCTCATAAAGAAGCGATTATCGAATATTTGGACAAATATGATGGAGCGGCGCAGAATATCGGTGCGGTCAATACCGTGATGATTGACGGTCATCAGCGTGTTGGCGTAAATACCGATTATCGTGGCGTATTGGAAAGTCTCGAAGTGGGTTGTCGTGAACGTTGGAATGTGGAAAATCCACTGGCCGGACGTCGAACGTTGGTGTTGGGCGCCGGCGGTGTCAGCCACGCGATCTGTTACGGTTTGAACCGTCGTGGGGCGCGTGTCACGGTCACGAATCGTACATTGAGCCGCGCGCAGGAATTGGGAACACGGCTGAATCTCGAAGTGATCGAATGGGATAAACGGGATCGTGCGGAATATGATCTGCTCATTAACGCGACGCGTGTCGGCATGTATCCGAATGTGAACGACACACCTTATCCCGTGGCCAAACTCAATCCGACGATGGTGGTTTTCGACGCCGTTTACAATCCGGAAAATACACTGCTTATCAAAGGTGCCCAACAGAAAGGGTGTACGACGATCACCGGCGTCGATATGTTTGTGCGTCAGGCGATGTTGCAGTTTAATGGATTTACTCGACGTGAGGCTCCATATGCGGTGATGCGTGAGGCGATCAAACGTGCCACATCTGTCGTGCGATATTAATGGGCCTTTTCGGCGAAAACTTGTGCCCATGAGAAGGAACATTTGGGTTGATGAAAAGACAAGGTAAAATTCGATGAAAATTATACTCATCGGTTATCGTGCGACGGGCAAAACAACGCTCGCCGCACTTTTAGTTCAACGATTGAACACATGGGCGGAATCGCGTTTCCAAAGCGGATCGAACGGTCTGAATGTTCCAGATGTTCTGAATATCCCGAATGTGGGTCCCTTCGATTCGTGTGGACTCTCGGTCCAACGGACCTCGCTGTCGCCGCGATGGACGTGGCTCGACACCGATCAGGAAGTGGAACGGCTGGCGGGACGGACGATTGCGGAGATTTTTGCGGATCCCGCTTGCGGTGAGGCGGCATTTCGAGCGATGGAAACAACCGCGTTGCGAGAGGCGTGTTCACGGGACGATTGTGTGATTGCGACGGGCGGTGGGGTGCCGGTGCGTGGAGAAAATCGGCAAATTTTACGTGCCGCTGTGACGAAATCGGACAATGCTGCGGCGAAATCGGCGGATGAACTGGGGGGGGGAAGGGCCGCGGCGGATTCTTCCGGGCTGATTGTGTGGTTGACGGCGACGCCAGAGACGTTGGATCGACGGATGTGCGGGGATGTGACGAGTGGTATGCGGCGTCCGGCGTTGACGGCGAGCGGTGCCAACGATCCGCTGCGGGAGATTCAGAATCTGTTGGCTGTGCGTGAACCGTTTTATCGCCAATTGGCCGATCTTGAACTTTCGACCGAAAACGATTCTCCTGAAACGTTAGTCGAAAAAATCGTTCACTATGTAATTCGTTTTTCGTAAAGTCTTTATGTCTTTGCAATCGTTTCCAACGGTGACGTAAGGCTGGTCGGACCGATTGTTTGGGTAGAGATGAGGATAGGATGGAAGTTTTTTTCGTGATCATCGTGGCATGGGTATGGGGATGGCTGGCCGAGCGATGGAATTTGTGGTTTCAGCGGCGTATCGGTATGCCTGAATCGCAACTCCGACTCGTTCAAAAACGATCTTGGTGGACGGCGTCGGCTTTTACGCTTCTGATCGTCTGTCTATGGTGGATGGAAACGCGGTCCTATGCGATTTATCCTGATTTCGGTCCATTGCTTTTGGGGCCGAACGGTACGTTGCCAGTGGAATGTCTCGCCACCACCTCGCTATTCCTTGGGCATCTCATACTATTCCTTATTTTATGGTTGGTCTCGCTCATTGATTTCGATCAACGTCTGATTCCGGACGCTCCGATTGTGATTGGTACACTGACAGGACTCATTTGGGCAATTCTCCCATGGGGAACAGGATTGCCGGTGACGACTCCAGTCAAATACGTTGCCATGATGCACATTCCTTACCAGTCTCTTGCGGTCACCTCGCCAGAACTGTGGAATTCGGCGGAGTTTCGCGGAATCGGTCCATTATGTTTGGCAGTAGGCATTTTTTGGGGATGGTGTTTTGCGCTCGCGCCGCGTTCGTGGTATCCGCGTCACGGTTGGCGACGGGCGGCCGAATGTTGTTGGCAACGTATGCGGCGTTCTCGATGGACGCTCGGATACTTGTTGCTGGCCTTGATTGGTACGGGGGTGATCATTACCGTTTGGTACGCGAATGACCGTGGGGTTGCCGCAAATGCAAATACCTGGTGTAAACTCTATTCGTCGCTCATCGGGTTAGGTGTCGGTGGCGGTTTGATTTGGTATTTACGCCTGATCGGCAAGTGGGTTTTGCGTCAGGAGGCAATGGGGTTTGGCGATGTGACGCTCACCGCGATGCTCGGCGTTTGGTTCGGCTGGCAGGGCGTCGTCGTTATTTTTATGCTCGCTCCCATCCTCGGGCTGATTTTCGGAATCGTGGTCGCCGTGCTTCAGAGCAAACCGATTCCCTACGGGCCGTTTCTCTCGGCGGCGGCGGTCTGCGTTTTGTTCGGGTGGGGTACCGTTTGGAGTACGATTGCTCCCACGCTTGAGCTGTTTACTCGTTCGGAAATTGCGACCTTTGGCGGTGGATTACTGCTGCTGACAGGTCCGATTTTATGGATTGTGCGGTTTATACGGGTTAAAATTTTCGGCGAAGTCTAAATTTGGCAATATTTTATAATCTTCTGATACCATTTTGCCGCAGCAGCGATTATCCTTACGTTTGTAGAAGCTGTAACTTTTGTTCGTATTGTACGGACCTAATCAGTTTCGCAGGGAGGGTATGCTGTAATGGTCACAACAAACTTACGTCGCGTTTGTTTTTTATCGGGAATAGCGATCGTGTTTATTTCAGGGGTGATCGGTTGTCGAAGTGGGAAAGTGTCGAATCCGTTTGTGCGGAATGATCCAGCGACGACCAATACCGCGACCCCACCCGCGCCGCCTCCTGGGGTGACTGGAACTCCGGTCAATACCTCTTCTAGCTTTTTAGGCGGTGCGACAAGCTCTGTGGGTGGAACAAGCGTAGGGACGACGATAATGCCGGGAACGACAACGGTACCGGGAACGACGGGATCTATAGTGGGTAGTGGACCGATTGTGCCGAGTGGATCGGTTGTACCGACAGATGGGGCTGGGGTTGTCGGTTCAACTTCCGCAGTGATGACGCCGATGCCGAATCCATCGCTTACAACGAATCCGCAAAGTACAACGAATCCATCGCTAAGCGGTGGAACTTCCGATTCTGTGAGTTCTTATCGCGTTCCGACGGGCGACGTGAGTCCGGTGTCGGTTGCGTTGCCCGTTTCGACGGTGAATTCCGCGAGTCCTGCCAATGCGGTGACTCTCGAAAATACCATGCGCAGCAGTTCTGTTGTGACGTCCGCGGGACAGTCGGTCGCTTCTGAAGAAACCCATACCGTGGGGTATTCGAATGGTGGGAGTTCGACGCCCTCCGGTATGGCAAGCGTTGCTGGAAATGTTCCGACGAATGTGACCGGAGGTGTTTCTGGGGCCGCTGGGAATGGTTCGGGCATTTGGAATGGTGGTAATCCGCAAAATGTGGCCGATGGTACGCCCGTGGAAAATACGTACACTGGGACCGCGAGCGGTTCGGTTCAAAGCTCTGCGATGCCAACCGGTCAACCGCTGGATACTCCTATTCCAGGCGGTTCTACCGATCCGAATGGTTCCAAGAACTCGAATGGTACAACGACGAATCCATCCGCGAACGCCTCTTCGCCGAGCGGTACGACAACGGTCTACTATCCGAATGAGTCGGGAATGAACCATTCCGCGGGGGGGGGCACAGCGAGCGATTCGACCGCTTCTTCGATGAATGCGGCGGCCGCTTCGACCGACGCGGCCAGCTCCTCAGCGACGGGGGCGATACCGGACGTGCTGAAGCAGCTCGGACAGACGGAACATTTGGAACTGGTTTCGAAACCGGACGGTATTCATTTGACGGTGGAGGCCGATCGATTGTTTACACCGCGAACCACCGATTGGACGATCGGGGCGAAACCTCTGGTGGAGAATATCTGGAAGACGATTCAAACAGCCGTGTCGGAGTTATCACCCGACTCAAAAATCCAAGTGATTGGTTACACCGATAGTTCGCTGGACGCGACCGGCGCGGCGGGCAATGGTACGCCAGGGGAGGAAAGCCGACGGTTGTCCGAACTTTCCGCCAAACAGGCCTCTGCTATGCGAGATTTGGCCGTTACCACGTCGAATTTTGCGCAAGATCGGTTTGAAATTTTGGGCCGCGGCGATTCCGATCCACGATTTTCCAACGGTACCGAAAAGGGCCGCGCCGGGAATCGACGGCTCGAAATCGTCCTGCCGCAAAAAAACACGTAAATTTCAGGCAAAATGTTCGAAGCGGCGGAATATGTAAAAAATGTGTTTTTTTCCATGGTGCTCATTGAGGCGAATTTTTCGACATGTCTTCATCCATTTTGCAAATTCCGGAAATGATGGCATTAGATTCACGACGGAATTTGATTCGGATTCCGCCGGAGTTGGATGTGCCGCTTACCGAACGGATGCGACGCCTAATTGATACGGCCCCGTTTCGTCGTTTGCATCGCATTTCGCAGCTCGGTCTGGTTTCGCTCGTTTATCCCGCCGCCCAGCACTCTCGATTCGAACATTCGTTAGGGGTGTATCGGCTTGCCTTGCTCGTTTTGCGGCATTTGACCCATCAGCCGGAATTTACCGCTCAGGTGGACACGGCGGCGGCGACACGGTTGATGCTCGCGGCCGTACTGCATGACATCGGCCATTGGCCATTCGCTCATATTATCGAAGATTTACAGCTTCCAGGGGTACCCCATCACGAGGCCGTCGCGGAACATCATCTGCGATCGCCGGAGGTTGCTCGGATTTTGTGTGATTATTTCGATACCGAACCAGGAGACATTGCCGATCTTTTGTGCCATCGTGTCCACGATCCGCAAGATCATCAAACCTCTCTTTTGTACAGTATTTTGTCCGGTCCAATCGATATCGATAAAATGGACTACCTGATGCGTGATAGTCTGCATGCGGGGGTGCCTTACGGACGAAATTATGATCAGCCGCGACTGTTGGCAAGTTTGTGCTTGAACGCGGAAAAAAATGGCCTCGCTCTTTCGGAAAAGGGGCGTACGGCGGCGGAAATGCTCGTTTTCGCGCGTTATGTCATGTTTAGCGAGGTCTATTGGAATCATGCGGTGCGGGCGGCAACGGCAATGTTCCAACGTTCGATTTATCGACTTTCGCGGACAATGCCCATCGCCAGACTCGTGGCAAAAAGCGATCAGGAAGTGGTGGTCCGGCTGCGTCGCGAGGCGCGAGATACCTCAGTCGTACGGTTGCTCTCCGGACTTTTCGGAAAACGTCGCCGCCTGTATAAACGTGTGGCTCAATATAGCGCATTCGAGCAAAGTGAGCTTTATTTTCAATTGGCACGACGTTCATATTCCTGGACTGAATCGTTTTGTACACGATTTGCGGAACTGGCATCGTCAGCCCTGGGTGAGACAATCCCGACGGACGCGATTTTGCTCGATGTGCCCCCGTTTCGTCGCGAAACGGAAGTTCAGATTGACCTATTTTATCCCAAAGAACAAAAGTATCGACGTTTAGAAGAGGTTTCGCCGATCATTCAGACTTTTGTGCGCAGTGAACCGATTCCATGGAATACCGGTGCGTCCAACGGTGAGACCGACCGTTCGCGAGTCTATAGGTTTGACGATTATGTCAAACGGGTTCGGCTTTTTGCCGATCCGCTCTATGCGCCGCGACTGCGAGCACTTTCCCATTTTTCCGATTTAGTGTGGCAAGCGGCGACCGAAAATAATCCCACCGATATCGGTTAAAGGCAGGCATATCGAGAATCACCCTACCCATAGGGCTTCCGGTGAAAAACCGAATAACAAAGAAAGTGACAGATGGGAATCCAAAACCATCAACTGGTTCCCCCACTACTGAACGACCTTTGCAAACCTGATGCGACGTACGCCCATTTAGGACGTGTTCACATATAATTACATGGTAAAAACCGATAGCAAGAGTGAAATGACTGTACTTGGGGCGGTTTATGTCGGTTGATATTGAAGTTTGTGCGTCTAGTAAAAAGTTTTGGAAGGGGAATTTTGGGGGAAACTTTTTACAAAAAGTTTCCTCCCATTGATTCTTTACTTCAAAAAAAGTTTGACGAAAAAAGCATTTTCTACGAAAATGCGCAAACTTTTTTGAATTTTTTACTTGACGATAGTACAGCCGGTTATTCCGATTGGGGTGGCGACTTGTGTGAACACACCCTAAATATGAAACAAGACGATGATATCTAAAAGAGCGGCAGACGGGATTCGAACCCGCGACGTCCAGCTTGGGAAGCTAGCACTCTACATATCCGATAATCACAATATATGGAAATTACCATTGTTTTTTTGTTCTATTTGAAACAGCTTCCACTTTTTTCCATGTGTTTAGTATGATGGGAGGAATAGGATAAATGGGAAGAAAACGGGTATCTGTACGAAAACCGCCGATGCGGCTTAGCAAAAAAGGTTATTGGTATGTGAATCTCGACGGGAAACAGCACCACCTCGGAAAAGATAGAGACGACGCCGCAAGAATTTATAACCGATTGATTGTGGAATCTTCATCCAGAACAGGAAAAGATCAAGATGATGGGTTCACCATCAAAATTTTGTGCGACGCGTTTATGGCGTATGCCTCCCAACGGTTCAACCCAAAATCCGGACACTGGCATAACCTCAACAAGGCTTCGCAACTTCTGACCGAAGGTTTTGGAAATAGTCCTATTAGCGAATTTGGACCGATAGCCTTGCAAATATTGCAGAGACGTTTCGCCCGGTCGGGTGTTTCGCGGCAATATGTGAACAAAATCACGTCGCGTATCCGCACAATCTTCAAGTGGGGCGTTTCACAAGAAATAGTTTCGCCCGGAATATTGGTCGCATTATCGGCCGTCTTGCCGGTCCGCTATGGTGAAATGGAAACGCGGGAATCTAAGACGATCCTACCAGCTTTGGACGAAGATATTATTTCCACCGTGGACGAATTGGGACCAACCATCGCCGATATGGTTCGCGTCCAGAGGCTCACTGGAATGCGTCCGTCTGAAATTTGTGAGATGCGTTTATCCGAAGTGGATCGGACGAATTCCCTTTGGGTGTACAAAAAGTCCCACCACAAAAACGCGTGGCGTGGAATGGAGAGATCGGTTTTCTTTGGGCAAGCGTCTCAGAAAATACTCGAACCGTACCTGAAAATGGCGGAAGAGGATGGGAATGATTTTCTGTTTTCACCGAATAGATCGACCAAAGGCCGCGTAAAATCGGACTGCTACGATCGGAAAAACTACGCACAGGCCATCGCCAGAGCGGCGAAGCGGGCCGGTGTGTCGCACTGGTCGCCGAACCAGTTGCGGCATTCGGCGGGTACAGAGATTCGGCGACGATATGGAATCGAAGCGGCTTGCGCGGTACTCGGCCACGAATCGATCAGCACCACCGAAATATACGCTGAACGAAACGAATCTCTCGCCCGTCGAGTGGCGGAAGAAATTGGATAATAGCGGGGTAATCCCCTTCCCTACCACAAACGACTTGGACTCACAAAAAGATTTTGACTATGACAGGCTTTGTCATGGGGCTTGACTTTCCGTTCAGTGCATCCAAGAATGGACGAAAGGATATTTGTCACACTTAAGCGAATGAAAGGAAATGCCATGTGGTTGTACGTAGACTCGCAGAATCGCGAATGCGGACCCGTGAGCGATGTCGATTTGGTGAGACTGGTGGATGCTGGCGTGGTGACTCGCGACACTCTGGTTCGCCGTGACACGGAGACGCAGCGATACCAAGCGGGCGGTCTCCCAGGCTTGTTTCGTGAAACACTGCCACCAGTCGATGAACCGCGATTGCTTTCAGAACCCCCTTTTCGCAAACTCAAAGAAAATGTTTACACTCTCAACGTCATTCTTCTCGTTTGTGCGGTTGCGATTCCGCTTCTGGGACTCTTTGCGGGAGTGAGTGGTCCGGTGGCGATCCCGCTGTGTATCGGCTCTATTTGCACAGGGGCTACGATGTGCCTGATCAACTGTGCCGTGGTGAAAATATTCCGTATCTCGAATACCCTCGAAGACATCCGGAAAGAGCTGAGCAAACGTCCCTAACCTACCACTGCTCTATGGAAGAACCATATCGCGTGCTCGGTGGGCTGATGTTCTTCCGGAATCCGTGCTTGCCGCACTGATGCGGCACCGGTCGCCGGACACTACCCGCAAACACTACGCGATTATGGACGCGGACAGAATTCTTCACGCGGTGGAGGAAGCCACGAAACGACGCGGGGAGTAATGCGGTCGTTTTGATGGGACTGGTGGCTTCCGGCGTTGTGGCCATGGAGATCATGAAGTGAAAAAACAAATATTCACTTCACGTGGGCGGCATGGTTCTCGGGGCATTCTTCTTACAGACGCCGGCGGAATCCATCACCATTGTGTACAGAACGTGGAGTGGGGCTAGCAGAGTACTGAATTACATGGATAGAAAACGGAGAGGTAAACCAATGCGAAGTTGCAGACATCGACGCGGATGGATGGTAGGTTGGATCAGGGGTATCTTTTTGCTCTGGATCCTGTGGGCGATTGTACCATTGGAGAATGCCTATTCCGCAAGCGATTTTGAATACGAGAAGTCAAACGGTGGAATCACGATCACGAAGACGAAGGTGAGGGATGGCGATGTGGTCATCCCCACTCAGATCGAAAGCTTACCCGTTACGACTATCGGAGCGCATGTGTTCCTTGACTGTACTGGTCTGACGAGTGTAACGATCCCGGATGGCGTTACGACCATCGAGGAGGGAGCGTTCAAGGATTGTACCGGTTTGACGAGCGTGGCGATTCCGGATGGCGTTACGACCATCGAGAGGGGGGCATTTAATGGTTGTACCAGTCTGACGAGCGTGACGATTCCGGACAGCGTTACGACCATTGGGGATGGGGCGTTCGCTCACTGTACCGGTCTGACGAGCGTGACGATTCCGGACGGCGTTACGACCATCGGTCCGGTGGCGTTCTATGGTTGTACCGGTCTGACGAGTGTAACGATTCCGGACAGCGTTACGACCATTGGGAATGGGGCGTTCTATGGTTGTACCGGTCTGACGAGCGTAACGATTCCGGACAGCGTTACGATCATCGGGGTGCGGGCGTTCGATGGTTGTACCGGTTTAAC
>JAQVKF010000083.1 GCA_028694795.1 Thermoguttaceae bacterium | reverse complement strand
TTCCAGACGATGAACCGATTGCGTCGCCGCAGATTGGCTCACCTGGTGCATCGTCGCACCACGTGAAAAACTCTTGTGATCCACCACATCACAAAATATGCGTAATGTCTCTATATTCATCTCGGGTCCCATGGTTCCTGCATGCCATTTGTTATAACAAATGATTATAAAATATCTAACTTATGATATCAAGGTAAAGGTACTTATATTTCTATCTTTCGACGTTCGGCTGGACCGATTTGATATTTACGTTGGATTTTAGATTTATACCACATTTTTTTCGTTATCAAATTGTTTTGGCCGGTCCATGATGCTTTCATCCATTCTATTTTTCATCGCAACGAGCTTTTCGTTCCCGTTCCATGCCGTGTGGGGCCGTGTCGGTTGAAAATGAATTTTAGAGCGGGTATCGAGCATAAATTTGGGGGGGTGCTATGGCGAAGGTTGAATGTTATCGTTATACTGGTCCTAAACTTCGTATACTAGTAAGTGTTTCGAGCCACGCGGACTTCCGTGGGTCGCCAGCGATGGGGAAACACCTACCGGATATTTTCATTTGGAATGAGTTTACATGGCGATTCCAGTTTTTCCACTTCGATCGGTTTATCATCCCGCGCCGGTCGGAGAACTTTCAGAGATGGTCCGGGATCATGCCGCACGTGGTGAACCACTTTATCTTCAGGGAGGCCAGCAATCGTTGCGTTACGGTGCGACGGCGACTCGTGAAGGTTGCGGTGTCGATCTTACGGGTTTTAATCGTTGTATCGACCACCCGGCGGAAGACCTAACCATCACGGTGGAAACAGGTATGACCTTTCGTGAGGTTTCCGCGATTTTAGCGGAAAAAAATCAACGCTTAATATGGGATGTTCCTGACGCGGGAGCGGCGACGATTGGCGGAATTTTGGCGACTGCGTGGTCCGGTCCACGCCGATATCGTTGGGGTACGGTTCGCGATTCTGTCGTGGGAATGAAGCTGGTAGACGGTGACGGACGCCTGATTCGGAGTGGTGGGCGTGTGGTGAAAAACGCGGCGGGATATGACATGGGCCGTTTATTTTGCGGTTCGATGGGCACGTTCGGCATTTTAACCGAGGTGACACTCGCTGTTCGACCATTTCCGGAAACCCACGCATGGGTCCTGTGCCGTCACCCCTTCCCGCAACGTACCGAAGAGCTTTTCCACACGTTAGATGATCTGATTCCATCGGCGATTCTGTTGGCGTTGGGCGACGTGGCGGACACTACTGATGGCGGCCAAACGGAGTTTCTCGGCGGTTCGGCTGGTGGTTCCATTTCCGGTGGCTCAACCAATTCACTCAACGGTCTTTTTGCGGTGGAGTTCGAAGGTGAGGCAAGCGAAGTGGGTTGGATGCTCGATGAGACGCTCAACCGTTTGACCCGATTGGGACTTTCGCCCCAAGAAGTGCTGGACGAGGATTCGGAACCGATTTTGCATCGTTTTGCGTCGGCATGTATGGGAGATGGATGCTGCACGGGGATCGCGGCGTCCGGTTTTCCGAGCGATGCGATCCGCCGAGCGATGGAATTTTACGCTCCTAGTGTGCAAAGTGCCGAATCGGAGGAAGATGCCTACGCGATTCAGAACGATGTGGTGAAACGCGGCATTTGTCGCAGTGTGTTGGCCGATTTAGGGACGGGCGAGCTTCGCGCGATCAGCAGTAGACCACAATCCAAAGTGATTCCATGGTTGCGTGAACATCGCCATCCGGTGTCGTATGAGCCGCGGTCTAATCCGGCGACTTCAGGGATGACACGTCCGAGTGAGTTTACGCGGCCCATGATGTCGCTGGCTGGCTGCCGACTGGTGGTTGCCGATGCGTCACAGATGGACACGTGGGATATTCCCGCCATTTGGGGCGAACCGAGTCCGAATTATACGTTGTATGCTACGATGAAACGGGAATTCGATCCCGCTGGAATCCTGAATCCCGGAAGATATATTTTCAGTTGAGAGACCGTTATGTCCGTGACAGAAACTATGACCGATTCGACCACCGCTCGCACATCTCGTACCGTCGTGTCCGATCCGTTCGGAGGCATTTTAGCCGAAGGTTTTGTGCCAGGAGCAGGAATTGATTTCCGAAATTTCCAAACCTGTGTGCATTGTGGTTTGTGTACATCGTCCTGTCCGACTTATATCGAGTTGGGTGATGAGAACGATTGTCCACGTGGTCGTATCTACCTGATGCGAGCCGTGGCCGAGGGACGCGTGCAGGTTGACGCAACGATTCGAGCTCATTTGGCCAAATGTCTCGACTGTCGCTCGTGCGAAACGGCGTGTCCATCCGGGGTCCATTACAGCCAGTTGATAGAACCGTTCCGAATGGATCTGGAAGAACATCTTGCCAAGCGTTTTGATCTCTTTCGCGATACGGTTCTGTACCATCTTTTCCCCTATGCGAATCGAATTCGTCTGGCATTAACGCCGGTCCGGATCATGCAAAAACTAGGGCTCTACAATTGGCTCGAACAGAAGGGTTTCTTCGATTGGTTGCCCGGTCGCGTGGGGCGTATGGCGACGCTGGTCAACGCACCAGTTCCCTCTGGTCCACGGTTACCGGAATTCCTTCCGGCCAAAGGAGAGCGTCGAGCACGTGTAGCGTTTTTCACTGGATGTGTGGGCGATGCGATGTTCCGCCACGTTCATTGGGCGACGCTGCGTTGTCTGCAGGAGAACGGGTGTGAAGTGGTGATTCCACGTGGTCAGGGGTGTTGTGGAGCGATTCATTATCACGCAGGCAGTCGCGAGGGGGGCAAGATGTTTGCCGATCAAAATGTGGCGGCGTTTGCCAGCGTATTGAACGAGGTTGATGCAATCATCTGCAATCATGGTGGTTGCGGCGCGATGCTGCAGGAATACCCAAACTATTGGAAGGATGACCAGCAAGAAGCTCGCCGCCGATTTTCGGAGAAAGTGGTCGACATCAACGCCTTTTTGGATGATTTGGGGCTTGTTGCGCCGCGGCATCCGATTCGTATGCGTGTGACGTACCACGCGTCGTGTCATCTAGCACACGCGCAAGGGGTACACGATGCTCCGAAGCGGATTTTACACGCAATTCCCGGACTGGACGCCGTACCGCTTGATGAGGAGGAAATCTGTTGCGGTTCCGCCGGTACGTATAATCTGAATCAGCCAGAGATGGCGTCGCGGCTCATGGATCGTAAAATGGAACGCATCGCAATGACGGGAGCCGATGCCGTACTTGCCTCGAATGCCGGCTGTCTATTGCAGATTGAGCGTGAGATTCGTCGCCGTCATTTGCCGCTTGGAATTTACCATCCGATCGAGTTGCTCGATTGCAGTTACACAGGTCAACCCCTACGGCGATAACATAGAACTGTGGTGACGTGCCGTAGCAGCAACGCGAGTTGCGAGAGTTTTTTGCCAGACGGTGGTGCTGTCACTTCGGTGAGCAGGCATGACGGTTCGGACGGTCGCTTTGTTCCCAGTCCTCACTTGTCGAATCCACTACGTACCGCCAAATATTTCACTCCAACCTGACCGCCCGCATAGTGGGCCGGGAGGGAGGTAAAAGGCACCAATGTCAGGTAAAAAGTTTTTCTCTCCACATTTCTTTTTCCCTTTCATTTTTCCCATTTCTTTAATATTTTCTCCAATATTCCATTACATCCATTAATTTTTTAACATTTTTCCATGTTGGTAGGTCGGAGACTTACCGGGATGGAAAATGAATATGAATGTCCGCTAGTGTGTCCACCGCCGAATGTTCCACTCCAAAATAGAAGCTTGCCGTACAAGTTGGGTGGCGATCGCACCTCTAGGCGGTGGACATACAACGTAAGAACGCCCGCATCCCAGCTCGCGTTTTTTACTAGACGGTGATAATTCCAACCGGGTGAGCATACATGCAAACCGTTCGGACGGTCATTTCGCTTCCGGTCCTCTCTGGTCAACTATTTCGCTACATGTACCACTCCAACTCGACTGTCCGCGCAGCGGACCGGGAGGGTTTCTTATTAAATGTTGGCAGTACCAATGTCAGGTAAAAAGGTTGATACACCTTGCGACTCGACCGCTTGAAGGGCCGGGAGGAGGGTAAAAGTGAGGTCACCGTTTTGGGCATAATCCGCGATTCCGTTGTTTTCGTTGTAAAAGTTAAAGAAAGACAACGATTCGTTCGAAAAGAGAATGTGTGGGTAAGATGATTTTTAGAAAAATACGGATTGATTGGATTGACGCGATCAAAAGGCGTTTTTGTAATATCCGTATTTTTTTGAAGTTATCTGCCCTTCGTATGGTCGATTTCCCTTCCTGAAAGTTGTTGTCTAGTCCTGTAAGCTCTGTTTTTTCAAAATAAATTTCGCCGCAAGTCAGCAAATTTAGGAAAAACGGAGATGTTTGGAAAGTTAAAGACTATCGGGAAGGGAGGTGTGATCGGGAAATTCTTCCGACACCGAATTTCCGGTTAATGCCGGAAGGGGCGATCGGACGATAAGAATGAATGTTTCGGATGGAAACGATGCTTCCAAAGCGGTGGGTGCTATCGATTGAAGGAATCAGACGGACGAGGTTTTGGGGCAAAATCGAATGGTGAGTCGCGTTTGATATTGTGGCGTTTCGGATTCTGAGGGGTTCGTCGCGCGGCGGTTGTGAACGTGGATTTTGGATCGGATGCTTCGGAATGAGTCGACGATTTGCGTCGGACGATTTTGGATAATCGGATGGCGGAGGTCGGCGGTGAACTCGGACAGTTCCTTGGGTGGAGCTGGTGGATTTGGACGATCGAGAGGATGCGGATTCCAAGCTATTGCCAATGAAGTGGACGTGACTAGAACGGTTGGATCGTTTCACGTTCACGGGAAATGGCATGGTAATGGAGTTGAGGTTTCCAGTGACGCCGAGTGCGAGAAGTGGTTCGCTCAGTCGGTGCGGTGGTGAAAGCCCCGATGAGCCGTGAGTGTGAAACGAAACCGGGATAGGTGGAATCGTGAGAATCGTTCCAACTTGGCGTGACACAAGTGTTTTGCAGTTTTCGAGATGTGGTATCACACTCGTTGAAATGGAAGAATAGGTGGTTTTCGTCGTAGAATCGCTTCCGAAGTATGTCGGATTCGCCCCCATTTTGACGGATTGATTCGTCTGGGGTGAAGCGGACGCAACGGACCGAAAAGAGAAACCACTTGGACCATAATATAGCGACTCCGTGGGAGGGTGCGAGTTTCGTTTAACGAAGCGTCGCGAGCGTTCGATCGGACGATTGCGAGATCAACGTTCGATGGGGTCGGTGCGTAATGAATTTGGACATAGGAATTTTTTAGGGGATAAGCAAAAAGTATCCGGAGTTTCCTGCGTTGGATTTTTCTGGTCTTTTTCGCAAAATAAAACCCGTGAGTGAGTTTTCGGAGAACCCGCAATGAAGGTCTTCACAACAGGGCAGGTCGCCAAGATCTGCAAAGTGGCGCCGCGTACTGTAAGTAAATGGTTTGACTCGGGGCGGCTCAAGGGATATCGGATTCCCGGTTCGCAAGACCGTCGTATTCCGAGAGAATTTCTGATCAAGTTCCTCAAAGAGCACGGTATGCCTTTGGGCGATCTTGAAGATGATTCGATGGCGAAGATTCTTGTCGTCGCTCAGGATCAAGTGCAGATTGAGAACATTTTGCGTGAACTGCCTCAGGAACGCGCGTTTCGTGTTCAGACTGCCTCGAGTGGTTTTGACGCGGGCATCCAGGCGGAAAGTTTCCATCCGGATTGTATCATCGTTGACTTCTCGATTGGACGCCATGACGCGGTGCAAATCTGCATGAATTTGCGTCGCAGCCCAGAATTCGCGGACATCGTGCTCATCGCGCTGTTGCCGAACGATGGTACGGCTGGCAGCTTTGATTCCTCGATTGTCAACGAAACGTTCAGCAAACCGTTCGATGCGGCTCTGTTGGCCGAACGTATCCGCTCGCTGATTGGTGTGCGGAAAGAGTTAGTCTAATGAAAAGCTGTGCCTATTCCGCTTGATGCTCAAGATATGGTGCAAACGATATCACGGCAAGGCGGGGTAAGGTGATTACAACCGCGAGTTTTTCCGTAAAACGGGTAAATTGGAGGGAGCTCTGTGAAAGAGATTCCTTCTGGTTTATCCTTTTTGCGTTTGTAACCATCACCCCATGCTTCATGTACATGAACGAGGATTGCCATCAGGGTGCGGTTTTACTAGAGTATTTAGCGGTACGTAGTCGATCCGACAAGCGAGGACTGGGAACGAAGTGACCGTCCGAACGAACCATCATGCCTGCTCACCGAAGTGGCAACATCACCGTCTAGTAAAAAGCGGCACGTTGCCGCTCGTCTGAACGGACCATCACCAACCGGCAGCTAAAACTTCCGCAAGATGAATCACTTTCGTTTGCTGCGGATTGAAAGTCTTCTCCAGAATACCGCCGAAATGCATCGCACAAGAGATATCCGGCGTCACCACATATTCCGCCTTGGTACTGAGAATGTTCTCGACCTTCTTTTTACCCATAGAAATTGATGTACCGGGCATCTTTACACTAAATGTACCGCCAAATCCGCAGCAATCTTCCATATCCGGTAGTTCAACATATTCGACACCCCGTGTATTTTTCAACAGCGTCACCGAAGGTTCCGCCGCACCTATTTCGCGACGAGTATGGCAACCGATATGCATCGTACAACGGTGTGGAAA
This sequence comes from Thermoguttaceae bacterium, assembly GCA_028694795.1. GTDB lineage: Bacteria > Planctomycetota > Planctomycetia > Pirellulales > Thermoguttaceae > JAQVKF01. The sequence continues at coordinate 9,996 of JAQVKF010000083.1, read as the reverse complement.
TTTTGCTCCGACATCCGTAATACCAAGTTGATTCACAAGAAATTCGCCCAACTCGAACATCCGCGGCGCGACCTCCGCAACCATGGGATCTGTCGGTAGAGCCTTTTCAAAAAAGACACGGCCCATCGCCGTACAGGAACCACTGGGCGAGACGATCCACTTCGAGCCTTTCATACAATCGCAAAAATGGTGGATCACTTGACCCGCTTCCTCCCAATAGCCAGAGTTGAACGCCGGTTGACCGCAGCAGGTTTGATGTTCAGGAAATCGAAGTGGAATCCCGTATTTTTTCAGAATTTTCGCCGTCGCAATCGCTATCTGCGGATAAAACTGATCGATATAACACGGCACAAATAGAGTGATCGTTTCGCCTGGAACATATTTCTCTTTGACGACGTTCGTTGTATTCATCATGGATTCCACGAATTTCTCCCATATTACCTTCGAAATGAGTATTGCGATCTTTCGTCCGCGATTTTTCCGCACCTGGACGCAGCCGCTCTCATGCAATAAGTCAAGCATATTCTACCGAAGCTCATAGTCGGTTCGAAAAAGCCCACCGCCGCACTCACCAGACTTCGTTTATTGTAACGGATTTGGATCGAGATAGGCAATATTTTTCTCGATTCTTCACCTATTTTCGGCGAATATTTTCCTCTTTTCGCCGATATTCTCCATTTTCCGTCTACGGCCTGTCACGACGTGATCATCCGCTGCGCAAACCATGGAGTCGTGGAATTTGAACGGAGCGAATCGCCTGTTGAGTGCGGCAAGATCGCCTCGGCATATTCCTCGATCTGTTCGGCCAGCTCAAAGTATCGATCGTACACCCAGTGGTCATCATATTCGCATTTCCGGTTGGTATAATCACGGCATATTTGCGGACGCGCGTCGTAGCCTGTACAGCGATTGTCCGCGTCCAGATTTTTACAATTCGAGAAAACGAGCAGATACCAATCTTTCCCCTCTGTGAAAATGGCCGCGTTCTCATGCAGCAAAAACCAACGCATCTGATCGAAATCGCTCCATTCGCTTGGCGTTTCGAGTGGAAGCGCAAAGTAACGGCAACACTTCGCCTCACAGTGGAAACAAAGATTATCGTTCACCGGAAGTTCTTCTCGCGTCATACGCTTCGTTCGAACTGGCATTGACATCACGCTTTCTGATCGAAAAGAGGTGACACTTATTCCGTCTGAATTTTGTGTTTACACTGCGATTTTTACCGCAAAAAATCGCTTTTGACTTAATCCTATTCGGCTCCGCTCCAAATGAAATCCGTACCACTACAAATATCAGCCGAACTGCTTCACCATGACGCGATCAACCTATGGTACGAGACCAATCGTACCGCCGCAACCAACCGTATGGTTGGTCACCATACGTGCCGATCTTTTACGTGCGTTTACGGAATTCGCTGCGATATACCGGTAAACCGGCTAACCGCGTACGGCGTTCGAAATGCGTTCGATAATCGAGATCATGCGTCGCCGGCAGCTCAGGCGGCTCAAACGGACCTTCCAACTTCGAATCCTGTAAAATCGCTTCCACACCACTATGAAAATATTCTTCCACATCCGTCCAAAAGTGGAGCACACCACCTGGAACGAGCGAACGTTCCGCGTGTCTGGCCAATTCGTCTCGTACCACACGACGCTTCCGATGCCGTGATTTCCACCAAGGATCCGGAAAATAGACGTGAATCGCCGCGAGAGAATTATCCGGTATCATCTCGTTAAACAGCTGTAACGCATCACCCGCGACGCAAATCGCGTTCGGTCGTCCCTCTTTCGCCAACATTAGCCCACAGTACTCCGCGTACCGTGCGGCAATTTCCACACCTAAAAAATTGTTGTCTGGTCGCATTTGTGACGCACTGCACAAAAAGAGCCCCTTGCCAGAACCAATCTCCAGTTCCAGCGGTGCGGTACGACCAAACAGCAACTCCGGCGACCATGGTCGTGGAAGCTGATCATACGTTTTGAAATGATGTGACAAATCCAATTCGGTTTGAATCCGACGAAGTGCGCGACGTCCCATGGTACCAATTCCACATCTCAAAATCTGCCAAGGTCAAAAGAACTACGATCTAGACCAATTCTCTCCTGAAACAAAAAAAGTGCCCACTTTCGCGGCACTTTTCGCAGATACAACGTTACATTCAAACTTCTTTTATCCAAACGAGGACGACGGGAATCGAACCCGCAACCACTGGATCGACAGTCCAGTACTCTAACCAATTGAGCTACGTCCCCAACGTTTCTTAAACAACTACCCGACACTTACGTCCATAACCGCCAAGATAGTACATTTCCCAAACGCTGATGCAGGTATTGTACAATGAATTCCGTTTTCTGCAAGGGGATTTTTCCGCTTCTCCAATTTTTTTTTGGGGAACTGCTTTCATTCCCGGTTTTCACGTTGATCGTCCCACCTTTTCCTCTTATACTGAATCTTATTATGTCTGTTTTCTTAGGAGTGTTTGCCATGCGGTCTCGAATTCCACGTTTGATATGGTTCTGTATCCTCATCAGCGGCGTGACCATGCCGATGAATCGCGTGGTGGCGGAAACGGTGAAAACAACATCATCCCCGGACGTGTTGGCCGTGGGTGAGCCACAGATCGTCGAAGCGGAACAGTTCGAGCAACTGGGCGGTTGGAATCCCGATTCACAATTTATGGATCAACTTGGTTCGACCGTTTTGATCGCGCACGGTCTGGGCGAACCGGTGGCCGATGCGACCACGATCATCACATTCCCGGAGGTCGGAACGTACGAGATTTGGGTGCGGACACGTAACTGGGTGGCTCCGTGGACTTTTCCCGAAAAGGTGGACCAAATTGACGGCGTGACCGAGATGGAAGCAACGGCGTTTGCGGCGTTACCACTCGAACAGCGGCAGCGGCAATATCCCGGCGCGTTCCAAATTTGCGTCGATGACCAGCCGCTGGACACTATTTTTGGTACCAAAACGCGAAATTGGACGTGGGAAAAGGCGACCGGAAATCGTGCGACCATTCAGATTGACCAGCCAAACACATCGCGAAAAATCTCGATTCACGACCTGTGCGGATTCGATGGACGTGTGGATGCCGTCCTCTTCGTCCGTGTTGACGCTTTGAACGATGAAACTACAGAAATGACTTCGGATCAAATCGAAGCGTTTCGTCGTGCGCGGACCGACACCACCCCAACCGCGGTTTCTGAAAAGCCGTACGATTTGGTGGTGGTGGGCGGAGGGATCGCGGGGACCTGTGCGGCGATTTCTGCCGCTCGACTCGGTTGTAAGGTCGCTCTGATTCAGGATCGGCCTGTGTTGGGCGGTAACGGTTCCACGGAGATTCGCGTCCATCTCAATGGTCACGTCAATCTTCCACCCTATCCGAATTTGGGAAATTTGGCGTACCTAATGGGACCGTTAGCGGGAGGAAACGCGCGCGAGGCGTCACATTATAAAGACGCGGAGCGCGCAAAACTGGTGGCGGCGGAAAAGAATATTGATCTATTTTTGAACACACGGGTGGTCGATGTCGTCAAAGAGGAATCCTCGACAAATGTGTTGCGGATCACGGCGGTCATCGGACGTCAGGTCATCACCGGAGAATACCTCGCGTTCGCCGGTCAAGTTTTCGCCGATTGTACGGGTGACGGCAATGTGGGATTTCTCGCGGGAGCGGATTGGCGTATGGGGCGTGAGTCGAAGGCGGAAACGGGGGAGGGTGAAGCTCCAGACGTGGCTGATCGGATGACGATGGGCTCCTCCATTCAATGGTATACCGAGGAGATGGACCAGCCGCAATCGTTCCCGGTACTTCCGTGGGCAGTTCCATTCACGGCACAAAGTATCCGACCGATGCTTAAAGGCGATTGGGATTGGGAAAACGGGCTGAATGAGGATCAGATTCGTGATTTCGAAAAAATTCGCGATCGTGGTTTGCGCGCGGCGTACGGGCATTGGTCGTTCATGAAAAACCACTGTGGGAATCAAGCGGGCGACGGTTGGGACGCCGACGGCGTTTGGGCGGCACAAGTCAAAAATCGTCGATTCGGTTGGGTGGCGTACATTGCGGGCAAACGTGAATCGCGTCGGTTGCTAGGTGATGTGATTCTCTGTCAGCAGGATATTCAGGGAAACCGCCCATGGCCAGACGCCTCGGTCACGACCACGTGGTCGATCGACATTCACTATCCAGAGAAAGAGAATTCACGATTCTTCCCCGGTGAAGCATTCCGCGCGTGGGCCAAACAGATCGAAATTAAACCTTACGCGATTCCGTACCGCTGTTTTTATTCCAGAAATGTCGATAATCTCTTCATGGCGGGGCGTGACATCAGCGTGACACACGTTGCCCTCGGAACGATCCGTGTCATGCGAACGGGGGGGATGATGGGCGAGGTGGTCGGTATGGCTGCGGCCATCTGCAAAAGTCAGAACTGCCTACCACGTGCGGTGTACACGGATCATCTGGATGCGTTGCAATCATTGATGCGTGAGGGTGTTGCGTCACCACCGCCCGACAAACTGGATGCGGCTAAAGCACTAGAAATGCCAGATTGGATGCACAACGCGGGACGAAATTTGGCTTCCCTGCCCGGTGTGCGCATAACGGCTTCGAGTGAACATATGAGCGGTCTTTATCCGGCACGCCTCGCGGCGGATGGCCAAGCCGATATCACCGACAATGCCTCACGTTGGGTCAGCGATTCGTCGGCGACACCGCATTGGTTCCAAATCACCTGGCTGGAACCCGTCGAATTGGATACACTGCGTGTAATCACTGGACAGGCGGGTGGTGCGGAGGGGCCGAAAACGCCCATTTCCAATTGCGTATTGCAATACGACGCCGATGGCAGTGGAACGTGGATCGACATCGACGAAACACGAACCGTCGATAACACAAGTGTGGTCATTCTCAAACGATTTCCCCGATTGTATGCGAAATCAGCACGACTTTGGATGTCCGAACCTTCCGAAATTACCCGCATCTGGGAGTTCGAACTTTTTAACTGTCGGTGATACCGCCTTTTTATCTGACGTTGGTGTTGCCAGCGTCTAGCAGGAAGTCCTCCCGGCCCTTCGGGCGGTCGGGCCGTAAGGTCTTTTTACCTGACACGGGTGCTACCAACATCTAGTAAGAAGCCCCCCGGCCCTTCGGGCGGTCGGGTTGGAGTGGAGTATTTAGCGGTACGTAGTCGATTCGACTAGTGAGGACCGGGAACGAAGTGACCGTCCGAACGGATTTGTACGCCTGCTTACCGAAGTGGTAGCACCACCATCCGGTAAAAGGGCGAACTGGGATGCGGGCGTTCTTGTGTTGCCGTCGCCGGATTAGGTGGTGCATTCGTGAGTTAATTGGAACCTTAACGCAAGGGAGCTTTTCCTATGAAAATATCGACACGCGGACGTTACGGAGTGCGGATTCTTTTGGATCTGGCTCTGCACGAACAAGATTCGCCGCGTATGATTCGTGAGATCGCGGTGTCGCAAAAAATATCGGAAAAATATATCAGCCGACTAATCATTGAGCTGCGCCGTGCGGGACTTGTTCAATCGGTACGCGGTTCACGAGGTGGTTATCGGCTCGCTCGACAACCGTCGGATCTGACCCTATTGGAAGTCATCGAGACGATGGAAGGCCCAATTCACCTTGTCGAATGCCTCACCACTCCGGAATATTGCCAACAAGCGGACGATTGTGTAGCCCGAGTAGTATGGGATTTGGTGAATCACGATATTCGTCAAAAACTCGCAAGTATCACGCTTCAGGATCTGTTGGGTCGAATTTCTCAAAAACAAGCAATTTATTTATCCTGTGACAAATAACATGATGGAAGCAGGGTCTTTAGCCGTAGACCTTCCAGTTTTCAGAACGTAAGGCGGTGCGATACAAAGTCCTTACGTTGCCGCCTAGAAATATGAGTCGGCTCGTGAATGATTGAGAACCGTAAAGCGGCCGCCAAAACGAACCATGAGTAACCGGACGGCAGCACGAATGCGCTGCCGGACGTTTCTGGTCGCTTCAGAGCGTTACTCTTGCTCGAAAAGGTGCACACCTTTCTTATTAGATGTCACGATATCGAGTTTCCCGTCGCCATTGATGTCGATGATCGTAAATTGAATGCCCACACCGCTATCATTGTCGATCTCATGTTTTGTCCAGGTTACCTGTCCATCTTTGCATTCCCAGTCCCAATACATCAACACCGCGGGTTCCTCCCAACCCGGATCGCCTTGCCAGTGAGCCTGCCAGCGTTTACCCAAAACGGCCTCATTCGCTCCGTCGCCATCGATATCCACAAATTCGAGAGAATGGAGCTGAGAGACGGTTTTGTCGATTTCATGTGTCGTGAACGTACCGTCCTCGTTCTGTTCGTGCCACCAGAAACCGTAATTGTGAGCACTGGCACTGAGAATATCGGCACGACCGTCCCCATTGAAATCTTGAACGATCATTTGCGAACATGGGTCGCTAATCGGTGTCGAGTGGAATGTCCATTCTGCCGATTGATCGAGATTTTCCGGACCTTCATACCAACCGGTCATCGCCACGACATCGTTTCGTCCGTCACCGTTGACATCGCCACAACCGAAACCGTGGTCGTAACGCATACTGCCAGGCTGTCCCTCACCGGAGATATATCGCACACCCCATAGTGAGTACGGATCCATGGCAGGCATGAGCGCGACGACACGACGACGATTGCTGTCGGCATTCGCGTCTGGCGACCAACCGCACAGAATCCAAGCGCGACCATCACCCGCGAGGTCCGCGACGATCGGATTCTCGTTAGACATGACTTCGACCAACAGATGACGTGTCCACGGTCCGCCTTTTTCGCCTGGGTTTTCCCACCAATCGGTCGCCTGACCAGGGATACGATTTACGATTAAATCGTTCCATTGATCACCGTTAAGATCTGTGGCGACGCACCAAAACGAATCGCTGTATCCTTTCGGATCATATTCTTTCGCTTCTTCGGCGATATTGACCATTTTCCAATCCGGAGCGAGATACATGACCGTTCCAACGGCGATATCCAATTTTCCATCGTTGTTAAAATCGGCAACCGCGACGCCTTCGCTTCGAAATTTAGCGTCAATGACTGTTTTTTTGAATTTCACCTCATCCGCCGACACGCTTGCGGCCACGAGCAACACACCAATCAAACCACCCAATAAACATTTTCTCATCGTTCGTTTAACTCCCTCATTGGTTGTCCATCTTGATTTTCGCCTTATCCAGCTACATCTTTGCACTTATCTATGGGCCGTTTTTGACGTCTTCGATTTTTCGCCGCAAAACGGTTTCTGGCAGGAGAATCTGCCGTGCGTTTAACCGGAATCCGGATATTGGGTCGATAACCCATCACGACGACCACATGACAAACGCGATCGTGCGGCAAATCGCGCTGCGGTCCTCTTCATCGTAGCCGTTTTGAAAACATAATACAACAATTTTCCAAAATTTCTTGTACCGTAGCGATAAATGGCGTAAAATGGTGGGTAGTTTGAGGAGGTGTTAGAATGTTTTCATTCCCAACAGAGATGGTTTCATGATGGTACAGCGTGAAAAACTGCGATCAGAGACGTCGAAACAACCTTCGAAAATGACGAAAAAATTTCCCAATGTGAACGTTTTCCGAAAAGAAATATTGAAGGAGCCAATGGCAAAGCCGAGTGCAATCGTGACTGAAGACGAAAATGGACCTCAAACGTCCGCGGATACGTTACAACAGCGAATAGGTTATACGTTTCGTGATCCCGCAATCTTACACATAGCTCTTACGCACAGCAGCGGAGCGACCACACGGTTCGCATCGAACGAACGATACGAATTTCTCGGCGACGCGATTCTTGGCGAGGTCGTCTGTATTGAACTTTTTGCGCGATTCCCCGAAGCTGACGAGGGCGAACTCACGCGACTCAAATCGGATGTCGTGAGTCGTGAGACCTGTGCACGTATTGCGTTAGGCATCGGTTTGGATAAAGCACTCATTGTGGGCAAAGCAATCGCGATGCTTTCGATTCTTCCGATGTCGATTCCGGCCAACGCGATGGAGGCGTTGATTGCGGCGATTTATCTCGACAGTGGGCGTCGCGCGGTCAAAACCTTCATTCGACGTTTTTTCTGGAAAGAAATTGATCGAGCGGCTACGCAAAGCGTCGAAGCGAACGCCAAGTCGGCGCTCCAACAATTAGTTCAGCACGAATTTAGCTGTTCACCGCGTTATGTGCTGCTCGACGAACAGGGGCCAGCTCACCATCGAGCCTTCCAGATTGCCGTGCGTATTGGTACTCGCGAGTATCCGCCAGCGTGGGGCGCGAGTAAAAAACAGGCCGAACAGCTTGCCGCTCATCACGCACTGGAAGAGCTTCATCGGTCGAACATACCGTCCGAATCGCAGCCATAGCGTCGCGTCGGCGTCCAAACCTGAGTGAGTGGGCGATCATGAGGTTCGCAAGGCACCTGTTCCACGATCTGTTCATCAAACGCGGCGCCGATCGTCATCGCATCCACTCGCAGTGTGGGCAGAAATCGGTCGAAGAAGCCACCGCCCCAACCGAGTCGATGGCATTGAGCGTCGAACGCAACACCCGGAATGAGAAGTAAATCTATCGCTGCGGGAGCTACCTGTTTCGTCATCGGGGTACGCAATTCGGGACGTGGTTCGAGAATCTGGAATCGTCCTATCTGCAATTCGTCCGGTGATTCCCAGTGGAAAAGTTGGAGCTGCTGTCCGACACAATACGGAATGACAACACGGCGTGAACGTAAGAACTCGGGGGTCCAGAGCTGGTCCGTGGGCAGTTCATCCGGCAAATGGAGGTAGAGAAAGACTGTCTGAGCATTGCATTTCTCGACGTATTGCCGAAATGCCTCACAGACGAGCCGTCCCGCCTGTTGACGTCGCGTGTTTGGAATCGCCTGACGCACCATTCGCATTTGTTGACGCAATAGCGTTTTATCTTCGCTCATGGAAACCACCTCCAGCGGTCTCGATAAGGGCTGTTGGAAACGCCCGTAGCGAGGTCCAATGATTCGCCCAGCGAAAGCCATAGGCGCAGGCGACCGTTTTACATACCGCTCACAACTTGCCCCTGATGTTGCAGCGCCGTCGTACAAGTAAAAAGCACGAGTGGCGATGCGATTGTGCTGACGCCGCTTGGGTGTTCCCAGCTACGCCGCGCAAAGTGAAACGAGACCGATCAGCAACAATCCAAAACTGACAATCGCGTTGATATGGAAAAACGCGGTGTTGACCCGTTGGAGGTCATCTGGACGTACGAGGCGATGTTCGACGAACAGCAGTATCGCGATCACCGCGACTCCGAGACCATAAAACGGCGTCTGAAAACGCGGATAAGCCAACGGTAAGCCGGCCAGAAAGAGGATCATAATCGAGTGAAAAACTGCCGCGCAATGCAACGCCGCCGTATTTCCCCAACGAGCGGGAATGCTGTACAATCCACTACGTCGATCAAATTCAGTATCTTGACACGCATAAATAATGTCGAATCCACTGACCCAGAACATGACCACCGCGGCCAATAGCCACGGTGCCAGTTCCAGACAGGTTGCTCGCACCACGACCCACGCTCCCACTGGGGCGAAACCATCCGCCAAGCCGAGCCAAAGATGTGCCCACTGCGTAAAACGTTTTGTATAACTATAACCGAATAAAAAGAGTAATATGGGAATACTGCAGAACAGTGGTATCGGATTTCGCGGCAAAAAGAGTAGCGTTGCCGCCACAAATCCGATTGCTGCGACTAGCGTAAGCACGACTGCCGAGCGTAACGAAAGCGTTCCTGAAGGTAAATGCCGCATTTGCGTCCGTGGATTCAACGCATCCCATCGACGATCCACAATCCGATTAAACGCCATCGCCGCAGATCGTGCACAGACCATACACGACAATACACCCACTAAATCAAACCAACGGAACCCTGGAAATTGCCGAGCTGACCACGCTCTCCATGATTTCGTTTCAGACG
>JAQVKF010000082.1 GCA_028694795.1 Thermoguttaceae bacterium | reverse complement strand
GCTCGAAGATCCACGGGTTGCGGCGTTTTGCAATCTGCGGGACCGAACGTTACGCGGGGAAAATATCTTTATCGCAGAAGGTTTTTTGCTTGTCGAACGGTTGCTCCGCAGCACGTTCGCCACCGAGGCCGTACTCGTTGCGGAAGAATCGCTCGACGATTGGAAAACGCTCCTCACGTCCATATTGCCCCAAAAGCCCAACTTGGCTCACGTCCCCACTTATGTGGCTCCAGCAGCTAAATTGCTCGACATCGCTGGGTTTCCCTTCCATCGCGGCGTACTCGCACTCGGACAACGACGACCGGACCCAACGTTTGACGAATTGATCGCATCCCAATTCACGACGAATTCACTGGCGGTCAAGACACCCACGGTCCCTACGGCGACTAGGGCGGCGTTGCCGTGTGAAATGCGAGAACGTCGTCGGTGGGTCATTGCTCCAGAGATCACCAAACCGGAAAATATTGGCCATATTTTCCGAACTGCTGGTGCTTTTGGCATAGACGCCGTACTGCTCGGTCCACGCTGTTGTGATCCGCTCTGCCGCCGAGCGTTGCGGGTCTCGATGGGCGGCGCACTTTTCCAACCTTTTGCCCGAAGTACCGGCATCGAAAGTTTTTACGACGATCTCGAACGCTTGAAATCGCTCTATCAATTCGAACTGTGGGCAACCGTACTCGATCCGACATCCGAATCGCTTGATGGGTTGGCGGCGGCACCTGGGGGATTGGCTCCACGTCTGGGTGTTCTGATGGGCAATGAATTTAACGGTCTCGACGCGCGATCCATCGCGGCGTGCAATCGGCGTGTAATTATTCCCATGCATCCGGAAGCCGATTCACTCAATCTCGGTGTGGCCACGGGCGTCTTTTGCTACGCCATCACTCGCTCGTGACCGGTCATGATCACGCGGAACGGTTTATTTGCCATTTTTACCGATGATTCCGTTTTTTTGGACAAAAAAGATATTGCAACCTAGAAGGTTTTCGACGATACTACTTGTTTGGACTGTCTTGTTGTTAGAGACTGATAAAAATCTTGGGGAGCCGCCGCGTAGAGACGCTTAGCGGAAAACCTCCCCTTATTCGTACAAAAAAGGAGCAAATCGGCTAAGAAAGTTTTCGCGTTTCGAAAATTTTCCCATCAGGCCATTCATTCGATGACCACCTTCATTCTGAGCGTTTCTGTCGCCCTCGTTGTTTCCGCCCTCTGTTCGTTGATGGAGTCCGTGCTGCTTAGCCTCACCCCCGCTCAATTAGCCGATATCTCGAAGAAATCGCCTTCAATCGGCAAAATTTGGCAACGATTTAAGAGTAATATCGAACGTCCGATCTCGGTTATTTTAACCCTCAATACTACTGCGCACACCATTGGGGCGGCGGTCGCCGGTGCGAGTTTTTCCGAGATTGTCGGTGTCCAATGGCTATGGGTCTTTTCGCTTTTGTTCACATTTGCCATGCTGCAATATACCGAAATCCTGCCGAAAACGGTGGGCGTTCGATTCAATCAGAAAATTGCGTATTGGATGGCACGACCACTCGATTGGATGATTTTCGTCTTTTCGCCGATCATTACGCTGATTCGGCTGATCAATCGTCCGTTCGAACCGCGTACCAAAGGTCCACAAAAACCCGCCACATTAGACGAATTGACTTTTGTCGCGGCTTTAGCTCGAAGTATGCATGAAATCGACTCTGGTCAGGAAAAAATCATCGTCGGCGCGACACGACTTTCGAAAAAGACCGTCGCACAAGTGATGATTCCCATTGATGATGTGGCGATGATCTCGTCGGCGCTGTCGATAGCTGAGGCGGTTGTCGTAGCGCATATCGACGCGCATACCCGTTTTCCAGTGTATCAGGGCGACGATCGTTCGCAAGTCATTGGCTATGTAAACTTTAAGGAAATTATTGGATATTTACGTCTGAATCCTCACGCACAAGATCTGGTGGGAGTCATTCGTCCGATTCCTTTCTGTAAAACCACCGACAGCGTACCCGAACTGTTGAGCGAATTTACGGGAAAACATGAACATATCGCCATCGTCTGCAATGAATCCGATTCGGTCGTTGGTTTCGTAACGTTGGAAGATATTGTGGAAGAACTAGTCGGTGAATTGGAGGACGAATTCGATCGTTTACCGCGGTCAATCCACCGATTGGAGGGCGATATTTGGCTGATCGGTGGTGGAGTTCCGGTGGGACAGGTCTTTCAGCGGTTGGATGCGGACGATTCGCATATTGACAATCCACAACAGAGTATCGCCGCATGGTTGGAACCGCAGATCGAAAGAGCCAAATTGGCCGTTTTAACGGACAGAAAGGACGAGTCGGCACAGCATAGCCATTTTTCGTCTGGCGATACGACTGCTGAGGGCGAACCGGACCTGACTGTGGCCAACGGTCCCACACCTTGCGAGTTAAAAGCGTTAGACGAGTTGGAATGCCGCGGTCTCCATTTCCAGATTCGTCGTGTACGTCGTAAACGGATTTTTGAGGTCGCCGTCTCTCGACGTTCCCGCTTGGAGGAGAAACAGTCCGATCATACAGACCAAGCGTCGGAATCGGCTTTGTCGCGAATTTACGCCGCCCCGGGAACCATTCAAGATTCGCTTGGAGATCAAAATATCTCTATCGACGATTCCCGTATTCTGTAGATGAAAAGGCGGCTACGGCCTCAAGCGGCAGACCGCATGGTACGGCTGCCACTTCTCTCCAGGCACTTTGGGCGGTCAGACTGGAGGGATCTATCGAGTGAATTTGACAAGTGAGGGCCGGAAGCCGTAGCCACCGCTATTTGCTTTTAGCCCCCCGTCCGATACAGTCGCCCCAATAGGAATAGGCCCTATCCGTCGCTCGTCCCGTAACCATTTAGAAACGTTTGACAGGTATATGGCAATAGGGTTCGGAACCTTTGCGTGAGTAATAATCCTGATGGCATGCTTCTGCTGGCCAGAAAGTACCCATCGGCAACAGCAGTGTCGCCACCTGCAACCCTCGTGAGCGAAGCTGTTGCAGCAAGTTTTCCGCCACCTGTTGTTGCGACGCATCGGCATAAAAAATCGCCGAGCGATACTGAGAGCCGATATCCGGTCCCTGCCCATCGCTTTGTGTGGGGTCGTGAATTTCGAGAAAACGTTTGCAAATCGCCTCATAATCAATTTGTTCGGGATCGTATTCGACCTCCACGACTTCGTAATGGCCGGTTTCGCCCGTTTTCACCTGTTCATACGTCGGATTGATCAGTTTCCCGCCCATATAGCCAGAAGTCACATTTTGTACCCCCGGTAATTTCTCCATCCAATATTCCACGCCCCAAAAGCAACCGCCCGCAAATATCGCTCGTTCCATTTTTGCAGTCCTTTTCGATGAGATATCCGCTTCGTGGTTCTGTTCAGCCATAGACCGAGCCGCCTCACTCTCTCCATTACGTTGGAATTCCGCATTGGAAGTGTCGGCGCTCGTTTCCGCCGGAACTTGCGAATCCGAACGTGTCTGCTCGGCCGAACGGGATTGGACACGTGGTCTGACGGGGATATTCACTTCCGAATGTTTGAGAAACCACGGAATAAAAGGGGGATTCCAATAAGTCATATAGGCCTCGCCGATGACCTCATATTCCGATTGCAAAGCAAGCCACGCGAGTAGTTTTTGCGTTCCATCCCGGAACTTTTCTTCCGAATATTCGCCACGAATGCCAAGCGAAGCGACCCAACGTTCCGGCAGATCACGTACCTCCACCTTCGAGCCAGCGTCTGACACCTCCGATTCCGTTCCGCTTTTTGCCTCCACGGGGGTATCCGAAGACGACGTGATTAGAATCCTTTCCTGTTCCGCTGGCAAGGAGTGAAAGACCATTTCACCCGGTGTCACTTGCACTTCCACGGGCGTAGTCATCGAGATTTTTTGCTTTTGGATATATCGAAAAAGCGGCATAAAGAGTCGGTTGTCGGTTCCCGGACTGAAATAGGATGTCTGTGCGGCGTCACGAGAAATCAATACCCGCCCGGCGGGTAATTTTTTGATCTCACAAACACCATTTGGAGTTCGCGCATACACATCCTGCGAAAAATGGGGCAAACTTCCCAATAACAGGACGGCTGAAAAAATCGTTTCCATAGCTTATCCCTTTTTCTTGTCTGACTTTGTTCGTTTGGCACCACACCACCGTTTTGCCCGCACAAATGTCTTTGGTGTTTGCGATTTTTGAGAACGCGCCCATGTTTTATGGAAAAATTAATCGACTTCACTCCGGCATTTTGCGGCAAAATAGACCAACTGTTCGCGGCGAACCCCCACATGACCCTAGGCAATCATGTGAGCATGGAAAACTCAAAATATTTCGCGAAAAAGAACCGTCTACATTCTACACGATCCCATTCTATACAATCCCCCATATCGGGACACTGTTCATCTCGATTTGGCGTGTGTTCCCCCTAACGATGCACGAATCACGGGAATAATCACGAACACAGCAATCGAAAACATCGGCACAGGAGGGGAAAATCGGCATACGAACTCGTCCCGCTTCTGTTCAGGGGTACAATCCAGGAATTTCACGTTTTTGCAAATCGGGCATCGTCCATCGAATCGTTCGCGAATCACCCTCAGATTCGACGACAATATCTCCGAGTCGAGCGTCCCACAGCCACGTCCAGCGTCGCAGTTCATCACGCGGCAAAATCACCCGATCGAACACACGCGTCCGTTTTTCTTTTTGGTATCCACCATAATGGTAAGAATATTGCCACACTTCGTGTCGAATCGTCGCCGCACCGGGCATCTCGCCCTCGTAGCTGGTTGCTTCATCTCGAACCAACATCACCAGCGTTCGGATCACCTCCGGTCGTGTGGACGAATCCTCCGTTCCATCGTCAAATTCGTCCACCTCCCCTTCCTCGAACCGCACTTTCCGTTGGGACTCCAATTCCGCGCTCGTCACTTTAGCATTCTCGTACACCCGTTTAGGTTCATCTTCCGGCCCCTGCACGGCGTCGCCCACGGTCAGCGGTCGCACGATATTCTCATAATGCCGAGAACGCACGATGTCATTGGCCACCCACGCTCGCAGAGCCGGCTGTGTCGCCGAGACAGCACTCATAAACGGGTCAAATTCCAATACGGGTGGATAACCGTACCCATCCATCCGTAAATGATCCGTACCAAGCAATACGAGATCATACCGCCCTGGTTTCAGATTGTGAAATACCCACCGATCCGTCCCTCCAGAAGCAGCCCGTTCGGCGACCTGATCCAATGCGGGCGATTCAATTTTCTGTTTCGTATCGAGAGGTTTCACGGCGTTTCCATCGGCGTCCCAGCGATGAATCAGTCCCACCCGTTCGATCCGTTCCCGTCCCGCCCCCAATATTTCCAACACCAAATCCGCCGCACAGAGTTCACGCGACGCAACATTGGCTAGAAGCAGCAAAATCAGCACCACTCGTACGCTCGCGATTCCCATCGGTTTGGTCATTTTTGGAATGATCGACAACGATGGGACCATACCTGGCGATACTCGGTTCCGCGATATGCGGTCCCAAAAACGCGGAAATATTTCCATAGTTTTCCTCCACTGATTTTTGGAGAACATCGTAAATTCGCAAGTTCGTGTAAAAGAACCCCGTTTCGGCGATCCGATCCCATTTTGTACCGTATCCCAAGCAACGACAACACAAGGGGAACCGCGTCCCAATCCGCGTCATCAGACGGTCGCGCTTATAGACCGTTCAGACGGCCACGGAGCCGCAGCGGGCGTCCCTCGCCTTCCGGCCCTCATTCATCGAATTGACTTTGGCCTAAATGATGGACTGACATACGATCCAGCCTCACTCGATCCCTTGCTTCGAATGATGGTACACCACACGCAAAAGGCACAACCCGTGCGGCGGGGCATTAGGCCCCGCCAGAGTACGATTGCGAGCATCTCGAATCACCGCAACCTGCTCCGGTTGCCAGCGTCCCTTACCGACCTGTACCAGCGTACCCGTGATCGCTCGTACCATATTATACAAGAATCCATCCGCCTCAATTTCAATTTGAATTTCCGAACCGTTCCATGGACCATTTGCCATGTTCTTGGGACCCGAAGAGTCCGGTTGTGGGATATCCCGTTCTAAATGTCTCAATTCCGAAATTCCACGCCCCGCATCCACACGTTCCAGAACCCTCGATTCCGCGTCAAAATCGGTACATAGCAACGGATTGGATGACACGCAGCAGATCATCGAGAGATCATAAACCGTTCGGACACTCGTTGAACGTGGCGAACCGGTCGATTCAAAACTCGCAAAATCATACGTTCCAACAAGATACGTCGCCGCCCGTTGCATCGCCGCCACATCCAGAGGCTGTGGAATGAACCAATGGGTACGTCGTGTAAAAGGATTTTGAATCACCCCATTATCAATCTGATATCGATATCGTTTCGATTTCGTATCGTGTGTCGGATGAAAATTTTCAGCCGCCTCTTCCGCTCGCAAGATACGCACATCCAATGGCAAGCGCGCGTTCAGTGCCTTACGCCACACTTCGAGCGGATAGTTCGTTTCCGTCCGAACACTCACCACCTGTCCGAGCGCATGGACCCCCGCATCCGTGCGGCCGCTCGCCAAAATCCGCATCTTTTCACCGCAAAAGGCCTCAATCGCACGTTCCAGAGTCTGTTGGAGCGTCGGTTTACCCCCGGTCATCGCCGATTCGACCTGTGCCTGCCAACCAGCGTAATCCGTTCCATCATAAGCCACCGTCAATTTGATACATCGCATCCGTTGATTCCATAAAAAAACGGCAACTTCAAAAGCTGCCGTTCTTTATAACCGATTCCTATTTCATCGTCAACGTTCGGCCGAGGTTCCCTCACATTCTGCAGGACATCCTGCACCTATCGCCCAAACGCCATCGGCATTTCACCTTCTTCACCATCTTTCGGCCCAACCGACTCGAGATGATTTCACGCGGGTTTGCCTTTACCGGCGATCAGAGCCTCGGCGATTTGCGCCGCATTCGTCGCAGCACCCTTACGCAGGTTATCGCTCACACACCAAAACGCCAAACCGTTCGGGCAAGAAATATCCTCACGAATACGTCCGACAAATGTCTCGTCACGGCCCGCACAAATATTTGGCATCGGATACACCTTATTGGGAAGATCATCCATCACGACGATTCCGGGGAAACTCGCAAATAACTTTCGAGCTTCTTCTACGGTCACTTTGCGTTCGGTTTCGAGTAGAATCGACTCGCTATGCGATCGCGACACTGGCACACGCACACATGTCGGACAGACCTGAATCGACTCGTCACCCAAAATTTTGCGGGTTTCGTACACCATCTTCATTTCTTCGGACGTGTATCCCATATATTTGGGTGAACCAATTTGCGGCATACAGTTGAACGCGATCGGATGAGCAAAGGTCTCATATTGGTAATCTTTCCCCGCCAATGCCGCCGCGGTACCACCTTCTAAATCGCGAGTCCCCGCCAATCCCGCTACACTCGTCGCCTGGTACGTACTCACGACCACACGTTTGATGCGCGCCACGTCATGAATCGGCTTCATCGCCACAACCATCTGCGTCGTCGAACAATTCGGCGAACTGATCACGCCTTGGTGCTTCCACATATCTTGCGGATTCACTTCCGGAATCACCAGCGGTACGGTCGGATCCATACGCCAATACCCACTCTCGTCGATACACAAACAACCACGTTCTTTCGCCCACGGCACAAATTCTTTGGCTGATTCATCAGGCGTGGAACAAATCGCTAAATCGACACCGCAAAACGAATCCGGCACCAGCTCCTCGACCGTATATGTTTTGCCCGCAAACGTAATTTCTTTGCCAGCGCTGCGCTTCGACGCGAGAAATTTAATCGTTTTGAACGGAACGGAATCTCGCTCAAGAACACTACGGATAATGGTTCCCACGGCTCCCGTGGCACCGACAACGGCGATCGAATCAAACACGGCGGTTTCTCCGTATCAAGATTTTGTGAAGTTTCTCCGGGAACGGTTCTCGGACCTACTACTTTCGAAATTCTCTCCGAAAGAGTGGCATTATTATAAGCAAAACTTGAGGATTGCCCAGAGGGACAGGAAGTTTTTTTGAAAAAACATTTGATATTTATAAAATTTTTATATACAAGCAAGGCAAAGACGCCTTCCACCTCTGCCTTGCTCGACATTTTTACGCCCTAACCCACCTAACCTTCATCGAACGTCCCTATGTTTCGGTAAATCAGGCTCGTATCCGTCACCCATTAACACGCCTTGCCAACCAAGCAACCAGCGAGGGTGATCATTCCAACTGTTCCATGATTTCGTCTGGAATATCAAAATTCGCGGACGCTGTCTGAACATCATCATGTTCTTCTAACTGATCCATCAGCCGCATAATCTTGCGTGCCACATTCGGCTCCGTTACCGCGACCGTATTTTGGGGGATGCGTGTAATTTGCGATGACTCCGGATGTAACCCTGCCGCGGCCAACGCTTCCGCCACTTGGACGTAAAGATCAGGCGGACATGTCACCTCAAAATAGTCGCCGCCGTCCGCTGAAACGTCATCTGCTCCCGCAGCCAACGCAATGTCCATCAGCGTATCTTCATCCGTCTGTTCCGCAGGAATCGTAAAGACACCCTTTTTATCGAACATCCAACTCACACACCCCGTCGCGCCGAGTTTACCACCCGCTACGTCGAACATTTTACGAATCTCAGGGGCGGTACGATTTCGATTATCGGTCAACACCTCACATGTAATCGCCACACCACCAGGACCATAACCTTCATAAATAATCTCTTCGAGTCTGGCGGTCGAACCTTCGCCCGTACCACGTTTGATCGCTCGCTCAATGTTATCTTTCGGCATACTCACAGCCTTAGCGTCAGCAATCGCTAAACGCAACCGTGCATTCGCATCCGGTTTACCACCACCGATACGTGCCGCGACGATAATCGCCTTTGCCAAACGACTCCAAACCGCCCCTTTTTTCGCGTCTGTCGCCGCTTTCTTGTGCTTAATACCTGCCCAATGTGAATGTCCTGACATAATCTGTTCCTCGTATGCGAGCCGATTCTAAGCCACGATGGACACGATTCTACCACATCGGGCATTGCTTAACCGCAATCCCGCCCTAGCCGATTGAAATCAACCGACCTAATCCGATAGAATCTCACATCGTCTTCGAATCACTCAGGGATAAATCGTTACTGTACCCAAATTGCTGTACCAAACAAACGACTACACCCAAAAAAGGAATGCCGGCACCAAAAACGCTTCTCTATCTGACCTACTCGAGGATTGCCCCTGACGGAAACACAGACCGTAAAACGGACCATTTTTACCATCTACCCTCTTCACGAGCATCCTCAAAATCATCTGAAAACCATATACGGATGTCGGCGACCTTTTTCGGGAGTGCCGACCGGAAAATTCTAGTAGGAGGCTTGCCGAATCCCTCGTTTCCATCCTATGAAAGAATAGGAAAACGACTCATTTTAACGCGGCTTTTTCTTAATCTCTGCAACCGTACTTTTTTTTTCCTCGGATACTCCACGAACTGCATGCTTTGTCGATGCAGCTTTATCAGCTTTCTTCGGTGGAGGCTCTTTTCTCTGCGACTGATCCGAAGTAGATGCTTTACGAGTCGTTTTCCCAGAGGCCTTCTTGCCCTCCGAAACCTTTTTCACTTCCTCCGCCACTTCACAGGAACGCACTTTACGCGCGGATACCAAACCTTGCGTTTCCAAAATTTCAGACGACGGATTTACGGACACAGTGCGTTTAGAGGCCGTTTTGACCGCCGCTAAGCGTGCCGCCAAAGGTTTCGAACTGAGCGGCCTTTTCGTCCCTGGCGAAGAAGGCAAACGCGACCCGGGGACGGATTCAGCCGCTTTACTCGTTTGTTCCGGTCCTGATGTTTTTTCGCCGGAAGTCCCAGCCTCTGGCGTATTCCCCTTTTTCGCGGCCAAACCCTGACCGTCTGCCTTGGGAGTTTCTTCCGGCAAATCCACCTTCGCCCCACGCGGTTTCTTCTCACTTTTAGCTGGTTTTTCTTTAGCTTTTAACGTGGGACGCGGCAACGTATGTTCTGCCGACGGAAATATCTCCACCAACAATTTCCGAAGCTCTTCCGATTCGGGATGCTCCGCATATTCCAGGCCTAACTGGTGCAGCAACAGAGTAAACTCCGCCGCTGTCATCTTGGAGAATGCACGTTCCACCGCCGGCAATGTCCCCAGCACCGCATCTTCCGCATGTACCATCCCTAAGCATTCCAACAAATGAAATGTCTTCTCACTAATGGGAATGGTGTTTTGACGCAACACCACCTGCATCGTATAGGCAACAACAAAGTTGCTCAATCCGGGATATTTCTTCAGCTGCTCATAGACCTCAGCCATATCCATTTTGCGCAAACTCTCCAAATCAAACGAATAAGTCGCTTCAAAAAGAGTTTGCAAAACACCTTTAATACATGAAGCCGCATCTTGTGGCGATGAAAGTTGGGATAAACACTCGCTCAGTTCACGCTGGCTACTCACCCGAGCTTCATTAAAATCGTAAAAAGCGTGAATCAGCGTATCCAACGTCTGTTCCGCAACACTCGGAGACGCTCCGTTCAAGCAGATGGCGTAAAGCAAATGCTCCAAAACAGAACGATCCCCGATGGAACAGGGCTGATAACGTTTCTGAAGCACCTGATACAACTGTTGTAATCGAGATGAACGGGATGATGATGCCATGTCGTAACCTTTTACCGAAAAGGTGGTGGATACCTTCCAAACGATACTATACCATTCCAAATGAAACGCAAGCCATTCAAACTTTTTGGGGGACAGAACACGATTCCAATCCACGAACCGCACACCCGGAATCTCGTTCCGACCTGTCAACGCGAATGATCGCTTGTAGCAAGGCAACCGGAGCTGCCAGATAAACCCTATCCGGATACGGCACCGGGATTACCACCGGCACCAGCGGGCAGCCATCCGTTCACCGAACGACTCCAACCCCGCCTAATCGCCACGAAAAACCGCATGAGGCTCACCCGTCCGCAGAGGATTGCGGATTTGGATCAACATCCTCCTCAGCCTCATCACTTTGCTCAACGGGATCTGGCGGAAGCACTTCGCGCAGAATACGACTGATCTCAAGCTGATGCTTCAAACCTTCGTCGATGTAAAATGACAAATGGGGCGTATAACGAGTCTGAATCCGCTTCGCAACCTTCGACTGCAAAAAACCTCTCGCACTCTCAAGACCACGAAGCGTCAACTGCTCCTGTTTCACATCACCCATGACGGAAATATAGATCTTGCCTACCTGCAAGTCATCCGAGATTTCAACACGAGTGACGGTGACATTCTGAACGCGGGGATCACGCATTTCAAAAAGGATTGCCGACGCAACCACTTCTCGAACCGCTTCCGCTACCTTACATGCTCGACGTGATGCCATATTTCCTCTATTTTAAGGGACTACCCTATGCTTATCTCCATGGGCCACTCGCACCATGCGCGATTTTCACCGAATTTCTGTGATTCCAGCCTCGAAACGTCACAGCCGGTTCGATGAACAAAGGCCATTCCCACAAGGGAAAAGCCTTTCTTCCATCACACTCACCCGTTCAATGTTCGTTTGACTTCCTCAATGCGGTAAATCTCTAAGAGATCACCCTCTTTGATGTCGTCATACCCGGAGAGCCGAATACCACATTCGTATCCCTCTCGTACTTCCTTCGCATCGTCCTTTTCGCGTTTGAGCGAATCCAATGGATATTCACCCACAATACGATTGTCACGAATAATACGAGCCCGTGCGTCACGCGCAACCGTACCCACTAAAACGCGGCAACCGGCAATCGTCCCAACACGGCTGATATGGAACACTCGCTGAACCAACGCGCGTCCCAACTCCGCCGTCCGCTGTTCCGGCTTGAGCATACCCTCCAAAGCTGCTTTCAAATCCTCCGTCACTTGATAAATGATATCATAACGACGAATTTGAACACCTAACTGCTCGGCCAAACCACGTGCTCGCTCATCAGGCACCACATTGAATCCGATAATCACCGCATCAGACGCATCCGCCAAATGAACGTCCGCCTCGGTCACTCCACCCACGGTTGCCTGAAGAATCTGAATCTGGACTTCCTCATGCTCCAATTTGTCCAGTTCCTTGCGAATCGCCTCGATGGAACCTCGCACATCCGCTCGCAAAATCACCGCCAACGTCTTCACATCAGTCTGTTCGTGTAAACGATCAAACAAATTCTCCAACGTCACGTGCGTTCGCGAACCCACCAAATCCCGCTGACGCCCCAACGCTTGACGATCTTCCGCAATCTGACGTGCTCTGGCGATATCTTCCAATACATAAAAGCGATCACCCGCACCCGGAGCCAAATCTAACCCCGTGATATTCGTGGGCATACTCGGACCCGCATCATTATACTTTTTGTGGGGATTCAACGTATCGTACATCGCCTTGATGCGGCCATACGACTCACCACAAACCAAAACGTCACCCGAGCAAAGCGTCCCCTTTTGGACAAGCAACTTGGCAATCACGCCACGTCCCTGCTGAACTTCTGATTCCAAACAGATACCCGTCGCAGGACAGGTCGGATCCGCCTTCAATCCCTGCAATTCAGCTACCATCAAAATCGTGTTCAAAAGGTCATCCATGCCCAGACCGGTCACCGCACTCGTCCGCACGACTTCCGTATCTCCACCCCACTCCGCCGGCGTTAAACCATTCTGTGAAAGCTCCGCGAAAATCCGCTGGACATTCGCCTCTGCACCAGGAAGATCAATCTTGTTGAGTGCCACAATGATCGGCACTCCAGCCGCCTTCGCGTGACTAATTGCTTCTTCCGTTTGCGGCATCACACCATCATCCGCCGCAACTACAAGCACCGCAATATCGGTTGAATTCGCTCCACGCGCACGCATCGCCGTAAACGCTTCGTGACCCGGCGTATCCATGAAGGTGATCCTTTGACGATCCTTCTCGATACTATAAGCCCGGATATGTTGCGTAATACCACCCTTCTCACCACGAGCCACATGCAACTTCAACAACCAGTCCAATAGCGACGTCTTCCCATGGTCCACATGCCCCAAAAATGTCACGATCGGAGGACGCGCAACCATGCACTCAGGATTGTCCGCCACACTGAAGTCTTCCATCAGCTGTTCTTCCGCGGAAATTTGCTCACGGAAGGTCACTTCAATCCCTATATCCAAACCTATCAAAGCAGCCATCTCACGGTCAATATCCGAATTGATATTCGCCATCGACCCCAATTCCAGCATTTTTTTCAAAACTTGCGTCACCGGAATTCCCAACGACTCTGAAAAACTACGTACCGTGCAGGGAAGTTCCACCACAGCCGTCGTACGACGCTGGGCCTGTTGTTGAGCCTTCTTTTTCTTCGGATTGCGATAACGAGAGGTCTCATCCTCATCCGAGAAAATGTTGCGAGAATCTTCCAAGTTCCGACGGCGAATCTGACGACCATCTCGACCGGACAACGCCACATCCTCATTATCCCGACTGCGACGACGATCACGTTCTCGATTCCCTCGATCATCACGTATACGAGTTTCACCGCGATCCCGTCCTTCCTCACGCCCCCCCGCGATATCCAAGATCGTCATGGACGGAGACCTGCCAACAGGACCTCGATTTCCCGTCGAAGGTGCCCCCGTCATTGGTCTACGCGGCAACGGTGTGGAACGACTTCCACTCTGTGCGTAACGGTCAGAACGATCCGCATCTCGGCGATCCTCCCGAACACTACCTTGACCTACTCGCGTTCCCTGCCCATCTCTTGAACCAACCCCGTCTCTCGTATTACTACCGCCACGATTCGGCGCCCGATTACTCGCGTCAGAACGATTCCCAGTCAATTCCTGATGGCGTTTTTCTTCCTGTTTGCGAAGGTGTTCCGATAACGGATTACCGCCTAACTTCGATGCACGAAGCATATCCATCTGCAAACGCACTTCAGGCTTCTGTGGAGCTGGCTCATTCGACTTGCGAAGCCGCGTCGGAGACATCACCGGAATCGGTGCCAGCTTCAACGTCGGATGCAACGGTTGACGGCGACGATTACCACTACTATCCGCCTCGTTGTGTCCGGTATCCGACGAGTGGCTTTGCCCGGTACCAATATTCCGAATCGGCGTCTCCGAATGATTCAGATAATCAGGACGGACCGGCGTTTGGGGTAGCTGTGACGAAAGAATGGAACGCACCGGCACGGGACGACCACTAGGACGATTCGGCTGATCTCGACGAGAGGGTTCGGAGGATGCCCCCCCATCACGACGATCATTCTCTCGACGCCGGTCATTCTCTCGACGATTGTCCGAACGGGGACCTTTGTCCGAACGAAAACCATCACCTCGCGACGTCCCATCTCCACGAGAACGTAACGCTCCGGAAAGCGGCCCCTCACGGTTCGTACGAAGCTCCGTACGTTCCGAATCCCGACGTTCTGGACGACCGATCGACTGAAGCGGTGTCCGAGTTCGCAAATCAGTCCCCCTGCTTTCCTCTGGAGGAGCTGAACGTCCGACCGGCGGCAAAGCGATCTCTGGCATCTTTTTGTCCGTATCTCTATCTTTCTTTGCAGAACCAAACGACACCGGTTCTTTCGACTTCGTGGACGAAACCAAGGAGGAGTCGGAACGCCCATCCACTAAGTGAGCCTCTACATCCGGCAAAAGTTCCTCCACTCGCAAATTTTGTTTTTCATGAGACGAAGCCGAAGGCTCCTTCCTCCGATTGCCCAACACGCCTTCCTTCGACGACAACGATGTCTCCGGCACAGATTGCGACGGGACCGTCACGCGTGAAGCCGTGCGCAAAGCCGACTGCGGATTGGTTACCCACTCTTTAGATATTTCTTTCTCCGCACCGGAAATGGATTCCCGCCGCGATCCAGAAAATTCGACATTCGACGGAGAAACATCAACCGACGAAACCAACGGCAATGCAACGTTTTCTAACGAAGCCTCAGCCTTGGGTAAAACTGACTCGCGAACAATTGACTCCAGATTCTCTGGAATAGCGGACGCCTCACCCCTGACAGGTTCGCTTTTGGGAACGTCTCTCTTCGCGGCGGACGCGACACCTGCTACCGTCTTCCCGGCAACTGTCACCTTCTCTGCGACCGGTCTTTTCCCGGCTCCAGCAGTCTCCGTCGCCGTTTTTTGTGATGAATCCGCTCCTAGCGAAGCAACTTCATGCGATTTCACAACCTGTCCCTCAACACCAGAGGCTTGAGTAGAAGGTATTCGACTTTCGACTGCCGGCAACACCACGGATGGCGGCACTGCGGCAGACGACTGTGTAGACGTATCCACGAAACCAGACTCCGCAGAGGATTCTACCTCTCCGGCTGTCGATGCATGGGCCCGGTCCGCTCGAAGAACCGGCATCTTCCGCGACGAACTTGAAGTAGATACTTCACGGCGAAGCGGGGTGTCTTGAATCGAACCGACAATACGATCGGTTACTCGTCCTTCACTCGCGGAGGACTTCTTCTTAGCCGATGTCGATTGCTGCTGTAATTGTGTCCGAATTTGAGCTGCTTCTTCGTCGGTTAAGCTCGCAAGCGCGGAACCTTTGGCAATACCTACACGATTGCAAAAATCCACCAAGACTTTGTTCTCAACGTGCAACTCTTTCGCTAACGCATAAATACGGATAGGCAAACCCGTTATCTCCCACCATTGTTTCCATAAATCCTGACAACAACGGACCTTAAAGCCTCGTGCACGGAATCTCTAGACCCCTCCTGCACGCCCCCCACACCATCACCCACAAGCAAACCCGCTCATACACGTGGAGTTGGGCCGACCTCTTCTCTCGTTTTGCCGATCTATGAATATGACAATCAAATATTAATTAATAACGACACCCGCTATTCAAGATCCATCCCTGCTTCTCAGAACGACTGTTCCTAGCAACCGAAATCCACCTCAACGAACCTCTCACAACGAAACGCCCGCCACGCGACTCCCTGTTGACACTCCTGCCAACAAACTCCTCGCTCACAGCCGAACACTTCCGTCCTGTTCCTCCTGGATCCCTATTTCTCTTGAACCTGCGACTCTCCCGGAAACTCACCAAACCGGACTGCGAAATCGTCCTCGAATCATTCGATGACTCATCCTGTAATGATACATACAGCCTTCTCTCCCGTCTATTCCGACTCAACTACGGAATCCGACATGGCCGGTCCTGTGGATGATGCAGTATCCGATTCTAACACATCCGAAACGATCTCTCCGGAAACCGTTGTCGTAGATGATGAAACAGGCTGGCTCGCCGCCTCTGCCTGATCGTTTGTTTTTTGACCGCCCCCATTCTGTTGCTCGTTAATACCCTGCCCCAAGTCCGTTGATGACAACTTCGCTCCTACCAAATCCACAATTTCCCTCGAATCTGTCACCTCCGCCGAACCCACATCTCTTGATGAATCTGTCAAATCGGCGACAGCGCCCTCCTGAGACGCGGAATCCGCCGCCCCCTTCGCTAAACGATCACTCGACCGACCGCCTTTAGAACCTTGCGTCTTGCGAACCTCTTTTTGGCGTTTGCGTTCTTCCTCGACGGCTCGCTCTTCCGCCTCCGCTCGCTTTTCTGCCTCATCGACAATACGATTGACATCTTCCTCTGTCAAACCGCCCATCTCCATCAGGTCCTCCGGCTCAATCACCGAAAGATCTGC
>JAQVKF010000081.1 GCA_028694795.1 Thermoguttaceae bacterium | reverse complement strand
GATGGTTTTGCCATCTTCGGAAATCGACGATTCTGTGGCTACTTCCCGACCATCAAAACCTATCGCAACCACTTTCTTCGCCTGAATATCACTCTCCATCGTCCCCTCAAACGTGATCCCCGTCATACCTTCTGGAGCAGGCAATGGCGTAATTGATATCCCCGCGTTCGAATTCGACGAATCCAGCAAACTCATTCGGTAACCATACGCCGTATAAACGGGCAAACGCCAACCTCTTACACATTTTTTTTCCGGATTAAACCGCTCCATCTGACGATCCGAAGTGGATTCCACTGGCGTTTGTGTTGCATTTTTACCATCCGAAGCAAACGTCATCCATCGCCAACGTTTGCCGCCATCTTGCGTTCCAGTAATATCGAGCCGATGGCCATCTTTCGGTCGGAATAACCCGCCACGCAACTCCAATGTGGTTCCCGCCGCAAGTTTTGTGGCAACATTTTCCGGAATTTCTCCGCTAAACGTCGTCACAAATTTTTGTTCACCAATATCCGTCTGTACGTCCATTGGTTGCTGACCACTTGGTTGAAAAATGATTCCCTCACTGGCCGCGTTGGGGTCGACCATATGCAAAAACAGACGATAATCTTCCGGAATTGGCTGCGTCATTTCCCACGCAAGCGTTCCACTAAACTTACGTGGATTTTTTTCATCGAACACAAGTTTTTCAACCGTACAGCGGATTGGATGGTATCCCACTGGATAACGCCCATTGAAATAAATCACCGCCGTTTCCGGCGAACGCGCATCACAAGCGTACTCAAAAATAGTCCCTGTGTCCGGATCACGGGCAATCGTCGCGTACGTATGGTTCAACTCCGCCGCAAGGAATCCATAGGGTGGCAGAATGGCCTTTCTCGCCATCGGAAGTCCGGTCCAATCCGTTTCGCCGCGATTCACCCACACTCGTGTACCATTCGACCACGTGACCAGCTGGTGATGAATATCGCCATCCACATAATCGACCGATACAATCGTCTCGCCCGCAAGACGTTGCATGATCGGGGCGGTCAGCCAATATTTACGAACCACTTCCCGATTAAATGGCGCCGAAACCATGGATGGATGTCCATCGAGCATTTCGGTACAAAGATAATCGTCGCTCCAGATTCCATGTTCCGCGGCAGACAATCCACCCTCGTAACGTCCGGGATATCCCGCACCATGGAGGATGAACCGATCATGGTACGCGGCATCGAGCCATGGGGTACGTTCGGCATCTTCGTGTGGAATATTCCAGATCGCCCATCCTTTGGACTTCTCTGGATGTTCCACTCGCAAATGGTTCGTTTGCGCTCCGTCAAGGATTCCGACCAGCCCGTCGTGACCACTTTCGGAAATTTG
Organism: Thermoguttaceae bacterium; assembly: GCA_028694795.1. Taxonomy (GTDB): domain Bacteria; phylum Planctomycetota; class Planctomycetia; order Pirellulales; family Thermoguttaceae; genus JAQVKF01. The sequence continues at coordinate 15,423 of JAQVKF010000081.1, read as the reverse complement.
CGGCGCACCCGTTTTGGTCAAATCGCCTTGCGTACCATCATTCCCGGCAAACGTTTCGCGGATATGGTTAAAGACATTACCCCATACTTGATTCGTGTACGAACGATCATAAAATCGACCATCGTTTGTCCAGTAATCATACGCGCCGAGGCTCGACCAGACGTCAATAAAATAAGCCGTCGGTTGAAGATTTTTCTGGATTTTATCGATATTCGGCCAAGCGATTTCCTGAATCGCATCCGCGCGATAACGATACGATTGCGCACCACGACCTTCGTTGAACCACGCTTCGTGCGGGGTGCCATTCGGATGGAACGCAACCGATTTTTCATACGTAAAGGTGTCGGCATCGGGATAAATGTCCACATAATTATCATGAGGCGCGAAAAGTACGCCATGATCTTTGCACGTCTGTACCAATTGCTGCATCTCCGCGAGCGTCCCCATTTGCGGGTTCGGCGGATAGATTTCCGGCAAACGATAATCGTATCCCCAACGTTGCCAATTATGGAAAACGACCACCGAATCGGTCAATCCATACTGAAACGCTTTTTGTAATTGCTCCGCCGTTTCAGCGTAACGTCCGCCCCAAAGATCGAATACGAATTTACCCGCCAATTTGTCAGCGTTTGGCGATTTACCTTTGCCGCAAACATCACGCCAAATCTTAACACTATCATATACATTTTGACATGGAATCACGAAAAACGAAACACGATCCAACGAAGCTGTATGAATCGAATAATGTTTCTGTTCCGGCGTTGAATAAAAAGCGTCCGGGATATTAAGCGTTCCCAACACGACTGACGTCACGTTCGAGGCCGCCGCCGTTTGTGAATCGGAATCAGCGGTTTTCGCTTCGGAATTTGGTTCGGTCTCCGATTCAGCGGGGACTTCTCCCCATACTTCATCGGACCACTCTTTGGAATCGAATGAGTCAGTGGTGGCGTTTGCCAGCTTATCACGAAAATCAAGACCGACATATGACGAGGCGAGTTGGTGACCATCGAATCCCAAGCGGAAGGATCCGGGATTCTTGACGATATTTCCCACACCACCGTAAAAATACTGAACCGTATCGGACCAATCGCCCAAAGCGACGTCTTCCAAACGGACCACTCGCCACGGTTGGGGTGCCGGAACATTTTCCAGCGTCACATCCATTTTCACGCAATTATTCGTCGGCTGTAGAGAAATGACCACGTCAAACGTACCATCGGTCAACGATTCAAACGTATGACGATACGTCAAACATTGCGGTGAACACGCTTCTTGAACCACTTCACGCAGTGGAATTCCACTGGTCACACGATCCAGACGTGTTCCCAACACCGTGACACGCATGCCATGGAAGCGAATCGCTTCTTCAACTTTTTCGGAAGGAAGCCGGTACTCCGCGTCCAATAAACCACGCTTGCCCGGCGTCACCCAAAGCGGACCGACCGCGATGGCTCGCTTCGCCAACGAATCGGAATCCTCTGAACGGGCCGCTGCCGTCCCGCATTGCAAGATCGGTTGGCCCCAATAACCGAGATCGAAACTCGAATTTTGCTTCGGACCGGGGTTCCATTCGAGTTGCAACCGAACCGCTTGACCAGCGTATTTGGAGAGATCGACAGTGGCATTTTTCCATACGCCAGGTACTGTTTGATGTTCGCTCCACACGGTTTCGCCCACTAGTCCGTCTTCGGCATCCATCGGCACCACATGCAGCGCAAAAATCATGCCGTCGCCTTCATGCCGCTTTTGCATTCCATTGGCAAAAGTCATCGTAATCGTTTCATCCGACGGAAGTATGACGGGGATTTCGACGATGGAAATGCCCGTACCACCTGTCCACGGAATGTGCGACACAAAGCTATCGAATGCTCCGCCATCCAACGCAGCGGTTTCTCGCTTCACAAACCCGCGATGTACCGGGTCGTCACCCAACCAACCGGTCGGCTTACATTCGATTTGGTGGATCGCATCAGACGTGTTGCCCGATTGTCCATATTGACCAAAACCGACGCGAAGCACCGGCAATTCCGTCAACGCCACTTGTGACACATGGGTCATATCGAACGGACGCCACGGAATCTCCGACGTCGCAACACGCGGAGGATTTTTCTGTTGCACCCCAAAAATCGCGATCGGATGGGCCGTGTACTCCTGTTCCGGCGAAGCGTTGCCATTCGCCGAAGTCGGTTCACACCACGTGGCAATCGCGTGGATGGGGTAACGCGCATTATAAGTCGGATCGCTTGCCGAGATGGTATATTTCAACGTTTGCGAACTATTGGCCGCAACCGTGAATTTTTGTTCCTCAGAAGTTTGAGCGGGATCCACAACGGTGGCCACCCAACGATCAATCAATTTAAGCCGCAAAGAACCGGTAATTTGAACGGAACTCCCGTTTTCGAGAGTGACTGAAATCGGAGTCGGGACGCTTGGCTCCGCGATCATTTCCGGAGCGTCGATTCGAACCGTTAGCGAACCGGCCTGATCTGTGGGGGGATTATACGCTTGGGCTGAAGGGAGTCCAAGAAAAAACGCCACCAACGCGACGACATTCAATCGAGCGACAAAGGGCAAAAAACGCATCTGATTACTCCAATATAACATAACTCTATGGCTCTGTTTCATGGTGCTTTACGCAAAAAAACAAACACCCCCATTGTAACGAATCCCATAAGTGCTTTCCACACTTTTTACTCGTTCTATTCGATTTTATCTCTACAACCGAGATTTTTCGTCGTCAGGTCCACGTTGGTAATACGTTCGCCAGCCGCCGGGCGATAGCAACCACCAGCGATGGCACGCTGCCGTCCGCCCGAACGGTTTTCGCAGACCTGTTCATCCCGGTTGGAATCACCACCGTGCAGTAAAAAGAGACCACTCGCCGTCGGGCGTTCTCGGTCGATTACGGAAGCATCGTCGTACGAATCAGCGCGGCAAGATAAAGTTTACTCGTTTCTGGAATAAACGCTCCAAATCGAACCTCTTTTTCACCTCTGTTGCGAATAACGATATCTTTCAGCGGTTGATTATTGACTTTACAGTTCCCGTCCTCTAATAGTACTTCGGTATCACGGTGATAGTCGATTCGTTTCGTGACGCCAAAGGATCCGACTCCGTAAAAATGCGTACACGTCCCCTCTTGCCTGCCTGTCGAATTAACTTGGACAATATGGCGTCCACACGACATACAGAAAAGAACTCCTATCAACACGATGGAACCGATGACGAAAGGAATACCCCCAAGCAACATGGCGGTACTTGGTACATCCCTATCGATAAGAAGCGGTTTGATATAAATGAGGCCAATCGAACCACCACCCCATATACAGGTAAACAGCAGAAAAAACCAAAACATTCCGGGAATACGTTTGTAGGTCACACGTAATCCATCGCTCTCGTTTTCGATCGTCACCTGTCGAGGCTTCTGATCGAGATTCACGATATCGAGTTCGTTTTCCGAAACGAGCCGCGAGAGCTGATGCGTCACTTGGCATTGCCGGCATATGGCCAAATTCGCCGCTGGTTGAATATCTTCCAATAAAATCGGTTGATGACATTGAGGACAAATCACTTCGACCGAAGAATGGGACATGTTCGATTCTCCATCATTCCTATTGAACTTACCTTTAGACGCCAACGGCTTTATACTGATTATTTGCTCAATAGCGGAGCGTCAAGTAAACCGTAAGGCAACAGTTGGTACTCATCCGACCAATCGTGACCGGGCGTACCCGTCGTCCAATTATCCGGGCCGTAGTTCGGTGCCCTTTTGGGCATCTGATGAAGCGGTCCAAAGGTGTTACGCCGAGTGAGTACGGTCTCAATTTCGACGCAATCCCCCACCGTTTCGTCCGTGGCGTCGCTCGTCGGAGCCAACACCGCAAGCCAACCGTCCGGCGACGGCGTCCAACCGACCGTCACCGCTGGACAACCCTTGCGGAAAAGATGGGTGATCGCCGCTGAGCTGCGAACTTTTACGTTAAGCGACGACGAATGAAACGTCTGATCAAGTGGAACTTTGTACATAATTCTCGCCCCGTAAAACGGCAATCCCTGCGAAACGATATCTCCTACGGCAAGCTGTTTGGGCAATTCCGTCATGACCGCCCATTGTGCAACGCCGGACGATTCAGGGGCTGCGTCGAGCCGAACGCCAAAATCGCCCAACAGATAAATAGCTTCGATATTCGACGACGGACTATAACGCATTTCTAAAGTGATCGTATTTTCACCTGTGTGCAAAAGTTCCGTATCGAGTGAAATTTTCTGGAACGCATTATCACACCAGGTACGTTTCGGATCAAATTTTGCCAAATCAATCGTCTGATCGTTGATCGTAAGCGACGTGAGTTTTTGTGGTTCTTCGAGAGCCAATTCAGTCGATGGAATTTTGCTCAACGATGGGTCAATGTGCAGTGTGTACGTTAGTTTAACGGCTCCGACAAATGATTCGCTCATTCCGATTTTCTTTTGATACCACGGCTGTAACATTTCACCGCCGCGATGAGCCAAACCGAACGCGTCGCGAATCCGTTGATCGGCTTTGAGCACTTCATATGTCCGGTCTTTAAGCGATTCGACCACCTTCGGTTTCGCCGCGTCAACCCCATCGGTAATCTCCGCCGTTACGTAGTCGAGTATCAGTGCATTCGGTTCCGAAAGCGTGTAGTCGAAAGGACCTTCAACGGCGATTTGCGGCAACTCGTCGGAGGCTCGCGTTTGCGACGAAGACGTCATCGGTTCGGCAGGTAGATCGTCGCTGCTAAGCGTTTCAGCAAGACGATAAACCACACATTCACCCGGTTGAAGTACCAAATGCTCAATTTGAATCGCGTCGGCCGGGTCCTTTTCCGAATCGGAATCGTTCGTACCGTCCGGCCCGTTCATCAATACTGAGTGGAAAGGAACAAGGGTTCGCTCTCCTGTCATACAATCCCATTTTTCCAGAAAGCGGACATGTTCTGGCGAAAAGAGGCAAGCGTTCCCCTCGACGGTTGTATCAAACGGTTCCGCTCCAAAGTTCATCATGACCACATAACGTGTGGTACCGTCCTGACGTATTTGGATAAAAATATCCTTAGATTTGTTGCACGCGATCATGACACCCGAGGAGGGAAGTTTTCCATCCACTCGTTTTGCAGCGGGAGCTGCTGTGTCGAGTGAAACCTTTTGGATATTTCTTTTCGCCGTTTGTTGTGCCGCGAGAAGCGTTGGTTCCGACGATTCGACCGCGTCCACATATTTCGGGACGTCGCCGACAAAAACGATACGACCATTCGCTTCGGCAAATTCCTGTAAGAGCTTCAGCGTCGAACTACGCATCGTGGTCATCGGAGGAATAATCACCGTTCGATACGCTTGTTCACCGATATACAAAACCGCGTTTTCATCCGCGTCACGCTCGACACGACCAAGTCGCTGGAGAAAATCTTCATCGCCGTAATCAAAATCGATTTGCGCACCTTGAAGCTGCATAAAAAGACTGTTGTAAGCCGATTCTAACGCGGCAATATCGCCATCCGCCGTACCCAACCCATGACACCAACCGGGATAAAACTGTGCCCAAAGGCTTTCGACCGGATTGATCACGAGCGTGTCGCAAACCGGCTTACCCGTCGCCAGAATCGTGTGCAAGCGTGCGTAAAACGTTTCGAGCTGCGCCCAATCCTGATACCATGGCGACTGATAGAAGATCGAAGCCGGATAATCGCGTTTCGCCTGTCCGAGCATCGTATACCACGATAAGTGGGGACATCGCACATTGATACCGAAAAGTGCCTGCCAATCGCCGCATTCTCGATAATCGGCCATCGTCATCTGCCATCCAGTACATCCGTACAGCTCTGAAAGCAGGTCCGTTTTACCCAATTGGCGCGCCGCGGATTGCAGCTGTTTGGCAATCCAATAACCACGATTGCCTTGCGATAACACATCAATACCGGGGTGGTGCATATATTCATACGAACGCATTAACGAGCCTTGCATCACAGCCTGAGTCGTCAACGAATCTTCATGCAACACATGTCCCGTGTATTTCATGTGGTTTTGTTCACACCAATCGTAAATCGGTTTCATATAGCAATCGAGGAAAAGCGATTGGGTCGTTTCCATATAGGCCCATTTCATCGGCGAGATTTTATTGCCATCTTTCTTCAAAAAGAGTTCCGGAAGATTCGCCATGACATCCATATGAAAGCGTTTTTCCATATATGGAGCGATCGTTTTGCTCCAAGGCAACATCCATTCGGGATTGCCCGCGCCACCGCCGAAGTTCGACATAATTGCTCCGCGATGCGGTTCATCGGTGAAAATGCCCTGAAGCGTCTGACCCATCTCGGTACCGCAATTTTTCTTATACTGTTCATGCGTCAAGCGAATGAACTCCTGCGTTGGTTCCGGACTCATCGTGTCGATGTACGTACTTCCGTTATAAAAGCTTGATTCGCTCATCTCCTCGACAGTGAACACCAGAACCGTCTTCGTTTCATAATCCGTTTTGGGCGAGGCGTCCGTGAGCCGCTCGCTGTGCGAGAAATTGACGCCATCCAATTCAACCGCAAACGCCGCAACGAGCGTACTGCGACGGTTTGCCGTTTGGCTGCCATCGTTCTCTGAAGCAGTCTTTTTCCAATCGAAATCAGCACCAGAGACAGGCGTACATCGCATATAGTGCATACGGTATTCGGGATTGCGCGAAACCTCGCCACCAGCAGTACCACTTGGCCAACGATCTTCATCGTAGAGCCACGCTTCCATCCCAAGCTGTTTGGCGTGTTCGATACAGGCGTTCGTCAGTCGGAACCATTCGTCACCGAGATATTCGGTCGCCAAACCGGTCCGTGAGTGCATAAAAAAACCGCCGAATCCCATCTCATGAATCACATCAATCTGACGCAATAGCTCGTCTTCCCGCAACTCGCCATTCCACGACCAGAATGGTTTTCCACGAAAACGCGCTCCAGGGTTTTCAAATTCCTGCAAAACCGCGGCGTCTGAGGGCTGTGGAGCCTCGGCAGCGGGTACCGTGGATGACGCGACAAGTACGGTGCCAATGAGCAACTTCACAGCTATGGCATGGATAATTCCAATCATTTTACGCATTCAAAACGCTCCTTTTTCGTGAAATCCACCCAGTGGTATCGAATACAAATGTACATTCGTACATGTGATATTCGGACCCATGATGCGTATGTTTTCAGACAAAATATCGTATAACCATCACGATTCCGTTGATCCAATGGCTCGATTGCCGTCACGAGTGGGAAACCTCGCCGCAGTGTACCAGTATAATGGAAAAATTGCCGAGAGTGAAGCGTCTGTTCGGGACCGCGTGGCAAGAACGCTGGTAAAGAATTTTTGGGGGAGCATCCTCCCCCATCACTATAGAATCGAATCCGACTTATGGATGCGTGTGCATATATTCACATTTCGCACCCTGTTCGTGAATGGCTCGCATCTGTTCTTTGGTTGGGCGTTGAGCTTTTTGCAGCGCGAGTATTTCGTGTTCCGCCGCTTCCCAATCGCCTGATTGTGCCTTTGCAATGATACTCATCAGCGCGGCATATTCCCGCTCGCCCATCTGTTCACAGGCTCGACGCGACTCAATTTCTTCAATATTTTGCGTCAACCAATCGATATTTCGTGTGGAAATTGCCGTACGTAATGAGGCAGTCAGATGAATATTGTGCGGTTCCAACTGAGGTTTGCCGCACCCGACCATCCAGAGCATACCGCATAAAAGGAAGCTCACCATGGGACGCCTAGCCCATCTCATTTTGCAAGTACGACCGAGATTTTTCACCTGCAAACCACCTGTAACTCCGCTCACTACTTCCAGTTTGACACTCAAAATTCGATGTTTCACTAAAGGGACAAGGTTAGCACAATTCATGGGACACTCCTTACGCTTATTGATTTTAACCGATTTCCGATGGGATATGTGACGAATTAGAACCTATCCAAACGCGATTTCACAACGAAAAATCGCGAATGGAAATGCGTACAATTGGACCAGGATGCGAAATTACCAACTTCCGACGACTTCGCCTTTCGCCCGGCTCGAAAGAGCGGCCCAGGTATTCTGATTAATCATTTCGGAGACAAAACGTGTACTTCCGTCGCCCAGTACGATATTGCAGCCGCCGGGATGTTCCGCATACATTTGACATGGTGCGCAAACGGGTGAGTTAGGCGCATGAATGGCGGGCGGCGAGACGGCGCTGCACGGTCCGCTGTGTACATTCACCAACACACCAGCAGGTTCACTCGGCGAAAACGCAAAACGCGGCTGGGGGTGTACCAAAGAACCAGGAACCACGCCGTACCATGTTTTATCACTCAAAATCGGATGCTGTTCGCCCAAAAAGACCGTATTGCTCGTGCCGTCCGTGATGCTGGCCATGGTCGTTTGAGAATTACGATAGATCGGCCCATCGGCAATCCCGTCATACGAATCGACCGTATAAATCCACGGTTCTTCCTGACCGACATTGGCCACATAGCACGAACGTCCAAACTGTATCGAAACGGATAGGGCATTCGATTCCACGATCAGTTTTCGTGAATTTTCGGAAGATGAGGGACATAAAAATCCCGCCAGTTCCGTTTTTGCCACATTTCCATTGGCCGGATCCCAACAGGGCCGGGTGAAATCAATCGACGCATGTAACGGATGCTGTTCCATAAACGGCAACAACAGTGTTCCCCACGCATACCCCGGTCCCGCATCCCGTGTGATACTATCGGGGGTACCGTTTCGCCCACCACCTCCCGGTTGAATCACATAGGAGGGCGGAAAAACCTTCAGCGTGTCGTGATAATGGTGGAACGCCAGCCCCAGTTGCTTGAGATTATTCGTACACGATGAGCGTCTCGCCGACTCGCGAGCCACTTGAACAGCCGGCAACAACAACGCGATTAAAATCCCTATCATCGCTATCACAACCAATAACTCAACCAACGTAAATGCTTCGCGTAAAAGCGGCTCACGTTCATGCTTTCTTACCCTTCTCATCGATATTACTCCGGTGAAAAATCTAACGAATCGGAACAATCCAAACGATTTTATAACGAAAAATCGCGGATATCCGCAAAATCACATGAAAAAATCCATCGCAAACCATGTTACCCTCTGCAACACGGTCGTGTTTCACAAAAGTATTATATAGATAATGATAATCAATATCAATAATAAGCAAGAAAAATTTTCTTTTTTACTTTTAGCCAGATGCAGGAGAGTGTGAAATCGAGACGTTGGACGTGCATTTTCGATGAAAAGGTTCGATGAGCCAATGCCGGGAATGATGTGGCTATATCAGAAGACTGTACAAATATTCACCATCTGGGGCATGTTCACATATAATCACATGGTAAAAACCGATGGCCAAGAATGAAATAATTGCAATCGGGGTGATTTATATCGGTTAATATTGAAGTTTGTGCGTCTAGTAAAAAATTTTGGAAGGGGAGTTTGAGGGGAAACTTTTTACAAAAAGTTTCCTCTCATGGGCTCTTCGTCTCAAAAAAGTTTTGTGAAAAAAGTATTTCCACGGGAAATTCGCAAACTTTTTACCTGACACTGACACAGCTTACTTGGTACTCCAGTACAGTCGGTCGCTCCGATTAAGGTGGCAACTTGTGTCAACACGCCCTAGCAAAAAGCACGAACGCTCCCTTCAGCTTAACAAGGCTTTCAGTTCGGTTTCCAATTTATTTCGAACCATTCCCTGGATAAAAACTAACGTGAAAGGCAGATTGACGGAGGCCGTCGCCTCGGCGTCGGCAACCACTATATCCAACGTAACGTGGCTGCCCATCACCTCCACAAGTAGATGGTAACAATCGTCGTTCCATGCTTCTTCGAGAATCTTTCCACCCGCCTGTTCGAATCCCTCCGCCGCTTGACGCTTGCCGCGAAGGCGTTCGAGAGCCACTTCGCGGCCTAACGTATGAGGAATACAAATGTTGATCTTCGGCATCTTCATTGCCTTTCTTTGGATATAGTTGTACGTACCGACTCAGAAGCCACCACCATGAATCCGACCCACCCGTAACCATCTGGAATTCCCGCCCATAAATGGGCTAACCACACCACTTTGTCAATGGCGCACACTTCATTCCGGATTCAAACCATCGCAATATTCCTCCACTTTGGTCACAGTCGGCTCAGCGCACACATTCGGCCGCGCTGCCGCCAGCGTCCTGTCCACCACATACGGCTCACGGTACGCAGCGCACAGTCGCACGACGACAACGAATTTCCAAGAACGTAATGCCGCTCCATCATTCGAGTTGTTTATCCACGAAAGTGACTCGTGTTTCCGCTCTAACCAATGATGAAACGACACAGCGTCAAATAGGGGCCCCAAACGACTAACTGAAGATTTTATCTTCAATCGCGTTGATCAGAGCTAAAGCTTGGCCGATCTCGGCTTTCTGACGTTCGGGCTCTTGTGGAATCTCACGTTCGATGGTAATCGGACCTTCGTAACCAATTTCCCTGAGTGTACGCAAAAAGGCTTCCGCGTCAACCTGTCCCGTACCAAAAGGTACCTCACAACCCCAAGTTTCACCCGGTTGGCCGGACCATTTTGCGTCTTTACAGTGGACGCTGCGCACATATGGACCAACTCTTCGCAATGCGGGAAGCGGTTCGCCACAACCGTAAAGAATCATATTGGCCGGATCGAAATTGATGAATAAATTATCACGTTGAACATCATGCAAAAAGGCAAGCAGCACGTCCGCCGGTTCTTGTCCGGTTTCGAGATGGACACGTTGACCATTCGCGGCACAATGATCACAGATTTCCCGCGCAACAGCCAACACCTCGGCATACATCGGATCGTTCTTTTCATGAGGAACAAATCCGATATGCAACCCAATCGCATTACAACCGAGAAGTTTCGCGAAATCGGCAATTTCCTTCGTTTCTTGGACACGTTCTCCACGTGTTTCCGGTGGTACCAATCCGATCGTTTTGGCAACGGTTGGAATATCGGCATAGCTTTCGCCGTCATAACCGCAGAAGACGACCGACAGCTCAACGCCCGCGTCGGCCAGCTGTTTTCGGAATGCCGCGGCATTTTCCGGTGTTCGGCTCGCCGCATGCGGCGTGTGCATCTGGATCGAACGAATGCCGAGTTCCTTCACGACTTCCCATTTCACGCCGAGTCCCGCGTCCAAACTCACAAAGACTCCGACCGGCCATTTCGCTACCATCGTAGTTCTCCTTCTTGAGAATCCATATGAAAAAAATGCAAAAACTTTTCAATACGAAAACGGGGCCACAGCAAGCGTTTTCGAAAAAAATTTACCAATCCAATAGTCCACAAGTACTAAAGTACTTTCCTAGGATAACGAAAACGTACAGCTAGAGCAAGATATACCGGATCAAGTTTCATTTTTTTCATAAGCGGTGTCCACTTTTCGATAGAACCGGTTCAACATTTTGAACTCGTGACGGAATGAAATTGTGACCGAGAGGAAAAACCGCGAAAAACGCACGTTAAGAAACAACGATATTGTCAAATAAACGGGCGGAGACGGTCGTAATGGTCCAACGAGGGGTGGTAGAAGTTGTAGACAAAATCCGGTAGAATGAATGGCATCGACCGTGGAATGACAAGTGTGTCGAGATGAGTGAAACGCGGCCGGCGGGGTACCGCTGGTCGCGGTCCAATACGGAAACAGCCGTGGATTCAGCCCATCCGTATGTCGAAATTTCGGATACGATGGGTGGATTCGGATGCCGTGAGATCGGGACGGTCATTGGTGGGCGATATCGGGTACGTTTGACAATGTCGGCATTGGTTCAGGAGTGTGGGCGATGGAAATAGTGCGATTATTGGAAACACGGTTTGAGAACGCGATTCGTCAAGCGATGCCGGAAGCGTCACCGCCAGACGATCTGCTGATTCGTCCATCGCAAAATCCTGATTTTGGCGATTATCAGGCGAATTTCGCCATGCCGCTTGGTAAAAAATTGGGAAAATCTCCGCGTGAGGTCGCCGCCGCGGTTGCCGCACAATTGCAAGTCGACGATCTTTGCGAACCACCCGAAATCGCGGGACCGGGCTTCATCAATCTGCGGATGAGGCAAAAATTCCTTACGGATAGCCTCGCCACGATGGTGCGTGATGCACGGCTTGGAGTGTCGCAACCTTCGCGACCGCTGACGATTGTCATTGATTATTCGTCGCCCAATTGCGCTAAACCGATGCACGTCGGCCATATCCGTTCGACGGTGATCGGCGACGCGTTGTGTAAAATCCTTCGTTTTCTCGGTCACCGTGTCATCAGCGACAACCATATCGGTGACTGGGGAACGCAATTCGGGATGATTTTGTACGGTTACAAAAATTTTCTCGATTCCAAAGCCTATGCGATCAGTCCGGTGACGGAACTCGGTCGGCTGTATAAATATGTTCGAAAACTAATCGATACGCAGGCGGCCATCGCCCGTTTCGAAAGTGGCGAATTGGCAAAAAAAATCGCGGGAGCCGAGGCGAATGTGGCGGCTCTCGAAGCGGCATTGGCAGCGGCGGAGGCAAGTGGCGATAAAAAGGAAAAGGCCAAAGCGGCGAAAACGCTCAAAAAGGCGGCGGCTGATGAGGCGGAACTGCGAGCGGAGGCCGCAAAGCTCGAATCGCTCGTCGCCGACGCCAAGGCGGATCCGAAATTAGCACGAGATTTGGCCAATCACCCAGGAATGAATGACCGAGTTTTGGCGGAAACAGCGAAATTACACGCTGGAGATGCCGAAAATTGCCAATTATGGGATGAATTTTTGCCCGCTTGCCGCGATGAAATGGAGCGCATTTATCGACGGCTTCACGTCACGTTCGATTATACGCTGGGTGAGAGTTTTTACCAACCGATGCTGGCGAACGTCGTCGAGGATGCATTGGCGAAGGGCGTGGCCAAAGCGACTGAAAACGCGGTCGGTATTTTCTTCACCCCCGATGAACTTGCTCCTCCCGCATGCGATGTGCCAATGCTCATTCGTAAGAAAGATGGGGCGTTTCTCTACGCCACCACCGATTTGGCGACGATTCAATACCGGGTGAAAGAGTGGAATCCAGACCGCATTCTCTATCTGACGGACCATCGTCAGGGTTTGCATTTTCAACAGCTTTTCGCGGCTGTAAAAAAACTCGGCTTTCCGCCTGTGGATCTGCGACACGTGAGCTTCGGTACCGTTTTGGGCGAGGATGGCAAACCGTTCAAAACACGTTCCGGCGATACCGTTGGACTGGAATCGCTGCTCGACGAATCGGTCGTCCGTGCTCGTGCCGTGATTGACGCAAGCAGTAATAACGTCAACGACAGCAATAACAGCGATGATAGTGGCAACGATCATCCCTGTGACGGCAATCGAGAAGAGGTCGGCGTCAAAGCGAGCATGGCAAACGACGATCCCACGACGGAGACGGAAAAGGCAAAAATTGCGGAAACCGTCGGAATCGCGGCTCTGAAATATGCCGATTTATCGCAAAATCGAACGAGTGATTATGTTTTTTCGTACGATAAAATGCTGGCGATGAACGGCAATACCGCGACGTATATGCAATACGCTTACGCACGGGTTCGGAGCATTTTTCGTAAAACAGAGGTCGATATCGAAACGCTTCGTCGAACGTCATCCTCGATTTCGCTCGATACCGCCGCGGAACGTGCCTTGGCTCTGTCGCTGATGCAGTTCGAGGCAGCTCTCGATCATGCGGCGTCCGATTCGATGCCTCACCATTTGGCGGGATACCTGTACGAACTGGCGGGAGCCTATTCGTGTTTCTTCGAAAAATGCCCCGTCTTGAAGGCGGAATCAATCGCGCTGCGAGAAAGCCGGTTATTATTATGCGATCTGGTCGCACGGACCATCGCCAAAGGACTAGAACTACTTGGCATCGAAGTGGTTGAAAGAATGTAGCGAGCGAAAAGTCGCCAGGTCTGCTCACACACCATCGGAAACATCATCATGTCAGATCGTCCATTCGTGCACTTGCACTGTCACAGTCACTATAGTCTTCTCGATGGAGCGGGGACGATTGATCGTCTCCTCGCACGAGCTAAAGAGCTGGAAATGTCGGCACTCTCCCTAACGGACCATGGAAATCTGTACGGTGCGCTCGAGTTCTACAACAAAGCGCACTACGCCGACGTGAAGCCGATCGTGGGCTATGAAGCGTATATCGCGCCGGAAAGTCGGAAGAAAAAAGAAGCTCGGAGCATGAAAGAAGCCGCGTACCATCTGACGCTGTTGTCGATGAATCGTACCGGTTTTGATAACCTCTGTCGGCTTTCGTCGCTGGCGTTTATCGAGGGTTTTTACTATCGTCCACGTATCGATAAAGAACTTCTCAAAGAATGGAACGAGGGGATACTCTGTCTTTCAGGATGTGCGTCGAGTGAGATTTCGCGTACGGTTTTGAGTGGCAATATCGAGAAAGCGTGCGAAATCGCCGAGTGGTATCGTGGCGTTTTTGGCGATCGATTCTATCTCGAAATTCAGCGTAACGGAGTCGGAATTCAGGAAACGATTCTCGACGGGGTTCTCGAAGTGTCGAAACAGACTGGAATTCCGCTCGTGGCGACGAGCGACGTCCACTACGTTTTACGTGAAGAAGCCGAAGCGCAGGATATTTTGCTCTGTATCAATACGGGTAAACTGCGGGCGGACACGAACCGTATGAAGATGGAAACCGACCAGTTCTATCTGCGCAGTCCGGAAGAGATGTACCAATCGTTTCCTGGATTGGAAGAGGCGGTCGCTCGCTCGGCGGAAATTGCCGAACGCTCCCATTTAGAACTTGATCTGAGTAAACGTAATTTTCCCGTATTCGATCCGCCGCCTGGTAAAGATGACCTAACGTATCTGCGTGAACTCTGCATGACCGGTCTGCTCGACCGTTATAAGACGATGCCGAAACGGTGGAAAGACGGCAAAGTCGGCGGCGAACTTTCGGACGAGGTGATGGACCGCTTAAATCGTGAATTGGGCGTGATCAGCAAACTCGGTTTTCCGAGCTACTTCCTGATCGTGTGGGATTTCGTTCGTTTTGCGCGGTCGGTCGGTATCGAGGTCACCGCGCGTGGTTCCGGCGTCGGTTCCATCGTGGCGTTCGCGCTCTATTTGAGTCACGTTTGTCCACTCGAATACGACTTGCTGTTTGAACGATTTTTGGACGAAAATCGTAAGGAAGCGCCCGATATTGACATCGATATCGAACAGGAACGTCGTATCGAAGTCATTAACTACGTTAAACGGAAATATGGCGAAGACGCTACGGCACAGATCGGTACATTCGGAACACTTGCGGCCAAACAAGCGATTAAAGATGTCGGACGCGCGCTCAACATGCCCATCGCGGAAGTCGCCACCATCACGGCACAAATCCCCGACGCCCCAAAAATGACGATCAAAAA
>JAQVKF010000272.1 GCA_028694795.1 Thermoguttaceae bacterium | reverse complement strand
TATTACATGAAAAGTACTTTTCTTCCATACATCGAGAAAACATCTTTTCATTCATCGGTAACATCAATACGGCGACCTATGCTCAATAATTTTCCAGTGCCCGTTCCTCCTTTGGAAGAACAGGCCCGCATCGTTACCATTCTTGACCGCTTTGACGCGATCTGTCATGATATGACCATCGGCCTGCCCGCTGAAATCGAAGCGCGACGCAAGCAGTACGCCTATTATCGAGATCAATTACTGACTTTTAAGGAGAAGGCTATCGCATGAGCAGCTACAACATCGTCGCCCAAACCCCGGAAAGTACCGTTGTCGCCGAATACACCTCCGAGGCCTCACGCTCTGACTCCTACCAAAGCGAAACGGAATTGGAACATGAGTTTATCCGGCTTCTTACGGCACAGGGCTATGAATACCTGACGATACACAACGAGGCGTCGCTTGTCGCCAATCTGCGCCGCCAGTTGGAGTTGCTTAGCGATTATGTATTTTCCGATAGCGAGTGGGAACCGTTCTTTTCCGACTGCATCGCCAGTACCAACGGGGGCGTTGTGGAAAAGACTCGCAAGATACAGACCGACCATGTGCAAATCCTGCACCGGGACAACGGCTCGACGAAAAAATTTACCTGCTGGACAAGAAGAATATCCACAACAACCGCCTGCAGGTCATCAATCAGTACGAAGAAGGCAAGGGCGCACACGACGCCAGATACGACGTAACGATACTGGTCAACGGTCTTCCACTCGTTCATGTGGAATTGAAACGCCGCGGCGTGGCTATCCGTGAAGCGTTCAATCAGATCAAACGCTATCAGCGGGACTGCTTTTGGGCGGCTTCCGGGCTTTATGAGTATACGCAGATTTTCGTAATCTCCAACGGAACGCACACCAAATATTACTCCAACACCACCCGCGGCGGCCATATCAAAGAAATGAGCAACGGCGAAAGGAAAAAAAGTAAAAAGACCAGCAACAGCTTTGAGTTTACCTCCTACTGGGCGGACGGAAACAACAAGACCATCCCCGACTTGGTGGATTTTACAAAAACCTTTTTCGCCAAGCACACCATGCTCAATATTCTGACAAAGTATTGCGTGTTTACAACCGAAAATCTTCTGCTGGTGATGCGTCCCTACCAAATCGCGGCAACCGAGTGTATTTTGAACCGCGTTCAGGTCTCTGCCAACTACAAAATGGGGACCGCCGCCGCGGGCGGCTACATCTGGCACACGACCGGCAGCGGTAAAACGCTGACTTCGTTCAAAACCGCACAGCTTGCCTCCGCTCTGCCCGATATCGACAAAGTACTCTTCGTGGTCGATCGCAAGGACCTTGACTATCAGACCATGAGGGAGTACGACCGCTTTGAAAAGGGCGAGGCCAACAGCAACACCTCCACCCGTATTTTACAGCGACAGCTTGAAAACCCAGATGCGCATATCATTATCACAACCATCCAGAAATTAGATGTTTTTATCCGCAAAAACAAAGGGCACGAGGTGTTTAAGAAGCATGTCGTCATCATTTTCGATGAATGCCATCGCAGCCAGTTCGGAGGTATGCACAAGGCAATCACCAGGTCGTTCAGGAACTATCACATTTTTGGATTTACAGGGACTCCGATCTTTGCGGTCAATGCCTCAAGCGGCGGCAATCCTACGCTGAAAATGACGCCGCAAGCCTTTGGCGACAAACTGCATACCTATACCATCGTGGACGCAATCAACGATGGGAATGTGCTGCCTTTCCGCATTGATTATCTTGACACCGTGAAGAAAAAGGATGGTACCGCCGACAAGGAGGTATCCGCCATTGACACCGAGCGGGCATTGGCCGCGCCGGAGCGAGTCAGCAAAATCGTTAGCTACATTCTGAAACACTTCGACCAGAAGACCAAACGCGGCAGCTCCTACACGCTGAAAGGGCGGTCCGTGATGGGCTTCAATTCCATTTTCGCGGTCAGTTCCATTCCTATGGCCATGAAATACTATACGGAGTTCAGGAAGCAGCTCGCCAAGGATGGACGAAAAATAACCGTTGCCACCATTTTCAGTTACAGCATAAACGAGGATGCCCCGGAGGACACACTACCCGACGAGGGTTTTGACACCCATTCGCTTGACAAAACCTCACGCGACTTCTTAGATGTGGCGATCGCGGATTACAACGCGGATTTTAACACCGCCTTTGATACTTCCTCCGACAAGTTTCAAAACTACTACAAAGACTTGTCGCATCGTATGAAAAACCGCGAGATTGATTTGCTGATCGTCGTCAATATGTTTCTTACCGGCTTTGACGCGACAACCCTAAACACCCTTTGGGTGGACAAAAACCTCAAAATGCACGGCTTGATACAGGCGTTTTCCCGCACCAACCGTATTCTCAACTCGGTCAAGACCTACGGGAATATCGTCTGCTTCCGCAACCTGCAAAAAGAAACCGATGAAGCGATTGCCCTCTTTGGCGATAAGGAAGCCGGAAGTGTCGTGCTACTGAAAAACTACGACACGTACTATAACGGCTACGACGAGAATGGAAAACATTATCCGGGTTACACCGAATTGATTGACGAACTTATGCAACGGTTTCCACTGGGACAGGAGATTGTCGGAGAGCAAAATCAAAAGGACTTTATCAGTTTGTTCGGAGCAATCCTGCGGCTGAGAAACATCCTCACCGCCTTTGACGCTTTCGCCGGAAACGAGATTTTGCCCGACAGAGATATGCAGGATTACCGAAGCGTTTATATTGATCTTTGGTATGAAATAAAACCGGGGAAATCCGAAAAGGAAAATATCAATGACGACATTATTTTTGAAATTGAGCTAATCCGACAGGTAGAAATCAATATCCACTATATCCTTACGCTTGTGATGAAATATCATGAGGGTAACTGCGAAGATAAGGAAATCCTCGTGACCATTGATAAAGCGATCAATTCGAGTATCCAGCTTCGCAGTAAGAAAAAATTGATCGAAAGTTTCATCCGTACCGCCAACGCTTCTACCGAGGTTGACGCAGATTGGCACAAATTCGTTCTTGAGCGAAAAGAAACGGACCTATCCGCTATCATCGCGGAGGAAAAGCTAAAGCCGGAGGAAACGCGGAAGTTTATCAACCATTCTTTCCGCGATGGAACGCTCAAAACCACAGGCACAGACATTGACAAAATCATGCCCCCAGTTTCTCGCTTCGGTGGCGGCAGGGCAGCCAAAAAACAGGGCTTGATCGAAAAGCTGACGAAGTTTTTTGAGAAGTATTTTGGAGCAGTCTGAGTGGTATAGCTGACTCGATGAAGAGATAGCGGCCGTTAATCGATTAAAACTACTTGAGAGCGATCCTCATGGTATGGATTCTCAGCGGGTGCGCAAAAGAGATTACATTCAACTTTTTTAGTCCTGCATAGTCTAGAGTGTGTTCATATATAATCACATGGTAAAAACAATAGCCCTGAATAAAATGATCACCATCGGGGCGGTTTATGTTGATTGGTATTGAAGTTTGTGCGTCTGGGACTCACATAAGTGTCGTACCATGTTAACCCGTGTCGCAGCTTGCACGTCTAGTAAAGAGTTTTGGAAGGGGAATTTGAGGGGAAACTTTTTGCAAAAAGTTTCCTCTCATTGATTTTTCGCCCAAAAAAAGTTTGACGAAAAAGCATTTTCATAGAAAATACGCAAACTTTTTACCTGACGGTGATACAGCCAACTCGGTAAAGTACTTCCGATGATGCGGTCACTCCGTTCCCAGCATGCGTCAGTTCACCCTTTTTACCTGACGGTGATACAGCCAACTCGGTAAAGTACTTCCGACGATGCGGTCACTCCGTTCCCAGCATGCATCGGTTCACCCTTTTTA
>JAQVKF010000271.1 GCA_028694795.1 Thermoguttaceae bacterium | reverse complement strand
TGAATGCCATTCAGACGCTCTCCCAACTGAGCTAATCCCCCTAACTGATTCTTTTATCGAACTCATACCATACCAAAACACCCACCAACCACCCCACTCCCTCCACATTTTACAAGAGAGTGAAACTCTCCGCCAAAAGGCGAAACCTACCGCCAGTGACCGTCCCAGTGCTGTAGTAGTTTATCATAACTCCATTTTCCGTCAACCCCCTGGGTCTTTTTTTTCGTTTTTTCACCGAAAGCGGCAATTCGGCCACTATCCGGTGTAATCGGTGGATTTCTTGGGAGGAAGGGGAGATAAACGCCCCCGCATCTTCGTTTTTTCCACCGCCTAGAAACACCGATCGTGGTATCTCCGCAAGTGGTGGGAATGCGACCGTTCGAATGGCGGTGGGTATTTGTCATCGAATTAGGGGTGGGAGGGCACCCGCGTGATTCACTCGTGCTTCGATATGTGCGAGGAATTAAAGCGAGACCTTATCACCGACACCGAGGTCCGTGTTTTCGATTAAAATTTCCACATGAGGATTTCCTTGCCATTTCGGGTAAATCTCATCGACGAACCAACGGACGAGATCGGGATCACGGTGGACGCTCGTGGTATTATCGCAGAAAATATTCACGCTAAAATATTCAAAATAGCGACTCGCCGTTTCGATATCCGTGCGAATCATTTCACGTGTTTGACCTTGAAAACAGCTGAGCAAGCAGACGCCGTGGAAATAACGGCGAAGCTCCGCAGCGGTCACGTCTTCTGGAACACCTTTCTGGAGCCACGTGCGCATTGGACCGCAAAAAGTTTCAATGCCGCAACGAAATTTAACCTGGGCAGGCGTGAATTTTGCCGCAAAATCCCGAAGTTGATCACGATAGCGATAGTGCGATTCGAACCAGAGTGTGTGAATCGGTTTCGTACGTACCATTTCCACGATTTGCCGCTGCGTTGCGGAATCCAATTCCGGAGCGGAACCTGAATTGATCACATCCAGCACACCGTAAACGCCGGTCACTTGGTCCAACACGGGACGATTGACCACAAACGGATCGGAACTCACATCGGTATAATAATCGCAAAATCGGCAGCGTTTCCAAACGCACCCCGTGCCTTGGAGTAGAACAAACTCCCGAGGCAACTTTGTCGTAATGCTCGCATAACGTGTTAATTGTGCCATAAAAAGTGATTGAACCTTGATTTACAGGATTGGCAGATCTCTCATGGAACGAACTCCAGGTGATACACATGATGCCGCCGCCATGGTTCACCATCTAAAACGTCAGGAACGCAGCGTGCAAAACCCGCTCTTAAGGTGACCGTGATGCGACGGATGATTTCTGTATGTCGTGAATCCAATCGCGTGCCGCGTCCGGTCCTTCCTGTTCGAGGATGAGCCGAAGTTGATGCATTTCCTCGCGATTTTGAACCGATTGCTCGATAAAGATTTCCCGATTCACATAAGGGTACATCAGAAAAAAACACATAGATACAAAATGCTTAGCGTGGCCCGCAGCCAACGGCGGCGCATCCGCATTCGATCATCAGCCAAAGTGGTAGCAACACGACCATGCCCCGCGTGCCGCATTAGCCGATGACTCTAGTGGAGTGTATGGAAATTCGGCTCCCGTATACGCCGCATCCCATGACGCCAACGTATGATTCGGCTCAGACCGAACAAAAACATTTTCGTCGAATACGATGGGGGGCTTATGCGGCTCTGCATCCGCTTGCGACCCAGATGGCTGTGTCAATGGCCCCGCGGATTCCTGATTCGTTTGCGATTTTATTTCCGCCTCCAAGATCAATTGGCATAGAGGAAAACGCATACCCACTATGCGATATAACGTAAGCAAGGGATTGGTCGGATGCTCTGTCACTTTTTCATATGCTCGAAGCAAACTACTGGCCGCGCGTGGCTCGCCAGATGCGATTAACTTTTCCAATAGCTTCACGATTGGGTGGAAGTATGTGACCGACATATAGGATTGGTGAACAAAGTAAGAGAATGAATCCAAACACGATTCGAATCTTTGCGGATTGGCTCCTGATCTCTGCAACACACCAAATGAACACCAAAATTTGTAGTGGGAAGAGGACGAATGTCATAAATATACCACCTACCATCAAAAGCTCCATCTAAATGAGGTAATCGGCCGAGACAGAATGATACTCAACGAAACATTAGAGAACCTGAAGCTCCTCACCCATGACCAGAGATCCAAAAGGGAAGGGCAAACACAACCATCGCGCCAAAAGTCTACCGCATTAAAGTACAAAAAACAGTGAACCTCTACCACTCACAGGCCCACCCCACTACCCGAGAAAGAGCATCCCAACAAGATCAGGGTGGCTGATGGGACTCGAACCCACAACATCCAGAACCACAATCTGGCGCGCTAACCAATTGCGCTACAGCCACCATCCATACCTCTGAAACTACTTACACCAAAATCACCCCAAACCTAGGACCCAACGAGTCGTCGATGGAAGCTTCTTTCCCCCCTCTCAACGGCCCATCACACCCCAAGCTACAAAACTTCCACGCGTTCCAAAAGTTGCACTTAGTATACTCATTTTCGTTCCG
The DNA here is from genome assembly GCA_028694795.1 of Thermoguttaceae bacterium. GTDB lineage: Bacteria > Planctomycetota > Planctomycetia > Pirellulales > Thermoguttaceae > JAQVKF01. The sequence goes on along the minus strand of JAQVKF010000271.1, from coordinate 1,310 downwards.
GTCGCAACCCCCTCGGCATTTTTTTTCAAAGATTCAAAACGTGACTTCGTGCTGCCAAATATTTGAGTAAGTAACTTTGCAAAAAAATGTACGTTCTCGGACCGCTATCGTCTCCCCGCCCTTTTTCTTACCCTTTTTCGCGTTGTCTTTTGTCCTTTTTCACATTGCCAATGGATTCTCAGGAATAATTTCCCGTCTGTAAACACAAACAGCTATGTCATTTAACACAGCTGTCACACTAGTCTAATCCACACAAACCAGCCCTCGGTGATCGAATCATAATCAATCACCGTGCGACAGGCCGTTTGGAACTGACCAAAACAGGTTTAGAATTCTTTCGCGTCAATCCAGGTCATCAGCTTACGAAGACGTTTGCCTACTTCTTCCATCTGATGATTGTGCCAATGGCGACGCAACGCCTTGAAATGCGGCGCGCGAACCATGTTTTCCTGAAGCCATTCACGCGCAAAAGACCCGTCCTGAATCTCCTTCAACGCACGCTTCATTTCCTTCTTCGTCTCTCCCGTGATGATACGTGGACCACGTGTGTACCCGCCGTATTCCGCTGTATTCGAGATCGAGTAGTTCATGTAGCTGATACCACCTTGATAAATCAGGTCTACGATCAGCTTCAGCTCGTGCATGCATTCGAAGAAGGCCATTTCTGGCTGATAACCGGCTTCAACCAACGTCTCGAAACCAGCACCAACCAACGCTTCCACACCGCCACAAAGCACAATTTGTTCACCAAACAGGTCGGTTTCAGTTTCTTCCGCAAAGGTCGTCTCAAACACACCCGCGCGGGTTCCACCGATACCCTTTGCGTACGCTAAACCAATCTTCTTCTCGTTTTCCGAAAGACCGTGAACGCCACCGATCAAACACGGCACGCCACCACCCTTGACGAATTCGGCTCGAACCAAGTGTCCAGGACCCTTCGGCGCGATCAAAATAACTGAAACGCCTTCCGGAATGTCAAACTGACCATAGTGAACGTTGAAACCATGCGAACAAACAATCGTCGCACCCTTCTTCAGGTTCGGACGAATATCCGACGCGAATAAACGCCCCTGAATCTCATCCGGAAGAAGAATCGTCACTACGTCTGCCTGTTTCACCGCCTCCGCAATCGTCATCGGCTGAAAACCGTGGCTTACCGCGATATTGTAGTTATCAGAGCCCGCTAACTCGGCGACGATCACATCGCAGCCGCTATCACGCAAGTTCTGCGCGTGCGCGTGTCCCTGCGAACCGTAACCGATGATCGCCATTTTCTTGCCCTTAAGTACGGAAAGATCGGCGTCCTTGTC
>JAQVKF010000080.1 GCA_028694795.1 Thermoguttaceae bacterium | reverse complement strand
ATCAGGATCATTCCAAAGGTACGTGAAGGGAATACCCGTGATTGCCCAGCGGCGAGCTTCGGCGAGATACTCATCACGACCGGTCAATTCATACCCACGAACGTACGCTTTGACCGCGTAGGCCGAGGCGAGCTGATCGGGCGAATGGAGTGGAATTTCCCAACATTGGGCACCACGTGGCACATCGAAGCGTTTCATGTAATCCAGTGTTTTGAGTCCGGCGGCGAGCGATGCGGCGTCACCCGTTTGATAGGCGTATTCGAGTAAATTCATCGCGGGTAACGCGCAAATACCCAATGCCGTATTTTCGAAATGTCCCGTACCATATACCCCATCGAACGTATACGAACCATCCGGTTTTTGCGACGCAATCAGCTCTCGAACGCGGGTCGTCTGCATTTTGAGCCACGCGTCCGCGTGACCAGTGACGAAGAAAATGGATTCGTTCCGCAGGTGCGCTCCACCGAGCGTATATCCCGTTGGACAATTCGGAAAGGAAATTTTTTCCCCCGAAAGTCGCCAAATGGTGGACGCGTGATCCGCGGCAGGGCTTTGTGCCCACGAACTGCCGATACAGTGTCCCCAACCAGTTGGGCCGCGTAGCGGTCCCTGAGTCAACGCATGGAGATAGAGCGCGTCGCTCTGTTCGCGTGAGCGAGGTAGTGTTGGAAGCGGCGGCAATCCACCCAGTGCGGCGACTCCCCAAAGAACCGAATCTTCCACCGATTCGTTCGTAAGTCGCAAGATCAGCGAGATCGTACCATTTCGGGTGGTAAAAGCCATCCGATAATCTGGACACACTTCCGATTCTTCGTAGAAATTGGGCGCCGCGTAGATAGGCGACACCTGTTTGAGATTCTCCCAGACGACGGCGACCGTACCGCGTTCGGTCTTTTGCATCATGTACGGATAGGCTACTTTGAGCGAATCGGGTTGATGCCGGAATCGTTCTTCGGTGATGCAGTCGAGTTTCGAGGAACTTCGATCCCCCTGCCCTTCTCCTTCGCCGGAACCGAGATATTCGACGCCCGCCAAAATACCGCCTATCCACCGACCTTGCGTCCGAATAACCGGACCTTCAAATGGTGTGTTGGACGCGGACTGAAGGGTGATACGCAAATCTTGTGAACCGTCCGTCCGTACCGTTTCGTCCGCCGCAATCGAAAGCGTCAAATCGCGGTCCAACGAGTGGAATGTCAACCGCTCAGAATCGACCGATTCGTCCCGTTGAAAGATGGGCGAGATGCGTTCACCAGTGGGACCATTGCTCCATGCCAACGGACCGATCACCGCCACGACCTGTTCGTTACGCACGAGGGAAATTTGTATCACGTAAGCGAACGAGGTGTCTGTTGAAGTTTTCACCGAAGCGTCATTCACCAGAGCCGCCTTGGATGGGTTATTTTCCGAAACCGTTCGGGATTCGTAACCATAAAACTGGATTCCGGCGATTTCCTTCATCCACGCGGCGTCCGATAGAGCGGCGCGGCGAACACAACTGGTGGCTCGTGTGGTGCGCAGCGGACCGGTCGGATCGACGGTCACCGCGATCGCGGTTGATTTATTTTTTTGTTCATCGGTGAACGTAAAATTCCACTCTCGTGTTTCGCCCGCCGCAATATATTGTGGATGGGCAACCAGTGACGATGGTGTGGAATCGACCAGAGCCGCATCGAAAGCCAATGCGGAATCGCGTGATGGCGTGGAATCAATCAGCGAAGTGAGCGATTGTTGGCAAGGATTCGGTCCTATCCATGTGACCTGAATGGGAAGTTCCAGATCATGTTGGCTATGGTTCCGAACGGCCAGACGTATTCCGTTGGCGGTCTCCACAAGCCGCGTGATTTCGACCGGATTGTAAGTACATCGTAAAATCTCGATAGACATGAGTTCACAAAAATCGCCGCGATCCATACCGGGATCGAATCGCAGTGCGTTAATATCCTCGCCGATCCCGCTGGGCAGCGTCGCATCGACCATCATCCACCCGTCGTCTTGGGAAACATCGGTTGTTGGAATGGTGAACGCAAAACTCGTTTCTTCGATGTAACCTGGTGTTTGTTTTGTGGAAGGAAAGACCTGTAGTCGGCGGCAATTTCCTCGGACGCGCAGTCGCATCACAAGCCGATCACCACCCCATTCAGACTCCTTGGGTAGTGTCACCTGTACAGGTACCGCGACATATGGATCGGTGCCAGTACCAGCGAGTCGAAGGAGGTTTCCTTTGGCTGAAACCTCCGCGTTGTGCAACGGATTCCAAGTACGCCAAGCGCTAGGCGATGCCTCTGCATTTTCATCGAACGTGAGCGTCCAAAGCGACTTTTCCGCAATGAGCGCACGTGTTCCAAATGGATTGATGACCTCTGGAATGACGGCTTCCGCCGCGTTTTTCTGAAGCATTTCCGCACGTTTCGCTGCTTCACTCTCTGCCGTGGTGACCGCACAGAGCGTCAATAACCATACGCCTAACCCTAACCAAGCCCTGCTGAGTTGTTCCACTTGATTCATGTTACACTCCTTTATATTTCATCGTGATACCAAATGATCTATCTGTTGGACCATGTTCATTTCATTGGATTTCGTTCGATTTGTCACCATCTCACATGGATGGCGTATTCGCGGTCGAACAATACCTTCATTGTCTCACAAAATTTTCCCCAATGCCATCATACCACTTTGAATTGGCTCCATTTTTTTGATCTGGCCATTTGAAAATGAATTTTTATCCCTTTTTATCGACAATCTGGTTAATGGGGTTCTTCGATAAGCGTTCACAAAATTCCATCTATGGTCGAAAAATGGATTCCATGTGTTATGTTTGTACCGGTAGACTCAATCGTCAAACGTATCCTCGGCATAACATCCATCGGTGGTTTTCATTGACTGGTAGGGCGATTTTTCTTGGATGGTTGAAATATGTCATGAATAAGATATCATGAACACGACGTAAGCCCTATATATCAAACATGTTTTCAGATGAGTTACACCGGTTAAGTATGATATATGTCCCATTGGATTTTGGGGTTCCATTCGTGGAATTTTTGCCGCGAAATCACTTCAGATAAGTTTCCGTTCGGTCGATGTTTAACCCAAATGGTAAACGATTAAAGGAGAGTATTTATCATGATTTTATCGATTTTCGGATACTCACGGCGATGGAATCAACCATTCCGTTTGGCATTCCCATGGATACGATTTTTCACGGCGGTCCTCCATGGAGGTTTGGCGATCCGTTCCGTAAGTCTGATTGTCGTATTGGGTGTGGCAAGCGGCTTGGGGATGGCATGTGACCATTTGGCCGTTTGCGCAGCGGCTGAAATATCCACATCCATCGCAGTGGAACCGGCAGCATCGGCCCAAAGAGGTGAATCAACGGAATCGGAAAATTTAACGGTAGATCTTTCCGAGGAGACCTCTGAAACGTTGACCGTATTAGCTGATCGGACCGACTCCGAACCCTCGTCGGCGGATCTGCGTTCGGATGCGGAGCGATGGAATTTGCCGCGTCGAGACCAAGGTGCGCGAGGTACTTGTTCGGTTTTCGCGATGCTCGGTGCCGTCGAATGGGCCGTCGGACGCGCGGATGGCAAGACAGAACATTTAAGCGTTGATTTCGCGAATTGGGCAAAAAATAGCGGTAGACTCGATCAATACGATGGCGGGAAATTCTCGGATATTTGGGCCGGAATCCAACACTATGGTCTCTGCCGCGAAAGTCTAATGCCCTATCGAAACGCCTTCGATCCAGATGTGTCGCCATCGGCCGAGGCGTTAGCGGAAGCCCAAAAATTCCGCGAACGGACAATGACGTTCCACTGGATTAAAGAATGGAATCCACAAACAGGTCTGACAAATGTACAAATATGCTGTATTCGGCGTATCATCGCCAACGGTTGGCCCGTTTGTGTCGGGTTACGCTGGCCGAAACATCCGGAATGGAAAGACAATGTGTTGCAAATGGCAGAACCGGACGCCGTTTTCGATGGTCATAGCGTCCTGTTCGTGGGATATCAGGACGATGAGAATGCTCCGGGTGGTGGATATTTTATCTATCGTAATACGAATCGCCCTCAATCTGACGAACGCATGCCGTATGCTTACGCCAAACAATATGCCAACGACGCCGCGTATATTACCACGCCGCTGTGCGAACAGACCATCTCAGCGGACTGTCCCAACCCTTCGTACAAACCGTAAATCGCAGACTGTAAACCGTGAACCGCAAATCGAGAGCGTTTTCTTGGTTGAATATTGACATATGTCATAAATAGAGTATCATAACGAACATAAGTGGCATATGTCAAAAACGTTTTGAAATGGGTGTCGTTTTGTTTGGCGTTTATTGCTGGTCCATGGGGTCGAGTGTTTCCATTTCTTCAACTGAAATGGGTCAACCGAATTCCGTAGAGAACGATTGGTGAGGTGAGATCATGTCCCGACCACGTAAGTGGCGTCGAGTTTGTTGTCTTCCCCGCAATACGGGGTTGATTCCAGTTTGCGAGCAGTCGACCAGTGAGCCTGTGGTGATGACGATTGAAGAATTTGAGACAATTCGCTTGATGGATCTTGAAAATCTGACGCAAGAGGCCTGTGCGGAGCGAATGAATGTGGCGAGAACCACGGTCCAAGCGATCTATCATGCGGCACGCGGCAAGTTGGCCGACGCGTTGGTGAATGCCAAAGTGCTCAAAATCGAGGGAGGCGATTACGAAGTTTGCCAAGAACGTTTGGGCGTTTGCGGCGGCTGTCAATATTGCCACTGCTGTCAACGGGCGAATCCACCACAAGCGTTTGACGAATCAGCCACTGGGTAGTTTTTTCCAAAATCCAATCGAATTCAAAAGGATGTTTCCCATGAAAATTGCGGTTACGTGTTCAGATGGTGTGGTCAGTGGACATTTTGGTCATTGTGAAGAGTTTCAAATTTTTGAGACCGATGGGTCGAAGATTTTGCATAGCGAATCGTTCGCCAATACGTCAGGCCGTGGTTGCGCGGTCGCGGAATCTCTCGACCAAATGGGGATAAATGTCGTGTTGGCAGGGGGGATGGGTGCCGGCGCGGTCAATCGTCTGTTACAATACGGAATTCAGGCGGTGATTGGCGTGACAGGCGATGCTCAAGAAGCCGTGTTAAGCTATCTTCGCGGCGAACTCCAATCGACAGGTTCCCTTTGCGAGGGACATCATAGCGAACATGGTCATTGCCACTGCCACGGTCATCACGCTGAATAAATTGTTGTGAAGCGGCGACAGGTTGCCGACGGATGGATTGATTTCCGCGGCAACCCGTGAGATAGATTTTACCTAAAAGTGTCCATTTAATTATTGTACAGAAAGACAATCCATGAGTGAAAATTCCAAATGTTCGGAATCGGGATGCAGTCATGAATCGTGTGAGGGGTGCGAACATAGCGGAAGCTGCTCGCAAAAACCAGCCGATCTAATCGCCAAAACAAACGGACTCAACACGATCAAAAAGGTGATCGGTGTGGTCAGCGGTAAGGGCGGCGTGGGTAAATCTCTGGTAACCGCGTTGATGTCGGTGCTGATGAGTCGTCGCTCACATGCGGTAGGTATCCTCGATGCGGATATTACGGGACCGTCGATACCCAAAATGTTCGGCCTGAATGAACGTGCTGGTGGTGATGGTACGTATATCTATCCGGTGAAGACCAACACGGGCATTCCGGTGATGTCGTTGAATCTGTTGCTCGAAAATGTGACGGATCCGGTTTTGTGGCGTGGTCCGATGATCGCGGGAGTGGTGAAGCAGTTTTGGACGGATGTGATATGGGGTAATTTGGAGTTGCTTTTGATCGATATGCCCCCAGGGACGGGCGACGTGGCATTGACCGTCTTTCAGTCGATTCCGCTGGATGGAATTATCGTCGTTACCTCGCCACAGGAACTCGTGTCGATGATCGTCGGTAAAGCGGTCAAAATGGCTAATATGATGAATGTTCCAGTGCTTGGTTTGGTCGAAAATATGAGTTATGTGGAATGCCCAGATTGCGGTAAAAAGATTTCGGTCTTTGGTGACAGCCATATCACGGAAACGGCGGCGCAATACGGGATTGAAAATGTGGCCCAATTGCCGATGAATCCTGCTCTTGCGTCGGCCAGTGATCATGGTATGATTGAGCAATTTGAGGGCGAGTGGCTTGACGCGTTGGTCACGAAGATTGAATCATTGTAGATATCCCCGTGAAAAGAGAGGATGCGCCCCGTAGGTACGGCAACGTAAACACGTTGCCTCCTAGGGTGTGTTCACATAAATGTCGTACCATTTTAACCGACGCTGTAGCCCGTGCGTATGGTAAAAAGTTTTTGGGGGAGGTTTGGAGGGGAACTTTTGAAAAAGTTCTCCCTCCATATTTTTTTGTCTAGTCCCAAAAATTACTTGTGACGAGTCCAAACTGCGCATATAGGGTAAATGGGTTGGTGCTATGGCGGCTTACACCAAATTTCACGGCTTGGTATATTCAACGCAAATGTATCAATACCTCTTAAATACCCTATATTAATTACATAGGCACGTTCAGCCGGGCGCATTCGTGCTGCCAGCGCCGTTGCTGATGGACCGCCATATCGGCGATAGATTCTCTTGGCTATAAGAGCGGTGGCCATAAAAAAAGACGGCTTTTCCGAACCGCCCAACCGTTTCATCTCGTCTATTTCACCACAACCCTATCTCATTGCAGCCCCATTCCGCCGCCACCCAAATCAGAAAGACTTTTGCCCTATCGAAGATTCTTTTCACTCATGTCAACACATACCAGACCGGCATATAAGCCGTGAACGACACCATCGAAAACAAAAATAACCTAAGTCCTTACGCTGTAAGGACTTAGGAAGTCGGGGCGACAAGATTCGAACTTGCGACCTTCTGAACCCCATTCAGACGCGCTAATCCAGACTGCGCCACGCCCCGATCCGTTTTCTTCCACGATTTCCGGCATACTCCCAACACCCAAAGAAACATCCCCAACAGAGATATATTCCTTGACGGAAAACCACCCCAGCACCGCACGAATTAACCGCACGGAGTGAAAAACCGTCTAACGAAAACTGAGCCATTATTCTAATTCATTTTGAAATTTCTGCAACCTCTAATCTCACGATTGGTTCAAAAATTCCTTATGCAAATGGATTGCGATCTGTATAGCTCGTATGTAGCAATTTCTCAGCGGTTTCACTAAGCGGTTTTTCGGCAAAATCGGCATAAAACTCCTGTATTTCAGGATTTTCGAAGCTGCATCGTTTGACCGTTTGCGATTCCTTAGCATACAGACCGTCGATTCGCTGTTGACGTAGCGCATCACTCGGTCGACCATTTCCATCCGGTTTCGGTTGACCGCCCCCCCCGACACAACCGCCTGGACAGGCCATCACCTCAACAAAATCATACTGCTTCTCACCTTTAAGCACCGCGTCCAAAAACGGACGCGCATTGCCAGTCCCGTTTACCACCGCGACACGTACCGGTTGACCGTCCATATCCACGGTCGCTTCCTTTACACCGCCCAAACCACGTACTGGTTCAAACGCCAGCAACTTTTGCGGCGGTTTTTCACCCGTCATCATCTGCCACGCCGTACGCAACGCCGATTCCATCACACCGCCGGTATTTCCAAAAATCACGCCGCCACCACTGCCGCGTCCCATCAATGAATCAAATTGACCATTCGGCAAATCGTCAAATCGAACACGGCTCTCATAAATCCACTGTCCGGTTTCACGACATGTGAGCGAAGCGTCCACATCACGAAGCAACTCATTTCCTAAATATCGACCTGCCGCATTCATTTCCGGACGTTGTGCTTCATACTTTTTTGCCGTACAGGGAGTGATCGCCACATGAACAATCTTCGACGGATCGAGATTCATCCGTTTGGCAAACCACGTCTTGATCACCGCCCCTTGCATCATCACCGGGCTCTTTGCGCTCGACAGATTCGGCAACAGTTGCGGATAAAACTGCTCCGCAAAGCTCACCCAACCCGGACAACAACTCGTAAACATCGGTAGTTTCGACTCGTTGGAATTCGATGCCAATCGTTGAACCAGCTCACTCGCCTCTTCCATGATGGTCAAATCGGCGGCAAATGTGGTATCGAGCACATACTGAAAACCGATGGCTCGCAATGCGGAGATCATTTTGCCCTCAAAATCGCCGCCCGGATCATAACCAAAACACTCGCCCAATGCCACACGCACCGCCGGTGATGTGGACGCGACGAGGATTTGCGTCGCGTCTTCAGCCTGACGCCGAATGCGAGGATACTCGATACGTTCCGTCATGCCGCCACGTTTACACTGGTTCGTACACTGCCCACAATAGATGCAGGGATGTTGTGTTGCGTTTTTGAGCTTGACCAGATCAAATCGGTGAGCCACACCCTGCATTAAACAGGCCTCGTCACAATGCCCGCAATGTCCGCAAAGATATTCATGGAACAAAATCGACGGATTCGCGGGATCCACCAAGACCGACGGAACCGGTTTGCCCGCCTGCACCAATGCCCCTTTGTATTCGCCGAAACTTTTCGCCCCATTCAATCCCCATGTTTCACCTTCGAGCGGTACTGGGGCGGGGCGTCCCATCGCTCCAGGACCAGCCTCGCCACCAGGACCCATGCCACGACCGGTCGCCGCTGCTGCGCCACGGCCCTGGCCACCGCCGGGACCGCGGCCTTGCCCTTCACCGCCAGCTCCTTTGCCGACACCACCGCCTTGCTGTGCAGCCGCTTCGTTCAACAACGCTTCACTGCCCATTAGACCTGCACTCAAAACCGCGGATTGCTGTATCCATTCACGTCGTGATAGGGATTTCATCTTCTACTCCTCAATTCATAAGGGCGCTCACTTGCGCCGTGTCTCGGACAAGACGCCTTAGCACAAGAAAGTACCCGAATTCCATTTTGACTTTGCGTTCACGTTCACGATTTATCGTTACCAAAGCGATTCCCGACATTTTGCTCGTCCGTCGCACTTTGATGAAATGGGAGGGATTCCGATTCTGTCAACCGCCGGTCCCCCCTCGACGTGAATGTTACTTCATTCGGCGTCTGCCCGTCAATTTTTTCGCAAATCACGATTTAGCTCAAATCAATCGCGCGAAGACGCCAAATTCCACCACGGAATCGCCAGAACTCTTTGGTGAACTCCTGTCGCATCTGTGAAAATCATGCGCAAAAAAATCATGCCAGCCATGGGGTAAACATTTCGATCACACGTTGAGCGGATTCGCAACGATGTTCCGGGCTTTTGCGAATCATCGTACCGAGACGCTCGACAAACGGTTCGCTCAGATTCGGATTGAGTTTGCGAGGGTCCGCTGGATAAAGATGCAACTGAGCGTGTAATTTTTGGGACGGATCCAAACCGGGAAACGGCACTTGTCCGGTCACCGCGTAGTATAACGTACAGCCGAGCGAATAGATGTCCCACGCGGGGGTTGGGTGTTTTGGGTCGCGGATCGCATCTGGTGGCAAATAATCACGGGTCCCCACCACTTTACGCGGCGTTTTTGCCGGCTTTGGCACCTCGGTCGGCACATTCGAGGTGGAAACTGGAACGAGAGTGTCCGTTGGATTCGTGGTCGATTGGACGGGTTCCGATTTTGATCCCGTAGTGCCTTCTTTTTCCGTTAAACTCGCATCCGTACTATCGGATTCAGCACCTGTATTTAATCCAGGAGTGGATGACGCCGTGTCATTGTAATCTTCCGGTAACCACGATTCGCCCGGAATCGAATCCTGAAACCCCACCAGCCCTAAGTCCGATAATTTGGCAATGCCCTCGGGGGTCACTAAAATATTTGCCGGTTTTACGTCACGATGGATAATACCGCGATGGTGCGCATAAGCCAACGCGGAGGCGACTTGCGTGATGATCGACGCGGCCTCACTCATGCTCAACGCCCCCTCGTTTTGCACTTTTTTACGCAAATCTTGCCCGGGAATATACTCGGTCACGAGATAATGGACATGCCCCTCAAAACCGGCGTCAAACGCACGTACCAAACGTGGATGGGACAGAGAGGAAAGCGTATGGACCTCGGCACGAAAACGACCGACCGACTTGGCGTTCGTCTTTTCACGCGGCAAAATCTTGATTGCCACCTCGTTCCGAAGTAGATGATGAATCCCCTTAAAAACGTTTCCCATCCCGCCGCGTCCGATAAAATCGACAATCTTATACGTGCCCAATGTGAAACGTGTCCGCCCTTGTAATAGTTGCTGCACTTGCCAGCGATTGAGCCAATGTTCATGCTGCATCAACTCCTGAAGCCGTTTTTCACACAGCATATTCAAATGCGACTGAACCTTGCTCGAGGCCAATAATTGCGCAAAACGCGCTGTCGTTCCCGGTACGGTCGTGTCACCCGCCGCCGCACGCCTTGCCACGTTTTCCGCTGGCGTATGCGTCTCAGAATCGGTTTCAGAATTTTCCGAAATATCTTCCGAATCGGTCCCATGGAGTTCCGCTTGGAGCGATTCACACAATTGGAGGTAGAGCCGTTCCATCCAGGGACGCAGCGCGGCGAGCTGGTCTGGGCGGAGCAGCTCACTACGTTGCGCGGCGTTCAAAAATTTTTCGTAGATTCCTGGAAGCATGAACGATTCCCCTATCGACGTTCTCCCCGTGGTTGTCCGATGGATGATGTTTTCCACGGGAAAAAATAGGCGGGCATCGGAGCCTCGAACGTCAACATTTCATGTCGTACGGGATGTTCCAACACCAGTCGTGAAGCGTGTAGCGCGATTCGAAGCCTTTCCTCACTCCGCGGCCTGTCTCTATCGTAATCACTCAATCGCCCGCCGTAAAGGGCGTTTCTCTCGATTTGCCGATTCGCAGGGCGATTCCGAGGTCCATAAAGCGGGTCGCCCATAATCGGCATCCCGCGACTGGCGAGTTGAACACGTATCTGATGTTTGCGACCAGTGTGAAGATCAATCTCCAACAACGCCTGTTGGGTTCGAACATCGGCAGCCACACAGTACCACGCCAAAGAGGCACTCTTCGCTCCATCGGTTCCTTTTGGAACGACGCGCACTCGACATGCTCGGTCATCATGATAGAGCCAATCTTCGCATATCCCCGATGTGACCTGCGAAACAGCCGGCAAGCGAGCCGCGATGGCGGGCTCCATGGTTGCGTGTGCCATGGTTGCGTGTGCCATGGTTGCGAACTCGACGGATGGAACGCCTGCGGTGCGGACAGGTTGAGTGGAAGATGCCGCGGTAAAAGCGGCGGTAACGATCGCGGATTCAACGACGGCAAGATACCGTTTTTGGGTGGTGTGTAAGTGAAATTGTTCATTGAGCCGAGCCGCGGCTTTCGACGTTCGCGCAAAACAGATCACGCCGCTCACCGGCGCGTCGAGCCGACTGACGACCCCCAGATAAACATTGCCCGGTTTATGATATTTTTCTTTCAGATAATCGCAGACCGCGTCGTAAAGTGATGGAACACCGGGTAACGCGCCCTGGGTGACCCAACCGGCAGGCTTATTCACCACGATCAAATGATTGTCTTCGTACAAAATTTCTAATTGCATAAAATCGCGTGTCTGTAAAATAGACCATTGTTCAAAACGCCTCTACCGAGTAATATTATAGGAAAGAAGCTGAAAAAGGAACGGGAAATGAAAAAAAGTACGAAAAAACTCCAAAATAGTCCCATAACAACCCCTTCGACCTCTGCGGGACGTACTACACGTACTTCGTCGGACACAAAGCATACGCATACTCCATCGAAACCTCAACAGGCACGTACTTCGTCTGTTGCTCAAAAAGCGGTTCCCCAAAAGCGTCCACCCAAGCCATCCAATCCGCATCCAGGCTACCATTTTATTTTGGCGAGTCGTTCTCCGCGGCGACGTGAACTGTTGGCCGAAGCGGGTTACGATTTCGAAGTGGTGCCGTCGTCCGATTTAGCGGAACCGGCGGCCATCGCAGGAGAATCGCCGGAATCGCTCGCTAGACGTGCTGCGTTGGCAAAAGCGATGGACGTGGTCCATCAATTGTTACCGGACGGTCCAGACGAGGCGGAACAAAAGGCGGAAATTCAACGCGTCGTCATCGGTTGTGACACGGTCGCCGTTCTGGATGACAAGATTCTTGGTAAACCCGCCGATCGTGAGGACGCACGCCGCATTTTGGATGCGCTGCGTGGGCATCGCCACGCTTGCATCAGTGGTTTATGCCTGTGGAATCTCTCGACCGATGCCGTTCTGTTACAGTGTGAACAGACGACTTTACGCATGAAAAAGATTTCAGATACCACGCTGGAACAATATCTGGATACCAATCTGTGGCAAGGCAAAGCCGGTGCTTATGGATTGCAGGACGGTATTGATTGGGCTATGATCGACGAGGGTTCCGAAACTAATGTCGTGGGACTGCCAATGGAACTGTTAGACGAGTTGCTGACCGATTTCTGATCCGATGAACAAACCGCCGCTAAGCCCCCATCGCGTTCCTAGAGCGTGTTCACACCCAAAATTTGATGCGTATAGGATGTTTGCACCATATGGCGTATTTGTATCGGAAATATTGCACCCCAAAATTCGACATAAATACCATTGCGTCAACCTATTTGGCCTATATTGACAGCGTGAACGTACCGTAGGTAAATTTTTTTGGACAAACAAAAGAATATGGAGAGGGAAGTTTTTCAAAAGTTCCCCTCCAAACCTCCCCCAAAACTTTTTACCATATGTACAAGTTACAACGCGGGTCAACATGGTGCGACATTTACGTGAACACACCCTAACAATCCGCGGTTCGGGTGATTTTTCCGATAGACAGATGGAAAATGACCCATAGAAAACGGACCTACATAGTTTGGCGACGAAATGGTATGAGTGAAGACGAAATCAAAAGATATGAGTATAAACCACTTGATGGAATGAATAAGTGCTTGAGTCAGAAAAGAGGAGAATTCATGGCTTATCAATATGTGTTGAATGTAATGTCGGATGATCATCCTGGCATTGTCGCGGCGGTGAGCTCGGTGATCGAATCGCTCGGTGGCGGAATCAATTCGTGCAGTCAGACCGTGTTGGGGGGATATTTTACGCTCATTATGATCGTGACACTGCCGGAAGTCGTTGCGGAAGAGCAAATCGCGGAAAAAATTCAAACGTTGGGCAATACGAACTCGACATCGCACCATTTGCAGGTATTGGTCCGCCAAGTCGAGAACCATGCCAATGCTTCTCCGAAAGGGCCTTACGGCAAATTTGTCATCACGGCTTTCGGCCAGGATCAGCCCGGTATCGTGCGTCGATTCAGCGAATTTCTTGCGGGTAAAGATATCAATATCGTTGATCTGTTTGGCGAAGTACGAGATGGGCAATTTGTGTTGATCGGCCAATTGGAAGTGCCTGATCGTTGGGATGTCCGAATGTTCCAAGCCGATCTCGACGAAATTGGACAGGAATTGCATTTTACCGTGCGTTTACAACACGAGAATATTTTCGTCGCCACCAACCAATTGCGTATGCGTATCGGTGGGTGATTCTTTTCGTGCCAACGGTCCCGACGGCGGTCGCAGCCCTATGGCTCCACGACCTTGCGGGCGGTCCCGATAACCCTGACCAACCAGTGGACCAACCGATTAACGCCGGTGCCGGGCTAACGGAACCGAGATCAGAAAGACGGCGAATTTTTTTCTCCATTGAATCGTTTGGCCATAGAGACTATTACCAGAAAATATCCATCTATATCCGGAGACATACCGATGTTACGAACCGAGGAAATTCTTTCAACCATTGAAATGCTGCACGCGGAACATTTGGATGTCCGCGCGGTGACATTGGCGCTAAATTTAGACGATTGTGCGTCTGCCAGTGTCGATTCACTCTGTCGCAAAGTGGAAAGCAAGATCATGGCGCAAGCGTCGCGGCTGGTCGAAACCTGTGATCGAATTGGCGTTAAATATGGAATTCCAGTCGTGAATAAACGTATCGCGATTTCTCCAGCGGCAACGATTCTCGCGGGGCATGGCAGTGCGGCGGCCCTCAAATTGGCTCAAACTCTCGACAAGGCGGCGGCTGAGTGTGGTGTCGATTTTGTCGGTGGTTTTTCCGCACTCGTTCAGAAAGGTATGACAAGAGCGGATCGTTTGGTTATTGAATCGTTACCCGAAGTGTTGTCGCAAACGTGGCGTGTTTGTTCCTCCATCAATGTGGCCACACGACGCGCGGGTATCAACATGGACGCGATTGCGATACTCGGTCAAAAAATTCTCGACATTGCCGAGGCGACGAAAGAGTCTCACGGTTTTGGTTGCGCGAAATTGGTCGTGTTCTCAAATATTCCGGAAGATAGTCCCTTTATGGCCGGTGCGTACATGGGTAGCGGTGAACCGGAGGCAACGATCAATATTGGTGTTTCAGGCCCCGGTGTCGTATCCAGTGCGTTACGTCGTCGGATTGCGCAGGAATCGAATCTGACGCTGGGCGATTTGGCGGAAGAAATTAAAATCACAAGTTTCCGCGTGACCCGTGTTGGAGAATTGATCGGACGCGAAGTGGCGAAGGGACTCGGACTAGCGTTTGGAATCGTCGATCTATCCCTCGCTCCGACGCCCACGGTTGGTGACAGTATTGGTGAAATCCTGAAAGCGTTGGGCATTGAAAAAATCGGCGCGCCCGGTTCAACCGCGGCGATTGCCATGCTCAACGACGCGGTGAAAAAAGGCGGACTTTTCGCGTCGAGCAGTGTGGGTGGATTGTCTGGCGCGTTTATTCCGGTAAGTGAGGATTCAACGCTTGCGGAAGCCGCGGAAAAAGGATATCTCGTGCTGGAGAAGTTGGAAGCGATGACGAGTGTTTGTTCCGTCGGTCTTGATATGGTGTTGATTCCAGGCGATACGCCAGCCACGACTATTGCGGGAATCATCGCGGATGAGATGGCCATTGGTGTGATCAACGATAAGACGACGGCAGTGCGTTTGATTCCAGTACCAGGCGCGAAGCCGGGTGACCGTGTTGATTTTGGCGGACTTTTTGGAGCATCACCGATTATGGAAGTGCGTAACGTCGGTGCGAGCGAACAATTCGTGAATTTCGGTGGACGCATTCCCGCACCGCTTCAGGCACTGCGTAATTAATGAGCATCGGCCGCGTGACATCATGAATCGGACGTGACGCAATGGCTCCGCATTCAAACAGATGGATGGACAGGGAATCCAGTACTCCACATTCTGGTTTCCCCTGTTTCGATTTTATGGCCCTTGATCCGCAAGCCGCACGAGCGGCTCTCAATTTACCTGACGGTGGGTGTTTCTTTTACCTGATGGTATGCTTTTACTGTTCTCTCGGCGTCTTGTTTTGAGTCTTGGCAGCACTTACAATGGGGCAAACCCCCTCTTCTTATATCATCAAAGAGGGTGGAAAACTTCGATGAATGGCCGTGTGTGATGTAATACGCAGTCGCGTCAGACCATCTGCACACGAATTATCACAGGAGGACTGCAAATGTACTGGACAAACGCTTCGAGAACGTTTGGAATCGGAGTAATCGGACTGATGACTCTGATTACCATGTCACAAAGCGCGAGTGCGGCGGATGTGAAAAACGAAGTGAAAACGCCGCCGCGATTGTCACGAGCGGATTCGTTTTTCGGACTCCATCTCGATTTCCACTGTGGTCTGACCGATCAGAATGTCGGCGCGAATACGACGCCGGAAATGGTCAACGCGATTATTGATCAAATTCATCCCGATTACATTCAAATTGATTGTAAAGGGCATCCGGGCATTTCGAGCTATCCGACACGAGTGGGCAATCCGTGTCCGAATATTGCCGGCGATCCGTTGCGTGTCTGGCGTGACACAACGGCCGCGCGTGGGGTTTCGCTCTATATGCACTACTCCGGCGTTTGGGACACGCAGGCCTGTACGCTCCATCCGGAATGGGCGGCGATTGACGCGGCTGGGAAACCGAGCGGCGAAAAAACATCCGTCTTTGGACCATACGCCGATGCGTTACTCATTCCGCAGTTAAAAGAACTCGCCCTTGATTACGGCGTGGATGGTGCGTGGATTGATGGTGAATGCTGGGCAACCGTTATGGATTATGGCGAGATCGCCAAGCAAAAGTTTTGTGAAAAAATGAATATCACCGCTGATCAAATTCCGACTAAACCGGACGATCCGCTTTGGTATGAGTGGGCGACGTTCCATCGTGACGCCTTTCGCGATTATCTGCGGCATTATCTCAGCGCATTGAAAGAGGCGGCACCTGAATTCCAAATCGCGAGCAATTGGGCGTTCACCGATCATATGCCGGAACCCGTCTGTGCCGATGTGGCGTTTCTTTCGGGCGATTACACTCGAACGGACAGTGTGAACGCGGCCCGCTATTCCTCACGTTTCATGGCTTCGCAGGGCAAACCGTGGGACCTAATGGCGTGGAGTTTTGCCGAACCGACGCCTGATCAGCCGCGTGAACAGAAACCGGCGGTCCAACTAGAACGCGAAGCGGCTTGCGTGTTGGCGCAAGGCGGTGGCTTCCAGGCGTACTACACGCAAAATCGTGACGGAAGTCTCGATCTGAACAAAATTGGAGCGATGACGGATGTGGCAAAATTTGTACGCGCTCGTCAGCCATTCTGCCAAGGTGCCAAAGCGGTACCGCAGGTCGCGCTACTCTGCCCAACCGAATCGCATTACCGACTCGTCAGTTCACAGGGCGATTCGCTTTTTCCGTGGAGCGTCTCTTGGCAGCGTGGTATTCTCCAATGCCTGCTCGAAAATCATTACGCGGTTGAAATTTTGACCGAAAAAACGCTCACGGAAAAAATTTCACAATATCCGGTGGTGGTTGTTTGCGAATGGGAATGGCTTGATCCGGCCATGGAGGAAACCATCCGTACTTATGTGTCGAATGGTGGTAATCTACTCGTTATTGGGGCAAAAGCGTCCGATATTCTTGGAATCAATTCATGGGGAAAACGAACCATCAGTGCGGGAATCCAAACATCGGCGGCCTCTTCGGTGGCATTTTCACCTTCAGGTGGAACTTACGCATCTTTT
>JAQVKF010000079.1 GCA_028694795.1 Thermoguttaceae bacterium | reverse complement strand
ACTGAAAACCTCTCCCTCTCGAAAAAGGACCTTTGCGGTTAAGTCTCACTGACGGAGCTGTGTCCCGCGAAGGTTTGAGAAAGTATACCCACTAAAACGAAACCGTCAACCATCTTGCTCGGTTTTTCTCTATTTTTTCTTCTCTTTTTGACAGAACATGGGAAAATCCACGTTCTATCATCCTTTATTTTTCCGACCAACACTCATTTTGATCCCGTTCGTCGTCCCATTTCACGAAATACGCTCATTTCACGAGGTAAACGTCGAACAATTCCAAACTCATATCGTCCGCTTTCGGGTTCATACCGACCGAAATGGTACGAACGCGGCCCAAATCCAGCTTCCCATTCTTATCCGGCGAATTCGCCGAACTCACGCCCAACTCCGAAAATCGTACGTAAACGGTCTGAATTTTGCCATCCGCATCATAAATCGTCGAACCGTTAATCCAGCCGACGTTTTCCGCTTCCCACAAAAAGACTCGCACATCGCCTGGCGTTGCCGTACGTAAACGCAACACAATTCCCGTGTAATCTTCCATACGAACATCGTCTGGCAACGTAAATTGCGGATAACACCAACGATCACCACCCGCGAATTTCGACGTCATCTTCACGCCTACAGGTTCTTTCGACGCATTGTCCATGTACGTAAATCCGCTCACCGATTCCAATCGCTCCAACGAACCATCTTTGCCGCCATTCACCATGCGCCAGCGGTTCAACTCGTCGATCGGCAATCGCCGCGACTTTTCTGACTTCGCCAAAACTTGTTCCAGTTGCGGACGACGCGAAATCCGAAATTCCACAAATTCATCCGACGTACCGCCCTTCACCGAAACACGCAACCATCGCGTCGAATCATTACCGAACAGCTTTTTCACATCCAACGACCAGCTCGCTGTCGCCGTGCCTCCACATGCTACCGATACCTTCTGCTCAGCCAGATCACTCTGTTCCATTGGACCGTCTGGGCTCGATATCTCCAACGTCACCGACTGCGATTCCGACGGGATTCCGTGACGCGAACTCGCTATGTACGAAAGCGTCACCGCAATCGGAAGCGTTTCGAGAGAATCATCTTTAATCCGGTAACCCGAAGGCGATACGCCCACCACAGACTCATCGAAATCATATCGCAACACCATCGGATGGAAGCTTTTTTCCGCGGGAACGACCGAACGCTGCGACGCATCCGAAGCCTGTGCGGGCTGCATATCGGAATGCGACGCCGCTCGCCATAAACGCATCGCCTCGGTTTCGGCGTCCACCATCGCGTCACTCGAAACGCCTGATACGGTCAACCACGTTAAACCATCAGGAACTGGAACACGGCAGCTTTCGCCCGTCGATTTCACTTCGAACAACCGACCATCAATCCCATAGGCGTGTAGCTCCAAATTCGCAAATGAAGCCCCTAGTTCCACCTCGGCAGTCGGATCATTTTGCCCCGTATACAGGGCCACGTGCAACATCGAAGACGATTCGCCCGCGTCACTCGCTTCCACATTACGAAAAACTCGCGCACGAAGTAGTTTGGCCGTTCCTTCAGGAGCCGGTTGGTCATCGGTCGCCGCGACTCCCGCCGGGAGTTTCAGATCGCCCATATATTCCATATGGCCCAGCATTTTTCCGGCAAAAGCGTAACCCGCAAAGCAACGCAGTGGGCCGCCATCGCGGTCAAGCATTCCAAAATTGTTGTCGTTTTCCTCATAATATGGCAGTACGAACGCAAAATAACGTTCCACTCCGCAAGCGTATGCCTCGACCGCCTTCATTGCGATATCCAACGACGAATTTTGATCCTCCGATACCGGAGCACGGTCTGGACCTTTTTTCCACGGTCGTCCACATTCCGTAAGCCACAGCGGCATCGAGCCATGATTCCAATGAGCAAGCCAATCTCGATGTTCACCCGCGATCCGCTCCATCTGCATCGCCGTCGCGTAGGTATGGAACGAGTAGATATCCACCTGGTCAAGCAAACCGTTACGCCCCAACGTCTCCATCCAATCGCTATTAAAATGAGCCGTCACGCCAGCGATCAACGGAACCTCATTCCCACCATCCAACCGGGTGGAACCGGCAACCTGAGGACGAATTTCATGGGGAAAATTCACACTCACTGCCTTCGCCCACGCCGCATATTGGTCCGCCGGCATATCACCGCTAAACATAATATCGGGTTCGTTCCACAACTCGAAACCGCCCCAACAGCCACACCAGCGAGCCGCAATTTTCGCCCACATCTGGGACGAAGCGTTCAGGTCTTTCGGATATTTTCCCACACGCTCCGTCCAAGCCGGCGTATCGTGTCCCATTTCAAGAATGGGCATTCCATGCTTCTCATACGTTTGACGCAGCATATCGTACTGTCGCCCGCTCGATTTCCAATTCGGTTCCTCCGAATCCGTTAAACTAGCCGCTGTCGGAAAGATATCGCTCGACGAAAATCGCTCACGAATCATCGCAATACCGCTCTTTTTCGCCAATACGATCATCTCCTCACGCAAAACAGGATCGGAAACGAGCCACGAGATCGCGCCATCGATACAAAGATAAGGGTCGGGGTTCCCGGTGGTCTCAATAACCGGCGACGTCCCCGCAACCCCTAACACGATCAAACCAATCCGCGATTCCGGTAATGTCGCCTCCGCTCCCAATTCAGTGTTTGTTCCCGATTCAACCGCCGCTCGACGAATCACCAGATCGTAAAAACCGCAACGGCTTCGCAACGCAGGGTCAATCACGGCAACAAATGAAGCCGGTTTCGCCGCCACCTCAGTCTCCACACCAGCCGCTGCAACCGGTTTCGCCGGCGTATCTAAAGCCGCAGCTACGTTGGATTGGATCGTCACCGAAATCGGAACGACGGCATCGCGATAATCCCGAATTTCCGCCGTCATTTCCGACGCCTCGGTCACCCCCTCAGCTTGAAAGAAAACGCGGCCTGGCTCATTCGCCGACGAAGTCGCGTCCCAAACCAGCAAATCGGTCCGTTTAGGCACAATTTTCCACGATTTGGTCTCTTGCGCCACCGTTGGTGTCCAGACAGTCATCGCCACCCATAAGATCGCGATGAGACCACAAACCACACGTCGATACGAATTACCATGTCGAAAATTCTCGCTATCGGTGACCATTCCACGAACACGTTCACCACGAAAATCGTTCGACGACGGATCATCGGCATGTATGAATATTTTTTTCATTCTTTCCAACCTCAACTGTAGATTCTGGTTTCAAAATGCGTTACGATTTTTTTATTGTGAGCGTTCTATGACGAGAATTCAAGTGGAAACACCTCGCCCACGTGGATTTGTTTCGACTACGCAAACTTTTGCGGACCGTTTGCGTTGGGAAAACACATCAAACTTTTTCGTAGGGCATTCGTGTCAGTCGAACGTTCCAACCACGGTTAATTAAAATTTTTCCATTCATCCTCAGTAGTAAAAACAGGAGAAAACCATGCGAAAGATGATTTGTGCGATCGCAGCCGCGATGCTGTGTGCGGCGGGTGTTGCTCAAGCGGCGGATAACGTCGTCAAGCCGATCAACGGCAAGGACCTCGGCGGTTGGAAGCTCAAAGGCGATAACACCGAAAAAAGCCATTGGATGATCGGCACCGCTCAGCTTGATCCCAAAGACGCCACCAAGTTGGTCACCGAACCAGCGAAGGGCGAAAAAGCCGAACTAATCAACGCGCAGGGGGCTGGCGTTGATATCTTCACCGAAGAAAAATTCGGTGATTGCGTCATCGAACTTGAGTTGATGGTTCCTAAGAACTCGAACTCCGGAATCTACCTCATGGGCGAATATGAAGTTCAAGTGCTCGACTCTTGGGGCCGTGAAAAATTGACCCAAGGCGATTTCGGCGCTTTGTACAGCTACGCCGAACCCAAAGTCAACGCATCCAAGGAACCTGGCGAATGGCAGAGCGTCCGTATCGAATTCTCCGCCCCGAAATTCGATGGCGACAAAAAGGTCAAAAACGCGTTCGTGCACTCAATCCGAATCAACGGCAAAACGGTCCAGGAAAACATCGAAATGGCCAAACAGACGCCGGGTGGATTGACCGGTAAAGAATGTGCCGAAGGACCGCTCATGTTCCAGGGCGATCACGGTCCCGTCGCGTTCCGGAATATTCATATCATCCGAAAATAAACAAGTGCTTTCGTTCCGTCGCCGGACAGGTCAAAACGTCCGGCGTCGCGTGCCTCAATCGGCGTTGACACACTTGATCCATTCTTTTCGGCGTATTTCTCCGCGGCAGAATGTTTCGGCGTCTGAATCGTGAGTTTGTCGCACCTCGAAAACACCGAGTCTCCGACAGTCGTGACACTATTCGGGATCGCAATCTCCGTCAAACCATCGCAACTAGGGCGTGTCCACATGTGATCACATAATAAAAAACCGATAGCCCAGAATGAAATAACTGCAATCGGGGTGTTTTATGCCGATTGATATTGAAGTTTGTGCGTCTAGTAAAAAGTTTTGGAAGAAAAATTTTTGGGGGAAACTTTTTGCAGGAAGTTTCCTCCCATTGGTTTTTCGCCTCAAAAAGATTTTATGAAAAAGTATTTTCTACGAAAATGCGCAAACTTTTTACCTGACACTGGTACGGCAGGTCGCTCCGATGGGGGTGGCAACTTGTGTGAACACGCCCTAGCAAACACAGCCGTACCACCATCTAGCGGATTCTCGTCCCGAACGGCCCCAAAGGTTCCGTCGCGTTCCAGAACTTCGTATCGTCCGAAAATAAAACCCGTTAGGCATTGTCTCCGCGGGCCCTAGACATTGCGATTCCATCGTTCTGATTTTCGGAATGGACGGAATCGCTTCAAAGATGCACTCCCCTGGTCATTGATCAACCTGATTACTCAAAAAAACACGACCTCGCTAGCGATCGTGTTTGGACGTTTCGTGAATTCAGCCGACGTTCGCGCAACGTCTTAGTATCGGAACCACCCCATCGAGAAGCTAAACACTTCTTTATCGTCTTTATCCTGTTTGACGACGGGGAAGCCGAAGTCAAGCGCGAGCGGCGCGGGACCGAGCATCGGCATTGTGATACGGAAACCGAAACCGGGCGTCACACGGAACTTTTCGTCCCATTTGTCAATTTTTGCCTGACTGGTACCCACGTCGCAGAAGAGCAGACCTCGGAATTGGTCATTCGCCGTGATCGGGAACAAGTATTCAGCCGATCCGTACATAATGAAGTTACCACCCACAATCTCACCGTACTGCGATTCTCGCACGGACGCTCCGCGATAATGGAAACCACGCAGCGTGGTCGTACCACCGAGGAAGTACTTATCGTAAACCGGCGTGTCATCGCCCGTCCACGCCGCATGTCCGAGCAAACTCAGAACATGGCGATTCGATTGGTCTGGATGTTCTTTCAACAGGAAATACTTTCGCACATCCGCGTCCAAACGCATGTACTGGAACGTACCGATCACCTGTTCGACTCCGGTACTCCAATAATACCCATCGGTCGGCAGGAACGAATTGTCACGTACATCGTGGTTAAATCCAAATTTGAAACCGTACAGATTATTCTTACCTCGCATCTCTTCATATTCGGGAATCGGTGTAGGCGTCGAAACAATATCGTCGATTTTCACCTGTTCACCGCGAAACGCGAGTGACATCGACAGGTCAGGCCGCGTCGGGAATCGATATCCGAGGCTCGCACGACCACCGAGGCGGTGTTCCGTCCATTCGGAATAATATCGGTCGTAGTAAAATCCATTGACCGAGCCGCTTAGCTGACGCTGAAAAATCGGTAAATACGGATTGGTCACCGTCACCGAATATCGCTGGACATCTTTACCGGGCATCAATTCGAGCCGGAATTTTTGACCTGCGCCACGCCATGCGCGACCATCCACCACATCCGACCAGCTTCGCGGAAAACGCAGCAAGTCGAAGTTCTGTTCGTCCACCGTAAAATAACCGGTCAAACCGTTGTCCGAGTTGATCGCCGCGCCAAGCATCACCTTACCGGTCGCCGCTTCGTTCACCGTCGGTGTGATCGGCAAATAGTAATTCGGCTCATCCGTACCGGACGGAATCCATGGATTCCGGTTGGTATCGCCCGTCACGGGGATCTCGGTCGTCGGGGTGCCCGCACCACCACTATAATACGAATTCGTTCGATTACTCGAATCGTTTGCGCTCTCACTGGCCGGCGGAACGACGTTCGTCGGCAATATGCCCTGATACGTCCCCACACCGCCCGTTTCAATATTCGTGTACGCGGGCGTTCCCGATACAGTTCCCGTCGCCGTCACCGGCGTCGTAGGCGTCGGATTCACGCCGTACCCTTCCGGAACCGAGTATTGCGTCTGTTGAACACCGCCAGGAATCTCTGCCGTCACCCCTGCTAACGCCGAACCGGCTGGCGTAGGTGATTGGTACACCACCGAGCTGATCGGCGATGCCGTTGAAACGCCTGCCGGGGCTCCATTGGACCACGGTGCCGCCACTGCCCCAGTCGCCACAGTCCCAGTCGCCACGGTGGGATGCGGATAAGCGTACCCCGACACAGTCGGCTGCGCAGTCGAAGCGAGCGGTGTCGCTGTGGTTGTTGTTCGGCTTGGCCGAGCGTATCCCGCCGCCGCGGAACCGTAGTTGACAGCCGAACCCGCTATCTGTGTTCCAGGGCGAACCGTCGTACTCGTCGAACCAAACGTACTCGCCGTTCCCCAACCGCTTGCCACCGCGCTGGTTGTATTGTTCGCGTTGGTCGATGTGCCCGCCGCCGCATTCTGGTATCGGACGATTGGCTGATCTTGCGTCGAACGCTCTGCCATTGGAAGACTCGTACTAGTCGCTTCGGCGATTGTGCCGAAATCGTCCATTGGAACCATCGTTGCCTCTGGACTTTGGTAACGCACGGTTTGCGTCGAAGCCGGTACCGTTTGCGCGGTCGGCTGTGTCACCAGTTGTGCCGATACATACGAAGGATTCGGTGCCGCTGGCGTGTGAACCACCGGCACAGCAGGCCACACAGTAGGCGTATTCGGACTTTGGCGTCGAATATCATCCGGACGCTCAGCCACCATCGTTTCGTCGTTCGGAAAATCACCAGGATAGGGATTGGTCGGTTTGGACGGATTAAGCGTCGCTTTGCCCATCGTCAGTTTCGGAGCTTTCTCCTCTTCGGTCGCAAAAGTATTTTCGCCATTAATCCGTCGTATCGACGCGTCCATCTCGACTTTGTTAGCAATATCACCCGGTGCGACGCCAATTGGATCAAGCACCGTAGTAAATCGAGAGTGTGGACTCTCTCCATCCGCAGCTAAAATCAATGGATCCATCTTACCAATTCTGTACTGACGATCCTCTTGGACCACATATGTGATATCAACGATACCCGCCTCTTCAAACAGTTTGGTATCCGGTCGAACTTTTGCCTTGACGTATCCTTGCGAACCGTACACATTCTGAATTTTGCGCGCATCAGAAGCCAATTTGTCGAGATTGAAATAATCGCCCTCGGTGATCGAACGTTCCGGCAAAAGCTCCGTCACCTCGAATCGTTTATTCCCCGCAAATTCAATCGAACGAATCTTTGAACGTGGACCTTCGTGAATGTGAAATACGAGTGTAAGCCATTTTTCTTTATCGTCCCATTCGAGTTCCTGCTGGATTTCCGCCTGGAAAAATCCCATCGAACGATAGTATCCTTCTAAATCTCGCTTGTCCTGATCAATTTTGTCACGGTTCACCTCGCCGCCAAACAGCCAAAAAATTCCCGCTTTCGATTGGATTTTCGTTTGAAGCTGACCGTCGGACGCAAAGGCGTTGCCTTCGAATCGAACGCGGAAAATCCGCTGCTTCGGACCTTCATGAATCACATAGATCGCACGATGATCGCCCGGCTTGTCACCCTCGAAAATCTCAACGTTGACACGACCGTATCCTTTTTCCCGATAATGGTCTTCGATCAACTGCTTACCCTGTAACACACTATATGGATCCGCCGGATCACACCGTTTTAGGTTAATCAACTTTAACAATTCATTCCGACGAATTTCGTAAGACCCGATAATCTTGACCGATGTTAGAATCTGTTTTTCACGCACGATGAACGTCACAATTCGACCTTCAGGAGTCTGTTGCGTCGTCGTTTGAACGTCCATAAATTTCTTGGAAGAGATCATTCGACGGACGTCCTCCGTGATAATCGTCTGCTCATAGGGCCGACCTACGCTGGTACGCACCATGCGCAATACATCCTCTCGCGAGAAAATCCGGTTCCCTTCCACACGTATTTCCGCGACGATATCACGTGGATCCGAGGGCGTTTCGTGACCGAGATTCGGTACTGATGCTTGGGATGCGACCGTTTCTTTGGATGCGGCTGTTTCCTGAGCCAATGCCTGAGGATTCCACCATGAAAACAGGGATATACCACACAAAAGTCCGAAAAGAATCTGTATCGTCGCATGTCGTGAGCACATTGATCCTGCCATTCTCGCAGCCACGGTCACAGATTCGAGCTTCGTTGAATGCGATTTTCCCGCAAAAACTCGCAGAGATTCATTCAATTTCGACTGACGTGTATGTAACATGGTCGTGTTCATCCGTGAACCACTTTTCCGTTATGATTTCCAACTTTGCAAACCGATCATTTTCGCCCATCGGTCGGCCACCGAGAACCTTTTGGGTGAAAAACACACCATTAAAGAGATAAATTTCCCACTAAATCGGTTTTTATCCACAAAAAACATCACCTACTTAGGCAAAGTCTACATGGACAGGGAGAGAAATACTTTAATTTTCAATCTACGACAAGGGCGATTTTCGGAAAAACGCCAAAACTTTAATCTTTTTTCAAAAATTTTTACCTGACACTTTTTACATCCCTCCAAACCCTCCGAGCGGGCGAGTTGGAGTCGTATATTTTGCGAAATATTTGGCAAGTGGGAACCGGGAACGAAGTAACCTTCGGAACGGTTCATCAGCAACCGTACGATCACGCGAACTCGCCGCGGCACGTTGCCGCCGGTCTTGCGTTGCCTGATACGAACCGTATACAATGGCACTCGTTCCGGACCTCTTTGTCAGGCCCGCTTGCCATTCCCACCACAAGGAACCACATATGTCCATTTCCAACCACTTCCGCTTATGCTCGCTCCACGCCATGTTCCTCACCGGAATGATGCTTCCCACCGCATTGGCCCAAAATGAAGAGAATATCCAAAACACAGTACTAACACAAACGACCCACGAAGATTCCCCTTCTCCGTCACCCGCCATGCCGACGACCGTGATCAATGTACGAGATTACGGGGCAAACCCATCCGCGGAGGGAGATCAAACCGCGGCGTTCCAAGCGGCGTTGGATGCGGCGAAAGATTCCGATACCCAAACGGTTTTTGTACCGCGCGGCAATTATCGATTTGAGGGCTCATTGGAGTTGCCCGTCGGGGTCACACTGGTTGGGGTAAGCGAATCGGTACCCTCACATAATGGAATGCGCGACCCCGGCATGCCGCGACCGACGGAGACGGGAACGACGTTTTTGATATGTGGCGGAGCCAACACGGTGGATGCCGACGGAAAACCGCTCGAAGGAAAGTCGGGAACACCTTTTATAACCTTGAATACGAATAGTACAATTAAAGGTGTCTGTTTTTACTATCCAGACCAGGATCCGGAAGCGGAACCCATGACCTATCCATGGTGTGTGGCGATGCGCGGCAAGAATCCCGCGATTCTCGATTGCGAGCTGCTCAATCCGTATCTCGGCATTGACGCGTCGCAAAATGAGCGGCACCTGATCCGCAATATCTCCGGTCAACCACTCAAGCTCGGTGTGTGGGTGGACGCGATTTACGACATTGGACGGATTGAGAATGTCCATTTTAATCCGTGGTGGAGCATGAAGCCGAAACTTTTTGCGTGGCAGATGGCGAATGGCGTCGCGTTTCGATTCGCGCGAACCGATTGGCAGTACGTGTTGAACACTTTTTGTTTCGGATATCATATTGGTTACCATTTTGCCGAATCAAAAAGCGGTGGTTGTAATGGTAACTTCCTCGGAATCGGTGCGGACGATTGCCAAACGTCGCTCGTCGTCGATCAATGCGCTCCCATGGGCCTGCTGATCACAAATGGCGAATTTGTCTCGTTCCACGGTCCAAATCCGACCATGGTTCGTGTCGCAGCGACCAATCGTGGGTCGGTACGGTTTGTAAACTGCGCGTTTTGGGGACCCTGCCGGCAGATCGCGGAAATCGGCGGAACACCAGATGGAACCGTCGGATTTAGCGATTGCACCTTCGTTCAATGGGGTTTTGCGACCGCCGATCAGCCCGAATTGCAACCCTGCGCCGCGATCAACGCTCAAGGCGGAACGCTCCTCGTACGCGGCTGCGAATTTCGGCAAAATCATCCTCAATTGGAACTGGGCGAAAATTTACGCAAAGTCGTCATCACAGACAACACGTTTACAGGGAAGACGCAAATCATACAAGCGGCAACGCTAAGCGAACCACGAGCCGTGATCCGCGATAACGCCGCGGATGAATGAACGACGGAAGCGGAAGGTGCGGCGACAACCGCGATGCGGGCGTATTTGCGTTGCCGCTGATGCTACAGCAGGTCAATCGCTACGGCGTCAATGTAAGCCGCTCCAAATCCATGAAACGAAAAATTCAGCGTGATCGGGACCTCCACACTTTCCACACCAGGAATCGGCACAGCAACACGATAGAAAACGAACCGTTTCCAAGCGTCGCTCTTTTGCGTCACTCGCAGCGACAGCGCCGCCCCACCCAGCGACTCCGTAATCCGTAAACCATCGCAGCCCGCCACCGTCTCTTGGGGTAAATAGTACCAACCGCTAATACGTACGAGTGAACCAACTGGAACACTCACCGGCGGCGAGATCGCCTCGACCGTCGTGGCAAGTTTCGCGTCCTGAATCAGCTCTTCCGCCTCGCTTGAGAGCTCCGTTCGTTTCGTACCCTCGATCGGTTGAGGCTCGAACGATACCCGCGATTCCGCAAAAAGCCGTAAACCATACGCTCCACTGTACTGAGCGTCGCGATGTAATTCCGCTCCACTGTTCAGATTCGTAAAAATGGTCGGATAGATTTTCCAGCCTTTCTCTTGGAATTCTTCCGCGCGTTCAAAATCACCACCCGGCAGCAGGCCTGTTTTGATCGGCGTCGTACCTTGACGTGTAAACCTCTGGACCAGCACGGCGTGGGCGGGAAGCGTGTCGAACAGCACGGTCCCCGGACTCGTGACACTCGGCGCTTGCGTACCTTTCGCCTCGTTCCAAAGCGTAATCTCCGAAAGCCGTAACGCTCGAAGCAATCGACTTGGTATAAGCCAACTATCGGCATCGGTCCAGCGAACCGTCCGACTGTGCATTTGCCCCAAGAGCGCCATCGCCTCCGAAAGCCCCTGTTCCACCTGCAACCGATTCGCCTGCGTCTCAAAAATCGGGCGAATTCGGTTGGCTGTGTCACTCGTGGTTGCGTAACGATAAGCGGCCAATTCCCTACGAATCGTGATCTGACGCTCCGCCGTTTTCGCCAACTGTTCGCCAGCCCACGCGATCATTTTCGGTTCTGATGTGATCAAAGCGATGGCAACAGGACCAAATTCGCGGAAATTAATCTCACAACCGCCCGCCACGCGGCGTCCCACCTCTGGCTGGAGCCGCCCCGGAACGACCGAGTAAACCGTATTGGTATCCGGAATCCCCGAAATCACAAATGGCACATTGTATCCCGCCGCTTGTCCGAGCACATTTTGCGCAAATGGCGGAGTTTGTAACGCCACCAACATCCGTGCGTGATCACGCAAGTACAGCACGGCATGGGTATCCGGTCTCGAACCTTTTTGGGCTGAAGCGGAGCCAATTGCAATCCACTGTTCCGCAAAATCAAGCTGTTGATTGATCAATTCCAATGTCAAAGCGCGAATCTTCGTATCGGCGTCCGTCCCGTCCAATCGGCTGGAAGAGGCGAAAATGATCCCACGCGCACCAGTAGATATCGCGTTCCAAACCGAGAGTTCCAACATTTCGTGCGGAAAATGGTCTGGAGCCGCCCGCTGATCCAACGCTCCCCACTGACGCCTCTGGTTCGTATCCGGTTGGGTCGCCAATCGAATCCAAAACGGCGCCCCCTTCTTCGCCAAACTCGCTCGGGCGGTAATCCAATCGCGATAATCCGCAAAATCCAATCCCGTACCCAAGAGCGGTTGTGAATAAACCAAACCGTCAAGCGACCACGAATAACTTAAAAAACTGAGATACGGTTCACCCATGAGGAACCGTCGCGGTACTCGACGATCAGCGGTCCGAATCCGTTGACACCACGCCTGGACGATCGCAAGCTCCGAGGGATCGGTATGGACGCCAATGTCCCACGCCAATACCGGATCGTACAATTCACCGATATCGGGAAGCGTGACCGTGGCGGAGGCCGATGGATTCGCAACCTCCGTGGCGGCTTCCTGCGCGGTCGGCTGTGCGACCGGCGGCGGCATCATAACCCATAAATCCAACTTTTTCGCTTCTTGCAGCAACGCGTCTGACGGTGGAGTCGTAAACCAGACCGTATTAAACCCAACCTGTTGAATCCATTGGAGCGGTTCGCCTTGATATTCCAGTACACGTGGAAAAAATGGCTGATCGTCAATGAAAAGATTCGTCCCCTCACGCCGGACTCGTTGATTCCGAATTTCGGCGTCGGTCGCCCCGTTCCCAGCCGCTTGCGGCGGCAAAAGGTTCGAACCAACGGGCGTAGACGTTTGAGCCGAATCGCTGAACCCCGATGTGGTCGGAGTCGACTGCCATGGAAACGGAATGGAAACCGACTCGGAGCCAATCGTCGTCGAAGTGACATAACTGAGAATCGAAAGATCGTCTATCCACAGTTCTACTGGTTTAGAAGTACTGATGCAAACGTTGAGCAGCAAATTTTCGATGTACGCATTCGCCCCCGAAATACCAATTCCATCGCCAGAATCCGCTCGCAACGAACGGATACCTCGCTCCACCGACGTGCCCAAATTCTCGATTTTTAGCTCTTGCCAGCGATTTTCCGCATTGTACAACGTTCCATGAATCAAAAACGTGTACGGTTTACCCGTCACCGGATTGATACTATGCGGTAAAACCACCTGTGCCGAAAGTTGAATTCCCACCTGATTCGAACAAACCCAAACAGTCGGAATCAAATCGGGATGAATCAATGCGTGGTCGGCTGTATGTGCGAGCAAAATCTGACCGACGCCCTGATTCGCGGTCTCCAACTGAGTGTTCTGCAACTGAAAATATTCCGACCACTCGCCTCCATGCCGCTCCGTATTTACCCGCTGATGTTCGGTCGCTTGATAACGAATATTTGCCCCCCCCTCTTGCCATCGCAGCGCAGTATCCGTTTCACAATCGTCTCGCCAACCCGATCCGATACTCGAATCCACCAGCGGTTTCGATCCCGATTCCTCGGCGGCGACCGCTGGGGCTAACGTTCCATCACCCGCAGCATTGGGCGTTGTGTTCCCGGCTGGGACCGGTACGGCTGGAATCGGGGAACTGTCGGTAGCCTCATCAGCCGGCTTCGGCGTCACGAGACCATCCGATGCCGGACTTGCGGCCCCACCAGTTCCAGTTCCGATATCCCCCACAAACAACGCCGCGGTGGTCGATTTTACATCCTGTCCCATCACATCACAGGACCACCACAAACCGCAAAGGCCGCAAAAAAGGAGAAAAGCAGACCGCAGCATGGCCGTCATATTCCATCGCGATCGTCCCCAATCACACGGATCGCCCGAATGTTCCAAATGATTTCGATTCAACCGAATGGGGGCATCGCTCTTCTCGACAGCGAAACTCTTTGCGTCTGTTTCATCCGTCTGCCGCAATGGCCGCAACCAACGCAACCGGCATACCAGCCATCGAAATGGATCACAGATCCGCAAAAAAGCAAACGAGATGGTCGAATGAGTTTGTTTTTTCCGTGCAAGCATCACGCTACCTCTTGCATTTTCGA
Organism: Thermoguttaceae bacterium; assembly: GCA_028694795.1. Classification (GTDB taxonomy): domain Bacteria; phylum Planctomycetota; class Planctomycetia; order Pirellulales; family Thermoguttaceae; genus JAQVKF01. The sequence continues at coordinate 3,078 of JAQVKF010000079.1, read as the reverse complement.
GCGGTGGCATTTTGGCGAATATACGTTGTGCGCCGTCGGTCATGAACGTTTCCTCGAATACTCCATCAGCCCATCGAATTTCAGATTACTCATTGGAGACTGCCTACTTTTCATTCGCTGAGTCGCGAACCTCCGATATCGCATACAGGCAGTATACCTAGATTCTCACTTTTTACGAATAGAGAATATTAGGACCGACGCTCTCGTCATTCATCCGCTTTTCGACGCACACGCATTTCAGAGCAAGAAGTTCAAAAGCCCACATAGGAATAAAAACCCACAAACGTAATACTCAACGAGAATCCAAATTCCAACATGAAACATAATGGAACCGAAAACCACGAGAACCATATTTTTTCGATATGGCGTCAAAATAGAGAATGTTTACCGAATATCCGACCACGCGTTTTGATCATTTATTTTAATATTTCAAAAAATATCGTCGCAACCTATTGTTAATAAACGAGTTAGAGCAAATTTTGATCAGGGCAGAATACCCCTCATGGAAATACCCATTTCCTCACCTGTACCTCAAGAACAGTCGATACAATCCATAGAACAAACGTGATCGTTATGATTCCGTCATTCATTGCGGCAACTGCAAGCAGAATGATCCATACGATCCGGAAAAACAACAGAGCAAAGGAGTGCATGATGAGAACTCAAGGAATGGAGTGGTTGCGTCGAGGCCTAGTGGTGGGAATATCGTTAAGTTGTTTGGGATATGGTGGTTCGCTTTACGCGGGAGGATGCGAGGCCCTGCCGACTCAAACCCTTCCATGTATCGCCGGTAAAGAAAAAGTCCGAGAAGCGAAGTACGTAGACAAAGAAGAGTACGCTGAAAACGGGGACCGTGCCGCGAATGACGAGGTCGCCGAAGAAGCAAATGATGCCAATCGTGAGACTCAATGCGAGGGTTACACCAAGTGGCGGATTATGCCGAAGAAAATGATCTGTTTCAAGCCAATCGAAGTGAAACCGATCAAGTTCAAACCGATTGAATTTAAGCCTATTTGCATCAAGCCGATTCAGATGCCGCAGTTGTGTCTGCCGAAACCTGTGTTCAAACCGGTACCTTTACCATCCATAAAGTCGCTGTTCGTCTGCCCACGTTGCCAAGAATTGATCTGCCAATGCCGTCCGTCGGGTTGCGAAGCCGAAGAGGATGTCGCCCCATCGGGTTGCGAAGCCGAAGAGAATGTCGCCCCATCGGGTTGCGAAGCCGAAGAAGATGTCGCCCCATCGGGTTGCGGAGCCAAAGAAGATGTCGCCCCATCGGGTTGCGGAGCCAAAGAAGATGTCGCCCCGTCGGGTTGCGAAGCCGAAGAGGATGTCGCCCCATCAGGTTGCGGAGCCGAAGAGGATGTCGCCCCATCAGGTTGCGGAGCCAAAGAAGATGTCGCGGATACGGGCTGTGACACCGAATGTGCGACACAGTCGTTGCCGTGCCCCGGTTTGAAGTTGATCCATGGATTATTCCAGCCAAAAATGGTCGCGATTCCGGTTCCTGCAATGCTTTGCCCACCGACCTGCGAAGCATCGAATGGGACGTGCAATGGAACCGAGTGCGATTAGCCTCTTAGTAGAGTATGACGTGACCGAAATTTGGCAAATGAAAAACGAAGTTTTTGCCAAATTTTGAAAAAATAAATGAACCCACCTGCCCTTTCATTCGTAAGAGTGGGAGGGTGTTTTCGTGCGCGGATATCTGATGGTAGCCGTGTCGCCTTCACGAGTGTCGCAATCATTGCTATACTTTTGGCATTGGAGTGGGCTGGAACCCGTCGGCGGTTGGATTGCCGATGGTTCCGGATTGTGTTCAGTTTGGCCTATTTTCCATGGAATGAGTATAGACGTATCAATTCGGATGGGATGTCGTCCATGATTACAAGTATTGATTTATTTTCGTCGAGTCTTCCCTTTGCGTTTCTAGACGTGGTGGAAAAAGCGTGGGTACGAGCGTTGGGGATGGTACCGATTGGCGCGGCGGTCGCCTGTTTCGCGCTGTGGTTATTCATCCAGCTCGGTCGTGCGGTCTGTCCGAAGGTGACCGCGGTCGCCATGACGAGTGTGCGTGAATCGACATCGCAACCATTATTTTACATCATCTTGGCGATTGGTGTTTTTGCATTGTTGATCTATCCGTTTTTGTCGTACAACACATTTGGTGACGATATCAAGATGTTGAAGGCGGAAGGATTAACGTTCATCAAGATTTTGGGAATTTTCCTCGCGGTCTGGACGGCGAGTGTGTCAATTTCCGAAGAGATTGAGGGCCGTACCGCGTTGACGCTGCTTTCCAAACCGATCAGCCGCCGAAGTTTATTGATTGGTAAATTCTTTGGCGTGATCATTCCGGTGATCATTCTTTTCATCGTGTTGGGCTCGTTATTTCTATGTACGGTGTCGTACAAGCTCGCTTATGACGCGAGAGAGACGTCGCAAACGCCGCCGGATGTGGTCGCGTGTCAACAGGAATTGGATGGTATTACGCCAGGTTTAGTACTTGTTTTTATGGAAAGTGTCATTCTGGCGGCCATTAGCGTTGCCGTCTCGACGCGTCTTCCGATGATCCCGAATCTGATTATTTGCATTTCGATCTACGCACTTGGGCATCTTATACCGCTCATTGTGCAATCGAGTTCCGGTAGGATGGAGATTGTGCAATTTATCGCGTGGTTACTATCGTCGATTTTACCCGTCTTAGAGAATTTTACGCTCGAAACCAAAATTGCGACGGGACGCGCGTTGCCGCATTTATACCTCGTTTGGTCGGGTTTATACTGCCTTGCGTACAGTGGAATGGCACTGTTGGTCGGCTTGCTTCTGTTCGAAGATCGTGACGTTGCCTAACTTGGTGCCGCGTCGAGCTGGGAATCGAAGTCATTGAACCGTGGCCTGACCGCGCCGAACTGGTGTTATACTGAATCGAAGAATTGAACCGAAGACCGCACTATGCCGAACCGAACGGATGCGGGTACTTTTGCGGTCGGCACCATTCGATAATCCGCTCCGACAAAATGACGCAATCGCAATGATCCATCGGGTTGGGTGGAAAACAGCGTTGGTTATCCGTTG
>JAQVKF010000270.1 GCA_028694795.1 Thermoguttaceae bacterium | reverse complement strand
TCCGCCGCATCAAGGCTTATCGTCGTGTCTTTACCCGTTATGATAAATTGGATATTATGTATCTCGCTTTTGTTCACCTTGCTATTATTAGCGAATTGTTACGCCAAATTACGTGAACACGCCCTAGAATCGATAACATTCACAAAATTCGCATTATTCCGGCAAAAGCCAGAAACTTGCCGGATGCGGCGGCGCAGTGAATTCGACCACGCCATCATGAATCGTCGCGTTTCCAATCCCTCCGCACTTGCCTGCCACGCCACGTCCGACAAGCTTAGCGGTCGTTTGAACGGGTTCCGCAATCGGAATACACACTTTCACCTGTCCATGTGTCCATATTTCCATGATCGCACCACCCGGTACACGACGTTCGGAAGCGACCGGCGCCCACGAAATTTGCGAAATGGGCGACTCTGCAAAGGTGTACGTTCGACCATCAATAGTCACCTCTGAACACGCATGACCATGGAAAGCAATCAAATTTTTCTGATCATCCAGCCGAAAAGCGACGATCCGATTTCCTTGGTAATGAAGCTCATGGCCAGCGATTTTTAGATGGTCCAACGTCAACGTTTCCGGAGGTAGCGGGTTATTTTGCAGCACATTTTGATCCGCCGCCTCATCGCGATGGAAGCCGCCCGGCCAGTTCTCGACATGCCGCGCATAGTGAGCCGCAGCGACGACCGTTCCATTCGGGAACCGCGTCGCCAGATAGTGAGATGTACGCGAGATCACCGATGGATTATCGTTCACCTCAAGTGCCGCATTACTTTTGGGGTAGGCCCCCAATCGATTCAAAATTTCAAACCATGCACGTGTTTCATATCCAAGCGATGCCGACTGATCATCGCGCGGCCGGAATCCTAAATACGCGGTCGTCCCCTTCCCCGATTTTCGCACTGTACCCACCACTTGGCCCGCGTCGCCCACCCCGATTTCACCCGCAATACGCGCTAAAAAAGTCACCGCTTCATCAGGATTTTCACTCGGTCGATCAACGGCGACCGGATAGACGTGATCGACCAGAAAATCAGTCAAAACCGTCTGCGTTTCGACGCCTTCCATCGGGCCTTCAAACACGATCTCGCGGCCAGGAACCGCGTTTCCACCCAATCGCAGATATTGCCCCGTTAGACCAAACATGCTAAGCCAACGCTCATAAATGGCATTTCCATCCATATCGAGTTTGGCTGGCGGGCCTGACCAGACAACACGTCCGCCATGGGCCACAAAATCTTCAAGAAATGGAAGCAGTCCCACGGGAGGCAACGGTTCAAACAACGCACAAATAGTCGTGTATTTTCGTCCACGTACATCAACTGAACCGTCTTCCTGAACCGCGCCGTACTGCAAAAGTTTCTCCGCCGTAATATAGTTCGCGTAACCATACAAAGTCATCCATGAACCAAAGCGTTCTTCATACGAAACGAGCGATATGGGATAGAGCATGAGTACTTCCACATTTCGATGTTCGCCATTTTCGATCGCTTTGAGCGAATCGGACGCTGCCGCACCATACGCATCCGCGATGGCCTGATGCCGAGCCAACGCCTCGTTCGGCATGCCCCACGCCGCCGCATACGCATTCGGCACATCATTGAGCGAACCTGTCGAACAGGCCAACGCCTCACCATAATAATCGCGGTCCGCCCAGCCGCCTTCCGCGTGGTCATTGCCGCCACCAGTCAGAAAATCATTCCAACGGAAATAGTCGTCACACGCCGCAGACGCTTGATGAACCGTATTGGACCACAAGAAATCAGGTGTGTATTCGTACTGATACGCGGAAGAACTCGCATTCCACGAATCAATTGTTGGACTTTGCGCCCAAGTGGCGTGTGCCCGCGCCATCAGCGTTTTACCATAGATCGACTCCGCATATTTTTTCGCACAAGAAAATAAATCCACGACACGTTTGTGCAGCATATCGTAATATCGACGTCGGAAAAGAGCCGTTCGTTGAACCCCGGCCTCCTCACTCGGCAAAATATGCTGAATCGCTACTCGCGGTTCTAATGTGGACAAAAAATCATGCTGACCATAACAAAAATAGACCAGATATTTCTCAAAATCAAAATCGCTGTAATCTCGACCATACTTTTCGGTAAAAGCCTGAACAAACGTATCCGACAGATAACGCAGCGTAAATTGTCCGTTTTCGAGATGTCCGAAATAATTCCAATCTTGCTGAATATGAATTTCGTCCGAATAAAGCGCGTTAAGTTCGACTCCCGCCTCATGATACTTACGAACCAAGCCCTCCAAAAACGGTTGAGCCTCTGGACTAAAATAATCCATTTCCGGCGTTCGATACGACACAACGATCAGTACGCGATCATATTCTTCGGTGATTTCTTTGTTTTCCGGCGTTTCTGTTCCGGTACCGCTAATGGTGGTACGAACCCATGAATCGGTCGCGGACGCTCCTTTTTCGACCGTAAACGGACCGGTCAACTCGATGATATCCGCGGGATCGACGACCGAGTAGGGGGTATTGTAGTGCCGGTGTTCACGGAACGCGAATATACGGATATTTTCGCGTTGAAGGGCGATTTTTCCCTTATTATTATTCCAAAATTGATGTTCCCAAAGCGAGACGCTAAACCGTCCGCTGACTGGATCGCGGTATCCTTCTCGATATTGAACCCAACGCCCCGATTGTCCCGTCTGTTCGCGGAAGCCCAACCCCAATTCCAACGGACTAAGCAAGCTCAGCTCCAAACCGATTCCGTATTGCGACACAAAATGGCTAATTTTCGCCGTGTACCCAATTGCGACCTCGGTATCTGGACACAATTGTCGCGGCTTTTCCCCCTGGCCTGGCCGGTATTGTGACCAAAACTCATCGAACGCAAGAATGAGTGTCTTAACGCCACCCGCCTGTAATTCTTCACACAATTTACGAAGTGTCGTCACGTTCGGCGTACTGCTGATACTTAAATCAATTTCCGCATCGGGGTCCTGCAACTGTTCGAGCTGCGCGTCGCTGACAAGAATAATACCATGTCGTGGAAGATCGAACATCCACACGCCTGGATAGCTGAGAGCCGGATCAGGCAGTACCGGTTCGGACGGATTCCCTGCCGATTCGGCCATCAAGGAGGCGGGTTCATCCGCAGCCCCCCGCAAATTTCTCGACGCGAGGGTCACAAGACTGACCGCTCCGCAAGTTTGTAAAAAATTTCGACGCGACGGTATCATTTTCCGGAAATTCGACGACATTTGACGCTCCTCACCAATACGATAGGGTTTCGTTTCCTAGAGTATATACAAAAATGCCGATTGAAATCAATCGGCATCGTTCGCAGCGTAAATTTCATGTGGATTCCACTCAAAAAAATCTGTGGAATAGCGACTCGCTCAAAAACAATTGGAGCAAGAAAAAATGCCAGTATTCGCCAAAATCTCATGGAATCCGTCCATCTGTAACCCGATTACCCTAGCTTAGACTTTGGGAATGTCGTAACCTTTGCGACGTTCACGAGATACGAACGATTGGGCCTGATCATCATTGATCATCTCTTCTTTCTGCGGATCCCAATTCAGTTCGCGATTCAATCGCGCGGAAATCGCGCAGAGGTGACATGTGTTCATCGCCTGAACGTGACTGAACACGTCGGAAACAGGCAAGCCGCCCTCGCGGATACAGGACAAGAAGTTTCGCTTGTGCCAGCAGTCGAAATCTTTACCATTGTACAGCGTTTTGAAATCATCATCGGTAACGACGCCTTCGTACCACTTTTCTTCAATCGGTTTTCCCTTGATCCGCCCGCGGTCCACATGCATACGCCCCTTGGTACCTTCGATCAAAATACCATTGCCATCCGCGGATTCACTGCACACAAGAACATCGGTATCGCCAAATTTGCACAAAATCTCGAACCTATCGCTCGTATTGTAACGATCGTCCACCGTGGGATACCCATCCTTAAATTCTACAGGGTGATGTACCGCGATGGGCGTGATT
>JAQVKF010000078.1 GCA_028694795.1 Thermoguttaceae bacterium | reverse complement strand
GATCAGGAAGAGATTTTCATGGGTGTTGTCTTTCGATGTGGTATGGAAAAGGTTACACTTCCATTCGTCGCGAGAGGAATTCCGGCCGAATATGAACTGGTGCGTTCGCTGATGACCGTTACGTCCCAAAAGCGGAAAGTATTGGGCGTGTTGGAAACGGATGCGGGACTGTTCCAAACGGTCGATCCGACTCGTGGCACGCTGACCGGCGATGCGGCGATCATCACGGAGCTGAAGAAATCGTACGACGTGCGAAAAATTGACCCGGCCAACCCGATCACCGAGTCGATGGACGCATTGTTGGCCGTACAACCTTCGACGCTTTCTCCGGAGGCGTGGGTCCATTTCATGGATTACGTCAAAACGGGTAACTCGGTCATCATTTTTGAGGATCCGTTCCCCGTTTTCGCTCCGTCGATTCCGGGTACCAGCGCGACCAAAAACGCTCCGACAAATCCGATGTTCGGTATGATGATGCCGCCGCAACCACTTCCCAAGGCGAATGATCGTGAGCTGTGGGATCTGCTCGGTGTCAACTTCGCGAGGGATCGCATAGTCTTCCAAAATTATAATCCAGAAGTGCGTTATCGACAGTTCCCCAAGGAATTCGTCTGGATCGATACGGCCCTTCGCTACGAAAATCATTCCGTTTTGAACCAAGACGACATTGCCGTTTCCGGTTTGCAAAAGACTCTCTTCCCGCATCCCGGTTACATTGCGTCGTTGGCGAAATCGGGGCTGACCTTTACGCCGCTTATTCGTACGGGTGTCGAGACGGGTTGTGTTCCGTATAGTGAATTGCTCAAAACGAACGAATTTGGCGAAAAACGTCTGCAACCGAATCCGCGACGTACGCTTACTAACGAAAGCTACGTCCTAGCGGCGAAAATTGAAGGTACGGTTACGCTCCCCGCGCCAACGAAGCCCGCCCCCTCGGCGGTCGATCCCTCGGTAGCAAACGCCGGTGTGACGCCGCACGACGAATCTGCCGAACATGCTGGATCCACGGATACGACGCGAGCGGCGATGGACGTCATCCAATCGGGAACCTCGACGGGAACTGCTGGCGAACCGGGACCGCAAGGTGTACAGGGCGTTGCGGGAACACCTGCGCAAACGACCGACGCCGTGTCCAGTGGAACCATCGAAGCAAAAATCAACGTGCTGCTCATTGCCGACCTTGATTGTACCACGAATCAGTTCTTCATGATCCGTGAACAGGGAACGAATGATGACTATGGAATTCAATTCGACTTTGATAATGTGACGATGACGTTGAATTTGATCGATCAGGCGATGGGCGAAGAACGATTTTGCGAAATTCGCAGCCGTCGTCGCGCACATCGAACGCTCTCAAAAATTGATGCGTTAACCAAAGATGCGGAAACCTCCGCGACAAAGGAGATTGAAGCTCTTCGTGAGGAATTTAGTAAAACAAGTACCTCCATTCAAGCGGAAGCGAACAAAAAACTGAGTGAACTCCAAGCGAAATTGCAAAAGCAATATGAAAAAGATGGACAACTCAGCGAAACTCAAATGGTCGCCGTCGTTCAGGAATTAGCGAAAATTAAAGAACGACAGGCAAGGCAAAATGAGCAGAAGATTCAAGAGTTGACTCGCGAAATGGAAGATAACATTAAGGAAATTGATACGCGGCTTGTACGTCAGGAGCAGAAGATTCAGGATCGGTACAAATTGTGGTCGATCCTATTGCCTCCGATTCCGCCGCTGTTGGTCTCACTCATCGTGCTGGGAGTGCGTCATTCTCGCGAAAAAGAGGGAGCGTCGCGCAAACGTGTTCGCCACGCTGCGTAACCGCTGATTCGCCAAAGGAACTCGGAATTTTCGGGTTCCTTTTTGTTTTTTTATGGGTGGAGAAGACGAAATGGTACATTGGTCCTGTTTTCCTTGTGTCTTTATAAAAAACGTATAAATTCACGCAAATATTCTCGAATTCCCCCCTCCTCAAGTGGATAAAAATGTTTAGAATAAATGTTTCCTGATAAGAAAGAGGTGAAACCTCGTATCGAACGGATCGACTTCAGATCGGGCGGGCTTCGGATGGCGTCTGTGGCTGTGAGGCTAGGAGCTTTGGCACTTTCGAGTGGAAGAGAGACAGAAACTTCAGGAAGACGAACGACGTTTCAGGAAGGCGAACAACATGGCGAATTATCGATTGATGACACCTGGTCCCGTTTCGGTACCGCAGGAAGCGCGATTGGCGATGGCTCAGGAACAGCGGAACCATCGGACGGCGGAATTTCGTGCGGTGCTTGCGGAGCTTCATACGGGCTTGGCGGAAATTTTGGCCACACGGAATCAAATCTGTTTGTTGACCTCTTCGGGGACCGGCGGGATGGAAGCGGCTGTGGCCAATCTGGTTGCAGCGGGAGAAAATGGTCAAACTGGTTCGAAGGTGATCGTGTTGGAGTCAGGCAAGTTCGCGGAACGCTGGTCGCTTATGGCAGAGCGATTTGGCGCAGAGGTGGTTCGGTATACGGTTCCATGGGGAGATTCGTTCGATCCGGCGGAGTTGGAACGCCTTTTGGCGGTACATCCCGATACGGTGGCTGTTTTTGCGACGCTTTCGGAGAGTAGTACTGGCGTTGGACATCGGATTCCGGAGTTTGGTGAGATTGTTGCGCGGACGCCGGCGGTGTTTGTGGTCGATGCGATCAGTGGTGCCGGTTGTATGGATTGTGAAACGGATGCGTGGCGGATTGACTTATTGGTGGTCGGCTCGCAAAAAGCGTTGATGGGGCCTCCGGGGGCCGCGATGGTGGCCGTGTCAGAGAAGGGGTGGCGACGGATAGAATCGTTACCGCGGCGTCCGGTCTTTTATTTCGATTTACTGGCATATCGTAAGACTTGGACGAAGTCTGATACGCCTTACACTCCGGCGACGGCGACATTTTTGGCGTTGAACGAATCGGTTAAATTGATTCGTCGAGAGGGCGTTTCGCGTTTTCGACATCGTGCCCAACGGTTGGCCAGAGCGACGCGAGCAGGGGTGGTGGCCTTGGGAATGCGACTAGTGGCGGAGCGTCCGGCGGATGGTTTGACGGCGGCATATCTCCCGGATGGCGTGGATGTTGCGGTGTTTTTAAAACGGCTTGAAACGGGATATGGAGTCAAATTGGCGGGTGGTCAAGGACCGCTCACGGGCAAAATTTGCCGCGTCGCTCATATGGGAAATGTCGATACGGTCGATATTTTAGGCACACTGGCAGCAATCGAGATGGTACTGCGTGAGATGGGCGCGGCGATTGTGCCGGGAAGTGGAGTCGCGGCGGCTCAGGAATCTTTGCTTAACGAATTCGAGGCGGAGTGAGAGATCATTCGTTGTGATGGCTATTGGGTGCGATCACAGGTGTACGACAAGGTGATTTCAGTTGAACATGACGAGAACCAGACAGATGAACAAACCGATGGATGAGTGTCGAGTGAAGGAATACGTCGGACATCGTTGCATTTCACAACGATGTCGGACTTCGGTGTCGGAACTTCCGCGGCGATTTCAGGAAGTGTTGGGGTGTATTTGCGGCGAGGTATTTTCCCAATCGCATGGATCCGCGATTCCGACAGGAGCACCATTTGCGGTGTATCGCAACACGGATATGAACGATCTGGATGTGGAAATCGGTGTGCCGGCGGATGGCTCGTGTGAATTGCCGGATTCTTTGGCGTGGAGCGAAACACCGATGGGAACATTTGCGACTTGTATCTATCGTGGTCCTTACAACCAGATGGAGTCCACTTATCAGAAATTGACGGAATGGGCGGGAGAACATCATAAGTCCTTTTCCGACCCCATGCTTGCGATGGAAATTTATCGCAACGATCCGGATCAAACGCCGCCAGAAGAGCTTGAAACCGAGATTTTGCTATTATTAAAGTGAATGTAACGTAGGAAACCCGGAGAGCACGGGATTGAACCGTCGCTTTTGGCGACCATAACGAAAGGAAGAAGCGAGATGGCTAAGATTGTTGTTCTGGATCCATTGTCGGAAGAAGGTCTGACACTGTTGCGTTCGAGCGGTAGCATCGATGTAGAAATCAGTACGGGGTTGAAGGGCGACGATCTTCGCAACGCTCTTTTGAATGCGGATGGAGCGATTTGTCGAAGTGGCGTTAAGATCACGGCAGATATTTTGGAAGGCAATACGCGGCTTAAGGCGATCGCGCGAGCGGGTGTGGGCGTCGATAATATCGATTGTAAAAAGGCGACCGAACAAGGCATCGTCGTCATGAATACGCCGGGCGGTAATACGCTTTCGACGGCAGAACAAGCGATCACGCTGATGATGGCTCTTTCGCGTAATATTTATCCGGCGTACAAATCGTTGACGGAAGGCCGTTGGGATCGCAAGAAATTCACCGGCACGCAATTGGCTGGCAAAACGCTTGGTATCGTCGGTTTAGGTCGTATTGGCCAGGCGGTTGCCGTACGTATGGCGGCGATGGATATGAAAATTATCGGATACGATCCGTACATTTCGCCGGCACGAGCCAAAGAATTGGGCATTACGATCTACGCGACCGTGGATGAAATGCTGCCTTACGTCGATTACCTGACTGTACACACTCCTTTGACGGATGAGACGCGGAATTTGATCGGCATGAAGCAGATCGAACTGCTCAAACCGGGTGCTCGGCTGATTAACGCCGCTCGTGGCGGCATCTACAACGAAGAAGCACTGGTCGAAGGACTCAAGAGTGGGAAACTGGGCGGGGTCGCGCTGGACGTTTATCCGAATGAGCCGTGTACCGATTCACCGCTTTTTGGCATGGATCACGTTCTCTGCTCGCCGCACTTGGGCGCAAGTACGCAGGAAGCCCAGGAAAACGTCGCACTGGAAGCGGCCCAGCTGTTGCTCGACTATTTCACCACCGGTACAATTCGCTCCTCCGTCAACAGTTCGTCGCTTGATCCGAAAGTGTTGGTCGAGGTGAGAAGCTGGCTCGTCGCGGCGTATCGCTTAGGTTTGTTTATTTCTCAATTCGACCGCGCGGCGATGCACGGTTGCAAATTGATATTCCGTGGTGAAGTGGCGAAGAAAGATATCGCGCTGATCTCGAAGGCGTTCGCGGTTGGTCTGACGGAACGTTCGGTCGATCCAGGCACGGGTGTGAATATCGTTAACGCCGAAATTTTGCTAAAACAGCGTGGTGTGGAATTGGTCGAAGAACGTTCGAGTGGCGATTCGAAGGAGTTCCAATCGACCATTACCGTGGAAGCGACGACCGATGCTGGAAAACTCGAAGCGACTGCGGCGCTGTTTGGCGATGCGGTTCGTCTGGTGCGGCTCAATGGCTGCCGAGTTGAAACGGCTCTCGAAGGATCTCTCGTCGTCTTCACCCACAAAGATTTACCGGGCGTAATCGGTCAGGTGGGCGGCGTGTTCGGCAAGTGTGACGTGAATATCGCCGGGATGACAGTCGGTCGCGCGGCGGCAACGAGTGGTTCTGAAGCGATTGGTGTGTTGACGCTCGACGCACGTGCTCCGGCGAGCGCTATCACCGAATTGCTCGCGTTGCCAGTGGTTTCGAAGGCGGTTGCGGTCAATCTGCCAGCCGCTGACGCTCTTCCCGCCTGGCTGAGCTAGAGGGGCACACAAGTTGCCTATGTTGCCACCCCAGTCGGAACGACTGGCTGTACCAGTGTCAGGTAAAAAGTTTAAAAAAGTTTGCGCATTTTCTAAGAAAATACTTTTTTCGCCAAACTTTTTTGGAGCGAAAAATCAATGGGGGGAAACTTTTTGCAAAAAGTTTCCCCTTAAACTTCCCTTCCAAAACATTTTACTAGACGCACAAGCTACAACGTAGGTCAACATGGTACGACGGTTACGTGAACATACCCTAGTGTAAACAGAGGGGTTGAGAAGGTATTGTTGTAACACACCACTGCAACCCGCCGTATTTTTATCAGCCTTTTTACCTGACGTTGGTGTTGCTACTTTGGTGGAGTGCTGCCGACGGCGCGGTCGTTCACGCTTCCAGCACTCGCCGAGTCCCCCTTTTTGCCTGACGTTGGTGCTGCTGCTTCACATGGCGCACTCACGGGCCGCGTCCAATTGTTCACGACGATACGAAGTCTAACAGAAAACTTCTAGGCCGCAGGGAATGGCATAGACGATTACCAATTTTCACTAAGTACTTCGAAGTGGGCTTGCGGATGGAGACACGCCGGACAAAGTTCCGGTGCGGATGGCCCTTCGTGGATATAACCACAGTTGCGACAACGCCAGAATGTGGAGGTATCTTTCACGAAAACGCGACCCGCTTCGACATTTGCGAGCAGACCGAGATAACGTTTTTCATGTTGCTTTTCTGCAACGCTGATTCGATCGAATGCGGCGGCCACTTCGGCAAAACCCTCTTTTTCTGCCGTCGCGGCAAACGCCGGATAGAGCTTGCTCCACTCTTCATTTTCGCCACTCGCCGCCGCGCGAAGATTCTCCACCGTCGTACCAATCACCCCAGCCGGAAACGCAGCGACAATCTCCACACAACCGCCTTCCAAAAATTTGAAAAAGCGTTTCGCATGCTCTTTTTCTTGATTAGCAGTCTCCTCAAAAATGTCCGCGATTTGGACGAATCCCTCTTTACGCGCAGCTCCTGCAAAATAGGTGTATCGATTCCGCGCTTGTGATTCTCCCGCGAACGCCTGCACCAAATTTTTTTCCGTCTGTGATCCCTTCAATTCGGCCATCTTGAGTTCCTTCTTCTTTCTTGTTTGACGATTTATATGTCCGATTCCACTGATTTTGTATGAACCCTCGCGATTTTTCCGTCACAATCTGATCATTTTCGATCGAATTTATTCCACTTCATATTCGCAAAGTCTTGCTTTTCAATATGCAGAATTCTCTGATATGGCCCTGACCCATCTATAGGGGTACCGCTCAACACGTACCATTCTATCCACACAGTTGGATAAAACAACCCAAAAGTGAAATATTTCCCCCAAATGGAGCGGTGACTATCTTGCCTGACATGGACTGCCACTTTGGTGAGATTACCGGCGACGTGGACCTGGCGAAGTCGTGCGGCGACACGAACTGCGACGCAAGTCCTTACGTCGCGGTTGCTGCCGATAGAGTACGATCACATGGGTGTGATACGCCAGTTGTCCGGTCCATTGTCATTCGGGTCGAGCAGTTCGTAACGGTGGTCCTGTTGTTCCGTACGGCTGTGATGAACTCGGTCACTTTGTGCGGCATCTTCCAATGCCTTGCGGCGTTCGAGGCCTGCACGTTCAAGCAGCCCACGTGCCATGAGTGGTTCATCCTCTGGATCGGGCGGCGGCATCCCCATCGCACCATTATTTTCCGGCGAATAGACCAATGTAAATTGGTGCTTTGCAATCGCCACAAGCGAACCAGGATCAATCCGTTTGTCCTTCACGCGTTTACCGGCCACTTTGATGCCGTTACTACTATCGAGATCACGGATGAACCAATAGCCACTCACGAGGTAAAATTCGCAATGTTTGCCCGATATATTCGGAAATTTGAGCACGATATCGCAACTGTCACGCCGTCCGACGAGCATTTTCTCACGTATGAGCGGGATTGGATCACCGCCGCCGACCGGCACGAGTTCTCCCATCACCTTCAATGATTCGTTCATCGAAATCCTTCTTTCCATGATAGACAGGATGAAACTTCCTAGAACACCGTACCATCCAAAAAACAAGAACAGACGCTAGGCCCTTTTGTGACACAGCGTCGTTCCCTCTTGGACGTCCATCGGTATCTGAAATTTTTGGACGACTCCACGTCCTCCAAAAAAAGATTCCTAACTATTATAACGACCGGAAGTGAAACACCAATATATTTTGACGGAACCTTGGAAAAAAGAGATGAAAAAAACGGCAAAAAACGCCCCGAAATTCTCAAAAAAGGTAGACACCTTTTGGAAATCATTCTTCATCTTTAGGCAACCACTGCCATAATTGGGGTAAATCGTACACACGCAACGCTCCCGGAACGATGCCCGTGAGTGGAAATTCCGTATACCCACGTTCCACTACCGTGTTCCACGAGATCGGCGGTTCCTGTTCGGAAAGCTCTGTGCTGCGAGCGGACGTTTTGAGAGAAATCAACGAAGCGTAACGTATCGTCGGCTCTAATGTTGCCGCGTGAATTGCTGGAATTTGACACATACCTACAGTCATCAACCGAATGGACGGCGTCTGAGACGATTCTGAGGAGTCGGAAAATCGCTGTTGTGCCCAACGTGTAACTACCCATATATCCTCGGTCCGCATTCCGACGTAGTTCCCTCCGAGCAAATAAGTTCGGTAAAAATCTTGACCATCACCACCATGCAACTTCGGATTAAAATAGGTCTGACCCGATTGTTGCGTCTCGCCCAATCCCCGCAGATCAGGTACCACCACGGTACACCCCATTTCCACTTCTTGCCATAGTGGAGAATCTTGCGCAATCGCCGCAGCCTTACCACCTTCGTGCAGATAGAGTGTGAGCGGACGAGGGGACGTTGCCTGATTGGTTGTATCGGACGAGATGACGTACAGTGGAATCCGCAGATCGTTTTCCATGTTCAGTACAACCGGTTGTACGAGGTGATTTTGGTATCGGACCGGCGAAAGTTCCGTCACGGTTGGTTCCGGGATTGCGCCGAGCGGTCGAATGCCAACGAGTTGCCGAACCGTGTCTCGAAGCTGTTCCGAATCCGTATTTTTCCATCGTTCTGCGCGTTCCTCTGCTAACTGCGATGCGTACTCTCGGTTGAGATCGTACACCGATTTCGCCTCAGCAATCCGCATCACTTCACCCTCCGGAGTACATCGAATCTCCGCTTCCGGTAGCGTCGATTTTTCGAGCGACGCGGGTTCGACTATTTCCGTATCTTGCCCGGTTAGCCACCGTAACATCCATCGAACGGAGGCTTCACGTAACCGAGGTGTCCAGCCGTGGGGTTGATCCATTTCGACCAAATCGACGCGATGGGCCAAGCCCAATCGACCATAAATACGTTTTGCGTCACGGAATGTGGTCCAGGCCATATTGATGGGAAAGAAATCGTGCGTTGCCGTACAGAGGAGCGTCGGTTTAGGGGCCCGCATGAGGACGTAATCGACATGATCCATTCCGAAAGTGAGTTGATTGAAAATATCTTGCTCGGCATCCTGTGGACCTTCCTGATTACACGCAAGTCCATACAGGGAACAGAGGTAACAGGACGGAGCGGCGGCCATAATACGCGGATCAAGAGCCATGAGGTAGGCCGTTTGCGTTCCACCACCACTGTTACCCATACATCCGATACGATCTGCGCGGATATCGGGACGTGATTGGAGATAGTCGATCGTTCGCACACCGTCCCAGATTTCATACCTCGCGGTGTTGCGTCCCAACAGCATCGAACCGACGCCGACCATATTATGCGCACCGGTTCCTTCCAACCGCGGTTTTCCATTCTCGGATAATAACTGATGGCGTTCGCCCTGGTCAATGGGATCGAAAATAATCGCCGCGATACCATGGATCGCCGCCAACGCGCAGCCCGCCTGGTAACCGCTGCTCGCTTTGCCTTCCGCTGAATGTCCACAGGAAACGACTATGCCTGGCCATGGGGCAGGGAATTGAGCCGTGTCCGGCAGAAAAATCACCGCCGTTACATCATGATTGGGTTGACTCTCAAAAATGACTTTCTCGACCCGATAAGTGTAGGTGGAACCATCGTCGGCCACTCCCGTTCGTGTCAACGTACCGGTAACACGTGCGTTCAGCGGCGACCGAGCCGCGATCACCGCGGGATCGTCACTAAGCGGTGACGGAAAATCACCCACCGCTGCCGTAAAAAATTGCCGCTGTCGGGCTTGGTACGCCGCAATCGTATCTGGCGTGGTCAACGCGTCATACGTTTGCCGCCACTGGTTTTGGGCTATTCCAATGAGCCGTGTTTGTTCTCGACGCAACATTTCTTTGGCCGCAAACTCTGGCGGCAAAATCGGTCCAAGCGTTTCCACCTCTGCTATGGTGGTGTTTCCAGATTCTGCAATGGTCGATTCCGCCGCCGCGAGCGTGTGACCAAACGGCCCTGTGCCGCCCATGAATTCTGTTTTACCGATCAGTCCAACGCTGAGTACCACAAGCATGACGCAAAAAGGTCGCATTCTTTTCTCCTTATGAGATTTGGCAGATCCATTGAAGCTAAGTTCCGGTAGTTTACTCACCTGACGAACGATCTACCACGCGACCCCGATCACTGCCATTTTAACGAGGTTCCAAACGCGGCATATCTCGCAATTCACGAGCAAATCCACCGGAAATCACGGGAAATCGACAGCCGCTTTTCGGACTCAGATTATGATCATCTACATGGAAACCGGTCGCGAATCGCTCACGTTTCCACTGGTTTCTCGCCCACATCATGAAAAAGCGTCGAATCCATTCGTCAATCTGGACATCCGATAATTCCGGATATTTCTCATGGAGCACGTCGATTACTTCTCGTGGCGGCAACCGATCCCGAATCGCCGCTAGCTCTATCGTATTCAAAACCTCATACGGCATCAAGTCTTTTTCATCCGTTTGTCCATACGCCGACGGACGCAGCTCAGCGGTCGGCGGCATCGAAAGCACGCCATCCAATTCCGGTACCGCTCGCCAGCAGCTCGGACCGGTGTCACGCAACCAGACGAGAAACTTCCGCAAAAACGCCTTATCAATCCCTGCAATCGGAGAGATACAACCGCAACTGTCTCCATCCATTGTGGCGTAACCGACCGCCGCTTCACTTCGATTCCCCGTCGAGAGTAGCAATGCATTTTTCACATTCGCCAACATCCACACCCCTGGTACACGGACTCTCGCTTGGATATTTTGCAACGCCAGATCGTCCGTTTCCCACAGTAATTCACGTTTGATTACCTTTTCGATCGCCGTTTTATACCCTTTCACAAATTCGTCGATCCGAATCTCCGAAAAAGCCGCGCCCAATCCGTCGGCCAACCGTTGTGCCGCGTCGCGCGTTGTCGTCGAACTGTTGGCACTCCCTTGGTAAATCGTGTGAAGCAGACGGGTCACTAGACGCTCTGACCGGTACGCCTTTGGCGCAATCACTCCCAGTGACGCAAAAAAAACGTCATCACCCAGCGTCTCATATGCTCGCTGCAACCCCATCTCTGCCAGACACGCAATCGCCGCCGAGTCTGCTCCACCACTCAAACTCAACACGAACCCCTTCGACCGCGTCTTCCTCGCGTAATCCCACAAACCTAACGCCACCGCATCGGAGAATTCTCCACATTTTGCCGAAAAATCGATCCGACTGTCTATCGGCAACTCGAATGAAAATGCCGCTTTCCCCTCCGATTTCGAATGGGAATCTTCCATTTCGCCACATTCCGCCGCGGAATCAGTCGTCGCGGAGTCGGTTGTTTCTCCTTGAAAAAACGCCGACTTGTCTTCGGTGGACCCATTTTGCGGGTTTTCCGAATGTTCGGCGTTGTTATCCGAGCTTTCGGCCACCAAGATGGTCAATTCCCACGGATGATACGAAAATCGATCATCCGCGACGAAAACCTGACCGTCACCCACGATCAAATTACCGCCATCGTAAATCGAACCACCTGATTCGTTTCCCAAATGGTTGGCCGCGACGAATACCGCCTCCGGAGCAAGTCGCGACTTCTCGACCAAACTCATCGCTCGACGATAATACGAGCCGAACTCAAAAACATCGGCCAGCGGGACCGCGTAAACCATGTTATCAGTTGTCGGTGGTAAAGGATCATCGCCGAACAAAACACGTATCTTCGAATCATCCGGACGATCCGAATCATTTGAACCGTCCAGTTGCGCCGTGAAATCCGATTGGAATGGAATCCCGTCGATCATTGTTCCCGCTACGGGTGGAATCTCCGAAAACCAACGGGTATCGTAGCTTAGCGGCGTTCGCGAAAATCGCAATTTTGGTACTAACCCCACGATTTTCCCCTCGGTACACACTGCTGCCACATTATACAATTGTCCATCATATTCGACCGGTAATCCGACGACTAGCGTCATCCGCACCGATGTATCACGCGTTTGTTCAGCCACATTGACGAGAATTTTCCACGCCTGTCGCAGTGTGTCGGGAAACCACAGCGCATCTTCACAATCTGTACCGCAGATCGCAAGCTCCGGAAAAACCAGTAGCTGGACCTGTTCCGCTTTCGCCGCGTCGATCACTTCTAAAAGATTTTGCTCATTGCGATCCCAATCTAACGGCGTTTGATTGACCGATGCTGCAGCATAAATCTGTGTACTCATAGAGCGTTCTCCTATTACTCTAGGTAATAATAACACGACGCATTTTCAGCGTGGCAAATAATACAGTCTTAAGTGTACCATACGGTGGAACCGTGGCAAGCCCTTGAAACCAAAATTTTATCGGAAAGGTATGTTTTACGATGGGTTTCCGATAAAATGGAGTTGATCATCGAGGAGTACGATGGTGGTGAGGAAGCGGCCATGGAAGAAAATGTTTTGCGAATGGGAGATGGGGAGAAAAAATGCAGTTGTTTTTTGACCCTTTGGTGTCGGGGGTACGGATATGGATCAAAGGGGCTCATGTGATTCCAAACGGTTGTGTGACGAAAGCTCGCCGACGCAAACGTCCAATCCGGCGCTACCGGTGGATATGTCCATGGGGAATTCTTTTCACCTTGTGGGCGGGTGGTTTCATGGGGTGGGCCGCAGAACCAGACACCGAGGCGGCAATCCCATTGGGCCAATCGTCCGAATCGTCGGAGACGTCTGAAGAACAGCGGATTGCGTCACTGGTCGAAGCGTTTTACGCCTCTGACGACGCACCGCCGCTGGTTGGACTCAGTGTGGCAGTCATCACGCCGCAGGGAACGATTCGGCAGCATTTTGGGTCAACCGGTCTCATCACTCCAACCGGCGAATGCGAAACGCCGTCAGACACCACTTACTACGAAATTGCCTCGCTGAGCAAAACATTGAGCGCGCTACTGCTGGCCGAGGCATATCGACGTGGCGAAATCGAACCGGAAACGACATTGGGCGAGCTTTATTGGTCGGCATCATCCCACGGATTGAGCACCAACTCTGTCGCCACTAAGAATTCCGCAGCATGTTTAGATTCTGTCGCTTCTTTTGATTCGGCGGACTCTGCTGGGGTGACGGCGGAGCGATCCTTTCCGGCGTCCGGCGTGACGGTCGAGTCACTGGCGACGCATACTTCGGGACTTCCGCGACTTCCGGAAAATTTCATTCCGTACATGGAAAAAACGCCCGAAAATCCATACGCCGATTATCCGGAAACCGCTTTACGCGAGGCCCTTTTCACGACTTCACTTCAAACGCCCAAGTACGAGTACAGTAATTTTGGATACGCCATTTTGACCGACGTGTTGTGCGATGTGGCTCGACCGGCCGCCCAAACGAGTGAAAACAAATCAGGGTATTCCGTGGAATTGACATGGAATTATTCGAAACTACTTGAAACTCGCGTTCTGAATCCGCTGGGCATGAACGATACGTGGGTCCAGGATACGACCTGTTCATCGGACGCTAGGTTGAGTCGGTATGCGCTGCCGCATGACGCTGTGGGAAATTCGTCACATCGGTGGAATTTTCGGACGTTCCAGGGTGGAGGGGCGATCGTCTCGACGTTGGCCGATATGACACGCTATGGCGAGGCGTTGCTCGGATTGAATCAAAGCGTCGCGTCGACGCCACTGGCGGATTCGATTCGGATGACCCAACGTATTCATACGGTGGTAAACGCGGAGCTGGCAATCGGTTTGGGGTGGCACCAACGTCCTGACGGCGTCCTCCTTTGGCACGATGGCGAAACGGGTGGATACCATAGCTTTATAGCGTTGAATCGAGCTGAAGATTGCGAGGTGATCCTCTTGGCCAACTGTGCCAATGCCCAAATCAACCGATTGGGTTTACAACTTTTGGAATCGTCAGCGGTTGCCAAAGCCCCGTCAGATACGGCCCCAGAAAAGCCCTTCCACGCGGCTCCCCATGAGGATGAGGAACGGGAGACCAGCGTCGCATGTTATCCGACCTCTGGTTATACGATACGCGAGATACGTGGATGGCAGTGTTATTTCGCGGCAGATCTCACAACGCAAAAGGAACTGGATACTCAAGTCTGTGAGCTGCTGGATCATCAGTTATGCAAGGTGACTTACGCACTTCCAGAGCCGGTGGTCGAACGATTGCGGGAAGTCAAAATCTGGATTCAGCGGAAAGATCCTTACGTTGATGGGGTATGTTACCATCCGAGTGTCGAATGGCTTCGCGAACATGGGGTTAATCCGGACAAAGAAAAGTCAATTGACATCCCCAATGCGGAATATTTTCTCACGGAAGTCGCTCGCCAACCGATGATGATTCTTCACGAACTCGCACATGCGTGGCAGGATCGTTTTTTACCAGACGGATACGGCAACGCGGAAATCCAAAATGCCTACCAAAAGGCGATGCAAGCCGGAATTTACGAACAGAGTCTCTGTAACGACGATCACACATCGAAGGCGTATGGAGCCACGAATCCGATGGAATATTTCGCGGAACTTTCGGAATGTTATTTCGGCGAAAATGACTTTTTCCCATTCGTTCGGATTGAACTCAAGAAACATGATCCCACAGGATACGCAATGGTCGAAAAGCTGTGGCGTTGGCCCATCGAGACTTCGGTTCCCCACGTCATCTCGTCCGAATCCGCGGAAACAACCGAATAACCCGCGTTCGATGCCAATCGGCGGCGATATCGTTCCCTCCACCCCCATGGTGATATTTTTATGAAGTATTTATCTTTGGTCTTCGTGAAATGCGTGTGTGTTGTTATCGTAGCGATGGACTTTTTTTCCACCGGGTTGTATGCGCAATTGGCACCATCGCCGCAAAAAATCGAAGCGATTTTGCCCGAAATGGAGTCTCGTGACGCGATCCAAAAACGCCTCGCCGCTTCGCTTTCCGCGAATCCACTGGAGGGAATTTCGACCTCGTTGCGTGATCTAACCTATTGGGTGCGACCGAGCGTCGTTCAGCTTGAAGTGCGCATTCCTGCACCGAAAGATTCTAAGATGCCAACGATTGTCGAAAAGGGATCTGGCGTACTGGTTCGTTTGCAGAATCAAACGGTCGTTTTGACGAATAATCATGTGTTGCAGCAATCGCCGTCGGAACATCCGGAACGCATTCTGATTCGTGTTTTTGGTGGCGAATCGCTCACACCGGCCTCGATTTTGCGTGACACGGAAACGGATGTCGCCGTATTGACGCTCAATGGCTCGACTGAGCGATTGGTTACCGCAGAACTTACCTCTCGTCCGGCACAGTTGGGCGATCTCGTCTGTTCGTTTGGGCATCCCTTCGGGTTAGAACAATCGTTGGCGTTGGGAATCGTCGGTGGTTTAGGACGTTGTCAGCTAAAACTTGCGGGGGGAACGATTCGATATCAGTATTTTATTCAGACCGACGCACCGATGAATCCTGGAAGCAGTGGTGGACCACTGGTCAATTTGCGTGGTGAGGTGGTCGGTTTGGCGACCGGTATCGCCAGCAGTTCAGGTGGGAATAATGGGATTGGATTCGCGATTCCCTGTCATTTGGTCAAGAAAATCGCGGATCAGCTTCTAACGACCGGTCGAGCGGAACGCGGCTGGCTTGGTGTCCAACTGGTTCCGGCACTCACGTCGCAACAGCTTGTCGCGTTTGGATTGCCTCGTGCCGTCGGAGCGATGGTGATGCGTGTCGAAGCGGGATCGCCCGCCGAAATCGCGGGAATTCGGCCTGGCGATTTACTCTTGCGTTATGACGGTGACCTGCTCGAACGGGCCGAACATCTCACGATGCTCGTACCATTCAGTGCGCCCGGTTCGACCGTTACGATTGACTTCTTACGGGATAAAATGCTGTATCAGACACGTTTTACGGTTCAAACACATCCATCATCGAGTAGTACTCCCACAAACACCCCACCATAACCGATTCGCCCCAACTGCTTGCGCGGACATATGGCCGAATTCTTCTGCCTGATGCGGCCTCGCGACCATCCGCACGAATTTACAAGCCTACTCAGCCGGTTGGAACCACCACCGTCTAGGGTGTGTTCACATAAGTTACCACTTCAATCGGAGCGACCGGCTGTACCAGCGTCGGGTAAAAAGTTCAAAAAAGTTTGCGCATTTTCCGCGAAGATGTTTTTTTCGTAAAACTTTTTTGAAACGAGGTATTAATGAGAAGAAACTTTTTGCAAAAAGTTTCCCCTCAAACCCCTTTTCCAAAACTTTTTATTAGACGCACAAACTCCCATGCCGACCGATATAAAACGCCCCGATTGTGATCATTTCATTCTTGCTATCGGTTTTTACCATGTAATTATATGTGAACACGCTCTAGTGAAAGGTTGGAACCACCACCGTATAGCAAAAAGTCCTCTACCATCTGGAAGAGGACTTTTTCGGTTCAACTTAGCATGTCATACCTGCTTATTCATTACGGTTTTACGTAGAAACTCTGGGTGAGCGTCGTCGCAATACTGCTCTCGTCCGTCATCGTCAACTTGACCGTGTAATCGCCCGCACCAAAAGTCGGTTTGAACGAAACGGTACTGCCTTCAAGCGAGTATTGTGGGATCGTCGTTCCGTTACCCGGAGCAAAAATTTCCCATGTACAGGTGTAATTCGTACCACTCATACCTGAAGTTGCCACTGCGGTGAGCAGAACCGTCTTCTTCGATTGGAGTGTACCACCAACAACAATGAACGGAACCGTACCGGCCGAAACACTCGTCCAAGCATCCTTCTTCGCATCGAAATTCAAAACGTTGTCTTTCTGCGACGCAAAGAACATGTCATTCGAGGTGCCGCCGATGAGCGTGTTGATCGCACTGTCGGCCACCAGATTATCCGCAAGCAACGCATTGACCGCCGCGAAGCGATCGTTGATCTTCTTCGACGAGGTCCAAGCACCGAAGATCGCCGCAAACGCGTCACGTGTCTGGTCCAAATTCGCCGCCGTGGTACCACCAACTAAAACGTTGGAACCACTACCACCAAGCGTATCCACACCTGCATCGCCGATCAGAACGTTCTTACCCGACTTATCGTTGACTGTGTCGTTACCGTCACCACCAAAGATGATATCGTTGCCCGAACCACCTTCGATCGTATCATTGCCAGCACCACCGAAGATCACGTCGTTGCCCGAACCACCGTCAATGTAGTCGTTGCCGCTGAGTCCCCAAATCGTGTTGTCGCCGCTGCAACCGATGAGCGTGTCGCTGTATTCTGTACCGACCAAGCCCAACAAGCGGCCTTTCGAGATCAGTTTGTTACCGCTGCAAGCGAAAACCCGCTGCGCCGAACTCTTGCCAATGTTGATATTTACACCCTCGGACGCTTCCGAGAAGTCCAGCGTATCTTCGTTTTTACCCGAATCTACCGTCGTCTTCGTGATCTGCGACATCA
>JAQVKF010000077.1 GCA_028694795.1 Thermoguttaceae bacterium | reverse complement strand
TCGGGCGTCCGCGAACACCGCCCTAGGCGTCGGTCCAGCCGCCGCGGTGCAACAGGAATATGTGTCATTTCCAACGAGAGTGGTGATCACTATGGATCATACAGATCGCACAGAGCTTCTCAATGTGTTACGTCGTCATTTTCGCAAAGAAAATATTCTGACCCATCCGTCGGAATTATTGGCTTACGAATGCGATGGTTATACTCTGAAAAAACACCGTCCAGACGCGGTGGTTTTTCCACAAACGACGGAAGATGTGGCCAAAGTGGTGTCGCTCTGTGTGAAATATCGCTGTCCGGTCGTGGCTCGTGGTGCGGCTACCAGTTTAGCGGGGGGAACGACGCCGCTGGAGGGTGGTGTTCAAATTTCGCTCACACGTATGCGTAAAATTCTCCATCTTGATCCTCGAAATCGGCTCGCATTAGTCGAACCGGGCGTGTTAAATCTTGAATTGACCCGTCGGCTCGCGGGAACGGGGTTCCATTTCGCCCCAGATCCATCCAGTCAGGGCGCCGCGACAATCGGTGGAAATGTCGCCACCAACGCCGGTGGACCACATACACTTAAATACGGGGTCATGCTCCAACATGTTGCAGGGTTGGAATGGGTGGACGGACGTGGTGAAATCCATTCGATTGGTCCTCTTGCCGATCCCGCGGAGTTCGATTTGGCTGGCATTTTGACCGGCAGCGAAGGTACGCTCGGTATCGTGACGAAAATTTGGTGCCGCTTAACGCCTGATCCACTGGGACTGCGAACGTATCGTGTAATTTTTAACTCCGTCGATGATGCCACTCACGCGGTGAGCGACGTGATCGCGGCGGGCGTGGTACCGGCGGCAATGGAACTGATGGATCGCGGAATTATCGCCTCGGTCGAGGCCGCTTTCCATATCGGTTTCAAACCCGATACCGAGGCGGTGTTGATCTTTGAAATCGACGGTACCGAAGCGGGACTTGATTCGCAACAGGAGGCCATCGCCCGTATTTGCGAGGCTCATGGGGCGGTCGAATTTTTGGAAGCCGCCACCGCGCAAGATCGTGAAATGCTTTGGAAATGCCGCAAACTTTCCGTCGGAAGCGTCGGACGTTTGCGTCCCAACTACGTGATTCAAGACGGCGTCGTGCCACGAACGCAACTCCCCGAAATTCTGCGGCGTATCGCCGCCATTGCGGAAAAATATCAGGTACTGATCGTCAATGTGGCTCACGCTGGTGACGGAAATGTCCATCCTATTGTGCTCTTTGACGAGGCAAATCATGACGAGGTCGCGCGGATTCATCTCGCCGGCCAGGAAATTTTGACCGCCTGTATGGAACTCGGTGGAAGCGTCACCGCCGAACATGGCATCGGCGTCGAAAAGATTGATTTTATGGACCAACTGTTTGCTCCTAACGATCTCAATGCCATGCGCCGCATCCATAAAGCGTTCGATCCGCACCAACTGTTCAATCCAGGTAAACTGATTCCCAAAGAATCTCGAACCACTATGACACAAGAAGTAAAATCGTTATAAACGATCGCGGTAAGCCATTCATTGTTCGGAATACCCCCGTGTGATGGGCGATTCCGGGTCCGCGTGACGATATATTGATGGCAGTATATTATATGCTGTAATTGCGTATTGTGTTATGTTAACGGTTTCGGTGGCGATACGCGTCATGTTGGACGTTGTCCGGTCGAGCTATCGGTTATTTGGGCAAAGCCTGAGCCAATGTAACAAAAAAAACAAATAGAAATACGAAAACTCCGTACAGAAAGGAATCCTCCGATGATGCTTCAACAATTATCGCTTTTTCTGGAGAATAAGCCCGGTCATCTAAGCAGCGCATGTCGCACGTTGGGTGAGTTTGGCATTGATATTTTAACGCTTTCGCTGGCCGATACCCAGCAATTCGGCATTTTACGTTTGATCGTCCAAGACCCGGTAGCGGCTAAGGCGAAATTGGAAACGGTTGGCTACACGGTCCGTCTGACGGAGGTGGTTGCGGTCGAAATCGAGGATCGTCCCGGCGGACTCGCGGATCTGCTCACGCTCCTGAACGATAAAGGACTCAATGTGGAATATATGTACGCATTCAGCTATCGTTCACATGGTCGCGCTCTGATGATTTTTCGCTTTGACGACACGAAAATGGGTTGCGACGTGCTGATCGCGTCCGGCGCAAAAGTTTTACCCGAAAATGAAGTTCTAACTCTGATCCGAAATTAATCTCCATTGACGACGTCCGTGTTGGTGGATAACGTCAGATGCATACAGAAATATTAAGAGGTATTAAAGGTCATGTCGCGGAAAGCAGATATTGAAAATCGTTTTTTTGATCACAAAATGGAAACGCTGCCGCAGGATCAAATCAAGATTCTCCAGGTTGAACGTTTGCGTAAGTCCATCGAACGTATGATGCGAGTTCCGTTCTTCAAAGAGAAATTCGAGGCGATGAAAATCACGCCCGATTCGATCCAAACGGTGGACGATATTCGTCGTCTTCCGTTCACAACGAAAAACGATTTTCGTGAACATTACCCACTCGGTCTCCTTTCCGTTCCGAAGTCGGAAGTGATCCGTTTTCACGGTTCTTCGGGCACGACCGGTAAACCGACATTTGTGGCTTATAATCGAGAAGATCTCGACATTTGGTCCGGATTAGTGGCGCGTTTTTTGGTGTCTGGCGGGTTAACGCCTGATCAAACGTGTCAGATTTCGTTCGGTTACGGTCTATTCACTGGCGGTTTTGGATTGCACTACGGTATCGAAAAGGTAGGCGCGTCGATCATTCCGGTCGCCGCCGGCAACACCGCGCGTCAGATCATGATGCTCACCGACATGGAACCGGAAACGATCATCGCCACCCCTAGTTACCTTCTGAATATCGCGGAAGAAGTGGTTGCGGCGGGTATCGATCCCAAATCGCTGAAACTGCGTTTCGCCCATCTGGGCGGCGAACCGTGGACGGAAGATATTCGTACTTCTATTGAGTCTCAATTGCCGATCTACTGTTTCGACAATTACGGTCTTTCGGAAGTCGGTGGTCCGGGCGTGTCAGGCGAATGCTACATGCGTGACGGGATGCACTTTCAGGAAGACTGTTTTATCGTCGAGTGTCTGAATCCGGACACGCTCGAACCAGTTCCGGAGGGCGAAGTCGGGGAATTGGTCATCACGCCGCTCATGCGTATGGCGATGCCCGTGTGCCGTTACCGAACTCGCGACCTAGCCCGAATCATGCCCGGCACCTGTCCGTGCGGACGTACCGGACGTCGAATGACCAAATTGCGCGGACGTTCGGACGATATGTTGATCATTCGCGGCGTCAACGTTTTTCCAACGCAAATCGAAATTGCGATGTTAAGCGTTCCCGGCACTTCGCCCCACTATCAGATTGAAGTGTCGCGTCCGGGTGCTTTAGATCAGATCAAACTGAAAGTCGAATTGATGCCTGAGGCGTTTTCGGACAGCATGAGCGTAATGCAGCAGTTCCGTGAACAGATCGCCCACGCGATTTATTCGTCCACAGGTTTGCATATTCAGGTCGAGCTTCTCGCGCCTAAAACGCTGGAACGCTTCCTCGGAAAAGCCAAACGTGTCATCGATACGCGTAAACTGCAGAGCTGAGCCGCTCCGGCAAAGTCCGCGTGCCAGTACGGCGAAGGCCGTTCTACCATTTGGTGAAGCCCTCTCTGTGTGTGGCGAAAGCCGTGCGGCGTTCGATCGGTACTCGGGCGTGTCGGCCGTGCCGCATTACGGGGAAAGTGATGTTGGGTGGAGCGATGTCGGGGGAGGCGGTTGGTGTGGCAATGTCGGATGGGTCGATGTTGGATATCGTGGATAGAAGGAGAAAAAACGATGGACACTCGCTCCGTGGGGCGTCGCTCATGTTGGCAAATCCTTTTTTTACGAAGAATTTGTATTCTTTTTTTTCTCTGGCTGGCGTTGTCGGCAGTATCATTGGTGGTCTCGGTGGCGTCCGCAAGTCCGTTATGGAGGGTGGCGGCAGAGGAATCGGTGGAAGTACCGGCCATATCGCAAGAGACGCCTGTGTATCGCGTCCAAGTTCCGTTGCCTCTGTCGGCGGCAGATTCTGACCATATCCAGGAGGCGATGAGTCTCACGCTCCAAAAATGGCAAAAACCGAGCCCCCCCTCGGTCAAAGTCCCGGAACAAGGTTCACACGCTCCAGTGTTTTTGCTCGAACTCACCGCGGCACCCGATAGCAAGGAATCGGACTGGGGTACGACGACTTTTGGGGTCGCGTTTGATTTTGCAAAATTCCTCACGAGTCCGAAAGTGGCGGATTGCACCACTGTTTGCCAGATTCGGATACCCAAACTCTCCGGTTATATCAATCTCGTGGCATTGGCCTGCAATACGATTATCACAGGACCAGAAGTCATTTTTTCCGGTGAAATGCCGTCTCAGTTCCAAGGGCCAACGGAACAATCCATACGTCTAAGCATGATGGAAATCGCGGAAAAACGCTCTCATTGTCCTGGTGTGGTGGCTCTTCGCATGGTGGACGATTCGTTCGGTCTGCTGGAATTACAAACGGACACGGGACTCGAATTTGTTCGTGCGGACGCGTTGGATGAGTTTGCCAAAACGCATCGCATTGACTCGCAAAAAGTCTTGGCCGCGCCAAATACTCCCTTGATTTACACGGCGGCACAAGCTCGCCACTATGGTTGGGTTGATCGTATTGTCGGTGATGATGGCGAATTACACCAGCTTTTCGGATCATCACGCATTCAACCGCTTGGTAGTGTCCCGGATCTGATTTTGCGGTATGAGATTCACGGCCCTATTGCGAACAATTTGACCGAACGCATACGTCGGCTCGTGGGCCAAGAACTTTCCCAACATGACGCCAATCTACCGAATACGGAAGATTCTTGGCAGGAAAAAAACTACACCGTATTGCTTCTCGATATCGAGTCTGCGGGCGGCAATCTGGATGAATCGCTCCTGTTGGCCGATTGGCTATTGAATTTGGACACCACCCGAATCTGTCCTGTGGCACGCGTTCATGGAAAAGTCAAATCAGACGCGCTTTTAATCGTCTACGCCTGTCGTCAGATCATTGCGGCGCCAGGTACGCTACTGGGCGGCGACGGTTTGGAGGCGTTCCGAAGCGAAGCGTCACAACAGCGTGTCTCGGAGTTTTTAACTGGTCGTATTCTTCCGGTTTTAGGACGCGATTGTACGCTGTGCCAAGCGGGGATATTTCCCCACGAGGACATCGGCTTATATCGCAATCGCCAAACAGGCAAATTGGAATGTTTTCCGAACAAAGAAGTCCCCACTTGGACCGACGCGAACGATTGGCTGTTGGTCGAAACACTCCAAACGGAGGGCGATCCGTCTGATTCCGTACTGGCTTTATCCGGAGAAACTCTCCACCGTATTGTAGGTTCCTTCGTCCAAATAGCTGATAGTGATCTCAATGTACGGCAACTTCTGGGGGCGAACGCGAGTATTCCGAAGCGGGAATTACGACACAATTGGATCACACGTTTGTTGGAATTTTTGGCACTTCCGTGGATATCGCGAGCGTGTCTTACCTTAGCGTTTTTGTGTATTTTCGCGGAGATTTTCATTTTACCCGGTGCGGCGGTTTCCGGTTTTCTTTCGATTGTATTTTTCGGCCTTTTCTTCTGGGGACAGATTCTAGGCGGTACCGGTTCCATGCTTGAGGTGGTCCTATTCGTGATGGGCTTTCTCTGCATTTTGTTGGAAATTTTTGTCATTCCCGGCTTTGGCATCTTCGGCGTCGGGGGGTTTGGTTTGATGACGCTTGCCATTGTCATGGCGATGCAAAGTTTTTGGGTTCCCCAAAATGACTATCAATGGACGAGCCTCGAAAACTCGCTGTGGAGTATTTTAGGCTCACTTTTAGTGGCCGTATTGGGTTTAATCGGACTCAATTACTGTCTTCCAAAAATTTTTGCCGTTCCGTCTCCGGATGGGCCGGCTCGCTCCAGATCACGCTCCGCTAACGCCGAATCCGGTGGTGAATATGATCGTATACCGGATATTTTGGGAGAGAACGGCTTGTTAAGCGATGGGGATGCACAGGGGCTAAACCACTCGAACAGTGATTCACCGCATACCGATTCGCTACTCGGACTTTACGGACGCGCGGTGACCCCGCTCACGCCAGCCGGACGTATCGAGATAGCGGGCTACTTTTACGACGTGGTATCCAATGGAACATTCGTGGAACAGGGAATGATGGTGCGTGTCATCCGCGTTCAGGGGACGCAGATCGTGGTCGCCCCCACGGAATAGTTCACGATATTTTCGATATGTCGGCTTTGCGGTTCGGTATTTTCCACATCATTGGGATATTTGGCATAAATGTTGGCCAAAATAGCTCCCGTGATGGCGTGCCAAACGTACGAAAACGCCGCCATAACCGCAGCGTCTTTCAGATCGGCAAAATGAGTGGTCGCCAATACCGTGGCCAAACCAGCGTTCTGCATCCCGACCTCCAACGGTAGCCTTTTCTTCGCCTCCAGCGAAAAGCGGAACCCCTTCGCGATCAGCCAACCGCCGACAAATCCCATCACATGAAAAAGGGTATTAAAAATTACAATCGTGAAACCGGATTCCAAAAACAGTACGTCTCGTGAGCCGATTCGCCGCCAATCACCAAAACCGCCGTGTAACGTGGTACCATAATAAAGAATTTTTTCATGATATCGAAAAATGGCAAAAAGGTTCGCAAAAACATCGGCAAACAGTATCCGCGTTCCACGGCAAATGACTACACTGGCACATCCCGGAAATCCGCCAACACGATTGCCGTATACCGTTGCATTCGCCTAGGTAACGCCTGTACAATGAAGCTGTCCATCGGACCATTGGCCCACTGAATATGACCGGGTACATGATAACCATCTCGCGTTAAATAGGAAATTTTCTTCTGATTTTGCGAAAAATGGTCCGAGTTTTCCCCATTTGTCATCGTCATACGAAGAAACCAAAGATACCAAACGAGGCGCAGAATGAAACAGCTGACACGACGAAATTTTATGGAACACACGGCTCTTGCCGCGGGGTTATGGAACCTAGCGGAGCTTAATCGCGATGCCGTTCAAGCCGCCCAAACGGAGGTACCCGACCGGCCGATCCCGTTGGCGACCGCGGTGCCCAAACATTTACGCGACGAGTTCTTCATCAGCTATTGGTGGGGACCGGAACCCAGTGAATCGAGTTTTAAGCGGATCGCAGACGCACATTTCACGGTCGCGCAGGCTGGCGGTGGAAGAAAAACGCTCGACTTGGCCAAAAAATATGGACTCAAAGTCGTGCTGGAAGACGCACGCATTCAACCGTACGCCGACGATTTTCAAACACCGCTCGACGCTCTGTTCGCGGAAGTCGCCGACCACCCGGCTTTGTGGGGATACCACATCATCGACGAACCGGACGCTTCTAAATTTCCAGCACTCGCCAAAATCAACCAGTATCTGCTCGACAAAGATCCGCAGCATGTGCCATACATCAATCTTTTTCCCACATATGCGTTACCCGATCAGCTTGGCGTTCCCGAACAAACCGCGTCTGATCAGCTCGGAGCTCCGAGTTATACGGAATATGTCGATCGTTTCTTAACGGAGGTTAAACCCGTTTTTCTGAGTTATGACCATTACGCAATGTTTGATAATGGAACACGTCGTGCCGATTTTTATGAAAATCTCGAAGTCATTCGGCACGGGGCGTTACGTTCGCAAATTCCATTTAACTATATTTTACTGAGTTGTCCGCATTTTAGTTATCGAAATCCGAGTCGTGCGGAGTTGCTCTGGCAAGTCAACAGTGCGCTCGTGTACGGAGCACACGGGATTCAATATTTTACCTATTTAACCCCGCCGAAACGTCCGGAATATGATGGTTGGCACGACGCCATCACAACTTACGAAGGGGAACCGCTCCGAAAATACGAGGAAATTAAGGCCATTAACGCGGATGTCCTGAAATTGGCTCCTTTACTCATGCGATGCGAATCGACTGGTGTTTACCATACGGAACCGTGTCCGTCAGCCACCACACCACTCTCGCAGCAGACTGTGATTACCGAAGTACGCGGCAACGCCGAGCTTGTGATCGGCTTTTTCCGTGATCCCCAACAGGGTGAAACGTATATGATGTTCGTGAATCGAAGCGAAACCACATCGGGAAAGGCTCAGATCGTTTTCGACGCGTCAATCACGAAATTCGAGGCCGTCGAAAATGCGGACATTACCGCCGTAGCAAGTGAAAATGCGGATGGAACAACGCGACTCGTTTGGAATTTGACGCTTGAAGCGGGTGAACGACAGATGATCCGAACCTTTTGCTAGACGGTGCACATAATCGCCGCAGTAATGTCGTTGCTTTGATCAGGAAATATCCAATTTTAAGTTGGCAACCGACACCGGCAAACGTTCAAAAAAGTTTGCGTATTTTCTATGAAAATGGTTTTTCGTAAAACTTTTTTGAAGCGAAATAAAATCAACGAGAGGAAACTTTTTACAAAAAGTTTCCTCTCAAACACCCCTTCCAAAACTTTTTACTAGACGCTCAAACTTCAATATCAACCAACCTAAACCGCCCCGATGGCTGTTATTTCATGCTTAGTCATCGGTTTTTACCATGTGATTATATGTGAACACACCCTAGACGCACAAGTTGCAACGCCGGTCAACATGATACGACGTTTGCACGAACACACCCTAGACGCTCAAACTTCAATATCAACCAACACAGACCACCCAGATTGCAGTCATTTCATTCTTAGCCATCGTTTTTTCCCTGTGATTGTGTGAACGTGCACTAGGGCCGCGGCCGTTCAATATTCCGTAGGTAGATATGAAGTGACCGCCGATCCGGGAACACTCAACGGTCCTGCGGCAAGAGCTTCTTCTGCATCTCTTCCAGCGGAATCCCCTTCGTCTCAGGCATGATCAACACGACCCACAACAGTTGAAAGACCATACAGACGGCATAAATGGCAAAAGCGTAACCGCCCGATTTTTCCGCAATAAGCGGAAACGTCCACGAAATAACCGCACACCAAAACCAGTGTGTGAACGAACCGAGCGCCTGCCCACGCGCACGGACGGAATTCGGAAAAATCTCGCCGATAAATACCCAAATGACCGCGCCTTGACCAAATGCGTGCGACGCAATAAACAGCAAAATGCAACCGAGTACCAATTTGCTGCCGGTTGGGGTGAACTGCGGTACACCATTCGCGTCAAGTCCGAAATGGAAAAATGCCCACGCTACCGTACCGAGACTCAAAATATAACCCACCGAACCGACGAGCATCAGCTTCTTGCGACCGAAAAAATCAATGATCGCCATCGCCGCCATCGTGAAAATGAGATTCGTAAAACCCACCACCACACTACTCATCAGCGCGACGTCACCAGTCATGCCGGCCATCGTGAAAATGGTTTTAGAATAGTACAGCAACGCGTTGACACCAGAAAGCTGGTTGAATGTCGCAATCGCAAACGCGAGCAAAATCGGTTTGAGATACTTTCTGCAGAAAAATGGTTCCACCTCCTGATTCTGCGAAGCAACCAACGATTCGACCACTTTTTGGACTTCCTGCTCGGGGGTCGCGGCGTCATAACCGATTAAGCCAAAAAGTTCCGCCGCCTCGAGTAAACGGCCACGCGCAAATAGCCAGCGCGGCGTTTCCGGAACCACAAACATCAGTAGGAAAAAGACCGCCGCAGGAATCGCCTCGACACCAAACATCCACCGCCATTCGTTCGCGCCAAGCTGCATTCCCGCAATCGTATAATTGGAAAGATACGCAAGCAAAATCCCCAACACAATGTTAAACTGCGTCACCGCTACCAACCGTCCGCGCCACGCGGCGGGCGAAATTTCCGCAATATACAACGGAGAAACCACCGACGCGCCGCCCACCGCCAAACCGCCCAGAAAACGGAAGAAAACAAAGGCGTGCCATTGTGGAATCGTCGAACCAATTGAAGACACAATGTACAGAATCGCAATGATGATTAAAGTGGGTTTACGTCCGAATCGGTCCGCGGGTTTACCAGCGATGATCGCGCCGATGATCGTACCGATTAGCGCACTGGCCACGGTAAATCCATGCTGAAATAAGGAAAGCTGGAACAACGATTTAATCGTTCCCTCTGCCCCGGAAATCACCGCGGTGTCAAATCCAAATAATAAGCCGCCTAACGCCGCAATAATCGTACAGCGAAATAGGAACAATTTACTCTGCATGGTGGTCACTTCCCTTAAAAAGGAATAAAATACCCGTGATGTTCAATATTTATTGAATCATTCATTTTGACGACAAAACAGAAAGGACCGCGTTCGATGCCCGTCATCATCTTGCTCGCCCACGGCTCGCTCCATTGTAAATCGAATCAGGCGTTTCTTGCAATGGTCGATCGAATTGCAATGGTTCTCGCGCCCACTCGGGTCATCGCGGCCTTTTTGGCCCACGGCGAACCCAATTTGCCTGGGGTATTGCAAAAAATTGCACAAGAAAATGTGCGTCAAATATGGATAAAACCTTATTTTCTCTCTAATGGTCGACATATGACCCACGAACTGCCAGCGATCGTCCAAGCGGCACGCGATGCGTGTAGCGAACTGGATATTCGGATTTTACCGACTTTCGAGAACGATCCGGATGTAGAGCTTTTACTCATCAAACAGATTGCAAACGTGACAGCGATGGAGTGAAATGGGATAAAGTGACCGGCAAATCGGGCAACTCGTGATGCGGGAGGACTGTCCAAACAGCAAAAATGGGAAGAAATCAAAGGAATCTAGAATAGGCCCTTTCCTTTTGACTTGGGGACGGTTACCATGGAAACATTGGGCGATGAATGGAATATTCGGAAACATCTGGATGATATATATATAGATCCATCATACATGGACGGAACGAGCTTGGGAGACGATGGGATGGTAACATTTAAGCAAAAAGAATCTCTTCTCTATGGTTATTTTTCGGGAAATTTAGATACGACGTTTTGCAATGAATGGGGTACGGCGATTCGTGAACAAGCCGAATCGGCAGACGATGTCGTCATTTTTGATATGAAAAAGGTGCAAGGCGTCTGCTCGATGTTCCTTGGATTATGCGTTTTGATCCACAAGAAAAAAGGCGAACGTTTCTCCATCGAAAATTGTAACGACGTCATTTTGCAAATTTTTCGGGTTGCCCGATTGGATAAGATTATCCGTGTTTCCTAAATGTCGTGAGGAACCGATCAAAATCGGAGGAAGTCATGAAGCATTTGGACCTTTTGGCGACGCAAGAAGATTTGTCGAAACTGCAACGACAGCTCGCGGCGGAGTTGGCGGTGGTATCGTTTTCGGACAACGGCAAAGAAAAAGTTCGCGATGTCGTTCGTGAATTTTACACAAATTTGATCGAATACGCCTATCCTGATGCGTCCGATGCTTCGACCTCGGAACTTTTGGGCGATGATCTCGCCGCGTATGCCACGAATCTACCCGCGTCCGCCGAAGCATCCATTTGGCCAACCAACGCGATGGAAAATCCCGATGCAAACGCGTCTTCCGAAACGGATTCCAACGTGTTGAGGCCCGTTTGTATCGATTATTCAGTACGTACCGGGCGTGTATCGTTACGCTTTGCGGATCGTGGTGTGCCGTTTAATTTACTCGAATATACGCCGCCCATGGCGGATGCGGACGACGATGAGCAAGCGGATTCCGAGCGAGCAGATGATGCGGATGAGATGGAAAATGCCGAAAGTTGCGTCTCTTTTTCGAATGTCTTTGCGGGCGGATTGGGAATCGAGCTGATTCGCAGTCTGACGGATGAGTTGACGTATCGTTACGAAAACGGTTGGAATCTCGTCGATCTGGTCATTCTCGACACCTAAACGACTGTCGTTCCGCAGGCGTGCCATTCGGTGGGCATTACACATGCCGCGGGTGCCCCGTGCCGCGGCAAACCCTTGCAGCCCCACGGTTTTACGAGCCAAATAAAACACGGTTATGAAAACAGATTCCCATCGTGAGACGTCTCCCGGTTAAAAGTGGGACGTATTGGAACATTGTCCAACACAGTTTGACCGAAAAAAATCACGAACCAAAATAGAATTAGGTGGCAATGCGTGTAAAATGGAGGTAAGTGCACAACGTTTTTCCTAGCAAAGGACGGCCATGATGAATGCAACACTTGTAATATTTGGCGCCTCGGGTGATTTGACCAGTCGTAAATTGATCCCTTCGCTCTACCGCGTGATGGACCAGCTTGGCGAGGAGGTACGAATCGTCGGTTTCGCCAGATCGAAATTTTCGGACGACGCCTGGCGTGAGCATCTTGGCGAGAAATCTCGCGAATTCATTCCGAATTTTGACGAAGAGCGTTGGAATCGTTTCGCACATCAGATTTTCTACCAACCCGGATCGTTAGATTCGTCGGAGGATATTGACGCGTTGGCCAGACGTCTCGAAACGCTCGAAGCGGAAATTCCCTCCACGGCGCAACCCGACACGGAACAAGGCTATACGCTACAAAACACGTCTACGAATCAGTCACGCTTTTTGGACGATTCAAAGAGCATGACGGGCGGGCGGGCGCGTGTTTATTATCTGGCAACGGCACCATCGCTCTACGCAATCGCGGCACAACGGCTTTCCGCCGCAGGACTGGTGGATGTGTCGAAAGGTCCGCGGCGTGTGGTGATCGAAAAACCGTTTGGAACCGATCTGGCCTCCGCACGACTGTTAAACGTTCAGCTGCACGAAGTGCTGGACGAATCGCAGATTTTCCGCATTGATCATTATCTCGGTAAAGAGACCGTCCAGAATTTGCTGGTGTTTCGGTTTGCGAACGAGATTTTTGAGCCGCTTTGGAATCGTGAACATATTGCGTCAGTGGAGATTACGGCGATGGAATCGGTCTCGGTGGGCCATCGCGGAGCGTATTACGAACGCGCAGGCGTCTGGCGCGATATGATTCAGAACCATCTGTTTCAGCTTTTGGCACTCACGACAATGGAATCGCCCGCACGATTAGACGCCGATTCAATTCGCGAGGAAAAGACGAAAATCTTCCGCAGTATCGAACCGTTGGGAGCGAACGACATCCCACGGAGCACGTTATGCGGTCAGTATCGCGGGTATCATGACGAGGAGAACGTAGATCAAGCGAGTCGTACGCCGACATTCGCGGCACTTCGGCTGAAGATCGCGAATCGACGTTGGGGTGGTGTGCCATTTTTCATTCGAAGTGGTAAATCGTCAAGCTGTACAACCACACAGATTGTCGTCCGATTCCGTAGACCGCCCATCTCGTGGTTCGGTAATGCGTGTCATGCCGGAAGTTGTGATCCGAATCGATTGGTAATCCAAATTCAACCCGCGGAAGGCATCCATCTGGATTTTCTGGCACGTCA
Source organism: Thermoguttaceae bacterium (assembly GCA_028694795.1). GTDB lineage: Bacteria > Planctomycetota > Planctomycetia > Pirellulales > Thermoguttaceae > JAQVKF01. The sequence continues at coordinate 4,063 of JAQVKF010000077.1, read as the reverse complement.
ACCGGATGGCGGCATGAACGTTCGTAACGCGACGTTGAGTTTTCGATTTAGCGGCGTGCCCCCAACTCGTTTGCAAGAAGATGCGCGAACCAAAGTGCGAATGTCGGGCGACAAAATGCCGGAAGCCTACCAGCGGCTGCTACTGGACGCCATGAACGGCGATGCAAGTCTGTTTATCCGGAGCGATGAGACAGAATCGGCGTGGGCTGTTCTCGATCCGATCATCCACGCATATGAAGGGCGAACGGATCTGCCGCTGGAGTCTTACGAACCGGGCAGTTGGGGACCGGACGCCTCGGCACGATGGATTCGTTCCTGGGGCAGCGAATGGTACGACCTGTGTCCCGTGCTATGAGAAAAACCTTGAAAAACAACGCAAAAAATGTCGGATGGAAATAATCGTCACACCCACGGAAAAATCACTCCCGACGGCACGCTCTACACTTGTATTCCATTGGGGTATTTTGTACAATCAATTTGTCATTCAAGTACATCTTTGTATATCATGGATGATGATTTGGGAGAAATAATGTACATGTATCCAAAATGTGGAGCGAAGCAGCGGGATACCGCCAAGTTTTGTCACGAGTGTGGAGCTTCGCCGAATCCAACATCCACGCAAACAGTGGCCCCTGAAGAATTTGTCGCCTCAAACGCGATCACAAAACAATATCAGATGATCCCGTTCGATCAGCCGCAACGTGGCTCGGTTTCGGACAAAACGGTTGCACCACGCAGGCCTCTGTGTGACTCAGTTACCATGTCACCGAACTTAGCGGTGTTGCTTTGTGGCCGCCCACTGATGCCCGATTATACGGTTTGGGCGGTGTTGGAAATGTTGCTCTGTTGTTTTCCTTTCGGATTGGCCGGGCTGATTCTTTCACATCAGTCGATGTCGGCCAATCTTGCACGACGTAGCGATATCGCCGAGCAAAAAAACCTCCATGCGAAACAGTGTCTCATTTCTGGTGCGATCATCGGTCCTTGTGCCATTATCATGGTCTTTTCTATGGTTACTCTTGGCATGCTTTTGATGCCCATTACCGTAATTTGGAAGGGTAATGTGGTACGGGAGATTCCCGATGGCACGCCGCGTAGTCGTGCCGCGAGGGAAATTCCCACCGTACGGGTCGCATCCCCGACCACAGACACCACGTCACCGGTCCGATTGGCCCCCGTGGGATCCAATTCAACGATACCCGAAAATCCGGCAATTGATTTTGAATACGCCATCACGAATGATGAAGTCATCATCAGAGGTTTCAAAAATAAAATGGAGAAAGGTGCGGTGCGCATCCCTGCCCAAATAGAAGGTTTGCCAGTTACAACGATTGGGACTCGAGCATTCCAATGGTGCGGTGGTTTGACCTCCATCATCATTCCCGCGAGCGTCACGACTATCAAGGATAATGCGTTTTTATGGTGTGACAGTTTGACTTCTATCACAATTCCGACGAGCGTCCGAACGATTGAAAAGTGCGCGTTTTTACGTTGCGATAAACTGGCTTCGATCACGATCCAAGAAGGTATGACGCTGATTGGGGATGGGGCTTTTGCCGGTTGCAGGAGACTAAAGTCCATCGCGATTCCGACGAGTGTGACGAGCATTGGAAGTGGAGCTTTTAATGGTTGTGAGGGTCTGTTCACGCTCACGCTTCCTGCGAGGGTCACGAACATCGGATATGGGGCGTTTTCGGATTGTTTCAGCCTCACGTCGCTTACGCTTCCAGAAGGTGTGACGAGTATCGGTGGACGGGCTTTCCAGGGATGTAAAAATTTGACGTCGATCGTGATCCCTAAGAGTGTAGTGCATATCGGAGAGAGGGCGTTTTATCAGTGTACGGAGCTGACGATTCAGACGCCCGCGGAGTCTGCCGCCGAGACGTATGCCCAAAAGTACGCTATCCCGTGCATGCATTCGAATTGACCCGTATTGGGGCTGTCGTACTTGTATTCCCTTGCGTCTTTTCATACAATGGAACATGAGTATAGTTGTTGGATCGGCCGCGATTGCTGAATGAAAAGACCGCTTCGAAATCGGGGAACATCATGAGCATTTGCCCAAAATGCGGAACTGAACAGCGGGGTACCGCCAAGTTTTGTCACGAATGTGGAGTTTCACTAAGATCCACATTCCACGGAGCCGCGTCCGACTCGGCTACCCCGCCGCGAGAAGCACTATCCGCCCCGATACAGGCAGACGCTCCATCCCCCGTGTCGAGGGCGCCTCGAATGCCCGATTATACGGTTTGGGCGGTGTTGGAAATGTTGCTCTGTTGTTTTCCTTTCGGATTGGCCGGGCTGATTCTTTCACATCAGTCGATGTCGGCCAATCTTGCACGACGTAGCGATATCGCCGAGCAAAAAAACCTCCATGCGAAACAGTGTCTCATTTCTGGTGCGATCATCGGTCCTTGTGCCATTATCATGGTCTTTTCTATGGTTACTCTTGGCATGCTTTTGATGCCCATTACCGTAATTTGGAAGGGTAATGTGGTACGGGAGATTCCCGATGGCACGCCGCGTAGTCGTGCCGCGAGGGAAATTCCCACCGTACGGGTCGCATCCCCGACCACAGACACCACGTCACCGGTCCGATTGGCCCCCGTGGGATCCAATTCAACGATACCCGAAAATCCGGCAATTGATTTTGAATACGCCATCACGAATGATGAAGTCATCATCAGAGGTTTCAAAAATAAAATGGAGAAAGGTGCGGTGCGCATCCCTGCCCAAATAGAAGGTTTGCCAGTTACAACGATTGGGACTCGAGCATTCCAATGGTGCGGTGGTTTGACCTCCATCATCATTCCCGCGAGCGTCACGACTATCAAGGATAATGCGTTTTTATGGTGTGACAGTTTGACTTCTATCACAATTCCGACGAGCGTCCGAACGATTGAAAAGTGCGCGTTTTTACGTTGCGATAAACTGGCTTCGATCACGATCCAAGAAGGTATGACGCTGATTGGGGATGGGGCTTTTGCCGGTTGCAGGAGACTAAAGTCCATCGCGATTCCGACGAGTGTGACGAGCATTGGAAGTGGAGCTTTTAATGGTTGTGAGGGTCTGTTCACGCTCACGCTTCCTGCGAGGGTCACGAACATCGGATATGGGGCGTTTTCGGATTGTTTCAGCCTCACGTCGCTTACGCTTCCAGAAGGTGTGACGAGTATCGGTGGACGGGCTTTCCAGGGATGTAAAAATTTGACGTCGATCGTGATCCCTAAGAGTGTAGTGCATATCGGAGAGAGGGCGTTTTATCAGTGTACGGAGCTGACGATTCAGACGCCCGCGGAGTCTGCCGCCGAGACGTATGCCCAAAAGTACGCTATCCCGTGCATGCATTCGAATTGACCCGTATTGGGGCTGTCGTACTTGTATTCCCTTGCGTCTTTTCATACAATGGAACATGAGTATAGTTGTTGGATCGGCCGCGATTGCTGAATGAAAAGACCGCTTCGAAATCGGGGAACATCATGAGCATTTGCCCAAAATGCGGAACTGAACAGCGGGGTACCGCCAAGTTTTGTCACGAATGTGGAGTTTCACTAAGATCCACATTCCACGGAGCCGCGTCCGACTCGGCTACCCCGCCGCGAGAAGCACTATCCGCCCCGATACAGGCAGACGCTCCATCCCCCGTGTCGAGGGCGCCTCGAATGCCCGATTATACGGTTTGGGCAGTGTTGGAAATGTTGCTCTGTTGTTTTCCTTTTGGATTGGCCGGGCTGATTCTTTCACATCAGTCGATGTCGGCCAATTTTGCGCGACGTAGCGATATCGCCGAGCAAAAAGCCCTCTATGCAAAACGGTGTCTCATTTCCGGTGCGATCATCAGTATGACAATCCTGTTCCTCGCCGCAGCAGCTTGGCAAATCCGTTCGGCTTCCCATTGGAAATATCGGATATCACATGGCAAAATTACCATCGAAGAACTAGGGCGTGTTCACGTAATTTGGCGTAACAATTCGCTAATAATAGCAAGGTGAACAAAAGCGAGATACATAATATCCAATTTATCATAACGGGTAAAGACACGACGATAAGCCTTGATGCGGCG
>JAQVKF010000076.1 GCA_028694795.1 Thermoguttaceae bacterium | reverse complement strand
TTCTTACTCATTCTCAAGGTTTCTTTTTCGTTCGTGTGACTGGTCCTGACGGTAAACGTCATGATCATAACTTTGGACACGACCGCAAGCAAGCCGAATACCAGTACAATCAGTTTATCGCTGAATTATGCCAAAATCGGAATAACCCGCAGCCGGTACGGGCGAGGGTTTCACTCTCTATGGATGAACTGGTGGTCCAGTATCTGGAATCCATTCAGGACCGGTACGAACCGACCAACTCTTTCACCGATTACAAGAAAGTCGGTGGATTTTCAATCCTCAGGAGATCAGTCGGAGAGACACCGCTGATCAATTACCACGTACTACGAACAGGACAGATCATTACAACTCAGGCCGCTACACCAAAGAGATACGTTGTGGCGTAGATGCGGCGATTCGTGCGGAGGCAATCACCACAGGCGAGCGTTGGGCAAGCCACCAGTTGCGACACCGAATGGTGCCGATGCGTGGGGCTCCATTCGGCATTGACGTGGCACAGCTTCTCTTGGGCCATTCGGATGTGCGGACCACGAGATAGGCGACCGCATGGCGGTTTTACATGTCTACTCCCCGAGTTTGAATCACCACCGTATATTAAAAAGTGACCACTCGCCGAAGCACGCTACCTTCCGTCGCGTGTTTTGCCGATGGATTGTTTTCCGTTTTTTTAATGCGCCGGTGCCATCAGGGTAGACTTTGATACAGCTACTGTCGAGTGACAACGCGGAGGTGTCCACATGGAGCTTCAGCTCATTTTGGAGAGCCTCAAAAAGATGGAATAAGACACCATTTTCAGCCCATCGACGCATACGCATATACACTGTGTGCCAGTTGCCAAATTCCTTCGGCAACGCACGCCATTTGCAGCCGTTTTCCACCACGTAAAGCAGGATGTTGATCATCGTAAAGTGATCAATTTGTACACTTCCACGAGACTTAGGGAAGACGTGTTTGATTTTTTCAAATGGTTGTTTTGTCATTTTCATACCGATATCATCGGCTGGCAGACCATTTTTCTATAATTATTATGTGAACACACCCTAGGGCGTTCACCCCGCAAGCTGGGCTTTCGAGCGAAAAGAGCGATTGGATCGGCAAAATTGCAACAAAATGGAACAAATGTATGACTTTAACATGATCACGCATCTCAATGTGGACGGTGCGACTCGTTCGAACGCACCGCATCTTCCAGGAAATTTTCCCACGCACGTGTCGTTTGAGCATAATCAGAAAATAGGTTCTGACTGACTTAAAGGTTGCTGTACAAACCCTACGCCATCCGGCAACACCTCCTGATCTTTTATTTTTGGCAACGACACACGCACGACTTTTCCATTTGTCATGATCTTGAATTGCTCAGACCAAGTAAGAGTCTTGGGATATTCTCGGTCATTGAACTTAACTTTAGGTCTGGTGTTCATATCAAATGTCACCTGCAAGTCGCAACATTGAAAAGTACCTTTGTTGTCTCTTGCTTTACACTGTAAGGCTTCGATGGAATTTTCCGAAAGAGGGAAAAAGGCGGTTAAGACGTCTTTCGAAAAACACTCGATATTACTTTTGTTTAAGTCCTGTTTTGAACGCTGTGCATTGAGATTGATCCATATGTCAAGCGTTTGGATACCATCAACGACTAAAAATTTATTTCCATCATTTTCGTATTGCCATGCCAACATAGAAATTCCCGCTCTATATTCTCTAGGATTTTTTATGCTGGGATGAATCATGTATCCAAAGTAACGCCGCCATCCTGTCATACTATCGTTGCAATACTCCCGCTTATTTTGGACAATAGTGCCTTGTTTGAATACCGTGTCAATCCAATCCTTCGTATTGCGATAACAATCGGAAGGAATCTCGCGAGGATCCACTTGAGTCCACTCCGCTTGGTCGCCTATTAAAGAGGGGACTAGGGCGTGTTCACATAATAATTATAGAAAAACAGCCAAGCTGCCGATGATATCGGTATGAAGATTACAAAACAACCATTTGAAAAAATCAAACACGTCTTCCCTAAGTCTCGTGGCAGTGTACAGATTGATCATTTTGCGATGATCAACATCCTGCTCTACGTGGTGGAAAACGGTTGCAAATGGCGTGCGTTGCCGAAGGATTTTGGCAACTGGAACACAGTGTACATGCGTTATGTTGTAATGTACATGCGGATGCTTCGATGGTCCGAAATGGTGTATGATTCCATCTTTTAGAGACTCTCCAAAATGGCTGAAGCTCCATGTGGACACCTCCGAATTGTCACTCGACAATATCTGTATGAAAGTACACACCGATGGCAGCGGCGCCTTAAAAAAACGGAAGACACTTGATCGATAAAACACGTGGGGTGAAAACATCAAACTCCATGTGATCGTCGCAAATGACACGCTTCCCGTCGCGTTGATGCTGTCGAAAGACCATCTGAACGACGGTCCGCAGGGATACTGTATGAAATGGCAGTACCAACGTCAGGCAAAAAGGCCTGGAACGCCCGGCTGCGAATTCGCACTACCGTGCGGTCGGTCATGGTCCGCAAAAGCAGTCACTGCATTCCTGGCTTTTGCTCGTTTTAATTCATACAACGTATTATTCAAATATATACTGTACAATGGTTGAAAATGGATACATCCGGTCGCGTTGATGCTGTCGAAGGGTCATCTGAACGACGGTCCGCAGGGACACCGTATGAAATGGTAGCACCAACGTCAGGTAAAAATCTTATAAACCGGCGAATGCCGGGAACGGAGTGACCGCATCGGCGGCCATTTTACCGAGTTAGCAGTACCAACGTCAGGTAAAAAGAAGCAAAAAGTTTTCGTAGACGGTTCTGACACCTCGTCGCGTTTTTACACGCTATGATAAGTCGGATATCATGTATCTCGCTTTCATCCTCCTTGCCAGTACCAGCGAATGGCTACGCCGAATTACGTGAACACGCCCTAGGGAACGGTCCATCGCTTTCAAAGAGGGTGGCGCCACATTCAAACAGCTCAAGGCGGTGTTCGGGATTGATCGCCAAACCTACACCACATGGGTGAAATTGTTGTGTGAAACCGGTTCCGTGATACATGAATATGTGTTCAGGTCATGACAACGGAAAATCGACAAAGAGGCTCTGCGCAAAGCGGTCGAAAAGAAGCCGGACGCCTACCTTTCGGAGCTTGCCTCGCTGTTTCAATGCAGTATTCCAGCGGTGTTTTACGCCTTGAAAAAGATGAAAATTACTCTTAAAAAAAGACGTTCACCTACGCCGAAAAATCCGGGGAAAAACGGGCCAAATTCGTGAAAGATGTGGCCCCAATCCCCGAAAAAAACGAGTCTATCTTGACGAGAGCGGCGTGGATCAATGCTTGGTTCGCGAGCGTAGTCGGGCTCCTCGCGGCACAAAAGTGGAAGACGTCAAACGTGGACAAAAGTTCCAAAGAACGAACGTGGTGGCCGCGAAAATCGGCAGAAATATGGTGGCGTCGCGGTGTTACTCTCAAAACAGGACGAGTCATCTTTTCGTCGAATGGTTTCATAAAACACTTATCCAATGTATTCCAAAAGACATGACTGTCATGATGGACAATGCTTCGTTTCACCCGAAAAAGAGGCTGTGTCATCTTGCTCGTAAATATAATCTACGCATATTATTTTTGCCACCACATAGTCCGGATTTGAATCCCATCGAAAAGGTTTGGGTAAACAGGAAACGCGCTTTAGTGGACGTATTGCCACATTCACCGAATCTCGAAAATGCGATTATGGAATATCTCCATCACGGGAATCGCTAAATTAAATGACTATAATCTGGAATCAATGGCTTTACACTTCTCAATTTGAGTACTTCAGCGATATGAGGCAATAACGACCATTTAGGGATACTTCGTCCACTCATCCAAGCGTATACCGCTTCACGCCTAAACTGTTCCCACTCGATTTGGTTAGTTTATCGACTAGCATTTGTGCGTTTATGCGTTTTTTTATCCATTAAGTAGACGAGATTTTCGCAAAATCGTCCCTCTCATGTAGTCGTATCCTGCTCCGTCCCAGAACGCCCCGTTCTTTTTTCATACTGCATATCTCCATCCCGTGTTTAACCCATGATATGCAATCCTGACTATAACCTGTTTTTTGCAAACTTACTCAACATGTTCGTCAAAAAATATCCTTTTACTCCGCACATCTAGAGTTATTTTTTGAGAGGTCGGCGGATGAAAATACATGCCGACGAGAAAAAGACTCTTTTCGCGATAAAAACTATTAATATAAGGAATTATATATAATTTAATATAATATACAACAATATATCGGCATAATTTATTTTTTTTAGGGTTTTTTTGGTGGCCGACCTACTTGTAATACACTAATAACCAGTTATGATGACGGGCAACTCCTAGTTGTGTTATTTTATCCTTCCCAAAATAAGGGGGCGTTTGACATGAGAAACGAAACGGTGTTTTCGGAATACTTGGCGGAAGCTGAGTACAAATCACGACGAGGTTTTACACTCGTCGAGCTTTTAGTAGTCATTGCGATTATCGGCATTTTGATTGCCCTATTGTTGCCAGCGGTTCAGGCGGCTCGCGAAGCGGCGCGGCGTTCGCAGTGTTCGAATAATATGCGGCAATACATGTTAGCAGTTCATATGTACGAAGATGGCAACAAATGTTTTCCCGCTTCACGATGCTTATTCTACAACTATAACGGCGGACACACGGGTAGCGATCCGAATGATGCATACAGTGGACACATTGGCACGACAGTTGTGTTGCTTCCGTACATGGAACAGAAACCACGTTATGACGCGTTTGCTCAATATGCGAGGGAAGTCGGAGTGGGAAGTGCCTATCCATTTCCGAAGATTGCGGCATGTACCGATCTGATCACCACTATTCTGTGTCCATCCGATGGCAACGCGACAAAACCCGTAACGAACGTCAACAACAACGCGCGTTCGAGCATTTGTGTCAGTTTAGGCGATGGCGGTTGGAACAACGCACGTCCCAATTGGGGCGAAAGTGGCGTGGCACAGGTCGGTACACGTGGCGCATTTACGCCGCGTGATTGGAAGCCTATGGCCGCGTTCATAGACGGCACGAGTAACACGATTGCGATTAGTGAGATGATCGGCAACAGCAGTGGAACGAGTAATTCGACCGAAGTCAAAGGTGGTGTTTACCAGACATCTGCCCTCCATTCCGGTGGACGTTCTAAGCCATCAGCCTGTATTACCGGAGCGCGCAGCACAACGGACCGTAACACCCTTGTGAGCGGTAGTGACACATGGCGAGGCTTACTGTTCACCGATGGTCGTAGCGCGAACGCCTGTTTTACCACGGTGATGCCGCCGAACTCTCCAAGCTGTGTTTATAGCGGTGGTAACTGGGGTTGGGGCTTTTTCTCCGCTCAGAGCAACCACTCCGGTGGTGTCAACGTTGGTCTTGTTGATGCCTCAGTACGTTTTGTTTCTGATTCGGTCAACTGCGGCGATCAAACCGCAGGCTCCGTCAACTCAGGTCAGAGTCCTTACGGCGTTTGGGGAGCCATGGGTTCGCCTAGTGGTGGTGAAACGGTCACCATGCCGTAATGATCATTCCGAAGAGTATGCCGTTCGTGTGACTTCGGGAACGTGCGATTCTCGCCGAACACAACGGCAATTCGGACCTATTCCAAAGGTAGGCGAACGATCAATGCCTGCCGTCGTTGTTTTGAAACAAAATTTAGCGTATGAGGCATAAAATGAAACGTCGAGTGTTTCTTCTTTCGTGTGCGAGTTTAACGGTCATTCATGGAATTGGCTGTACGCCGCGCCAAAAACTTCCCGAAGGAATGGGAAAACCTGTACCAGTATCCATCACCATTACGCAAGAGGGCAAGCCCCTGGCGGATGCGGATGTAAGTCTTTTTCCTCCCGACCTTTCCGCGAAGTGGGCGATGGGCGGTCGAACGAACGCCGATGGAGTGGTTAAAATTTACACCAATGGAGAAATCGAAGGTTGCCCCAGTGGTGAGTATGTCGTTCTGGTTCGTAAAATGGCGCAAGACAGCGATAAAGATTTAGGACCGGAACCTGAGGACGCGATTGAGCGGATGAAATGGAACGAAAAGAAAGCGGCCTCCTCGCATGAATACAGCTTGGTTGAAGACAAATATAACGACGTGAAGACAAGCGATCTCAAAATCAAAGTAGATGGAAAAACCGAAGCGACCTTAGACGTTGGCAAAGCGGTTAAGGTCAAAGTGAAACTTCTTCAGTAGTCTGTGGAAGCTAACTAGGGTGTGTTCACGCAAGTTGGCACCCCCATCGGAGCGACGGCAGCACCAATGTCAGGTAAAAAGGGTGAGCCGACGAATGCCTGGAGCGGAGTGACCGCGTCGTCGGCAGTACTTCGCCGAGTTGGCATTACCATTGTCGGGTAAAAAGTTTGCGCATTTTCTGGGAAAATGCTTTTTTCGTCGAACTTTTTTGAGACGAAAAACCCATGAGAGGAACCTTTTTGCAAAAAGTTTCCCCTCAAACTCCCCTTTCAAAACTTTTTACTAAACGCACAAACTTCAATATTAACCGGCATAAACCGCCCCGATTGCTGTTATTTCATTCTTGGCCATGTTTTTTACCATGTGGTTATATGTGAACACACTCTAGAGCGATCAAGGGTGGATGAACACCCTTGATTGGGTCGTCCGGTTAAAGAGGCATCCGTGGGTCGGAGAGATTCCGACGTCATTGCTTATCCGAAAGTATGTGTGATGCCAGGAACAGCAATAGGATAATGACCTTCAGCGTCCGCCTGTACCGGTGCTGGATCGTCGATACTCTGGATCGCGTCCACATTTGCAATCGATTTATCCGAGGCAAGCAACGCATCCCAGTTCTCTTCCACACCCGACTCCGAGGCCGCGAGCCCAAGCAGTCCGGTCATCGTCGCCCAACAGCAGCGTTCGGTCTCATTATGCGGCGTATCTTGGCGAATCGCCCGTTGCAGTACTTCATGTTCCGTGCGATATTGCTGGTTAAATTCACCCTGATGCTCCCAAATGAGATTTTCGGGGGTCATTTTCCAACCTTTGAAAATCTGTGGTCGCGAAATGCCCTCACCCAACACCGCGCAGCCTTTGGTACCGAAAACCACGTCGCCGAAAAATCCCCACGTATTGGCCTGATGTCGCCCTTGGGCCATCAGCTTTGTACCATCTTCGAATCGGAATTCGACCGCATAATGATCGAAAAGCTGATCTTTTTCCGTACGAACCGCTCGTCCACCCTGTGCCTGCGCCGTGACCGGCCACGCGTCTTTCGTCCAGCACGAGACGTCCAAATTGTGAATAAGCCAGTCGAGGAAAAACGACCCGTTGATCCATGTAAAATTGCTGTAATTCGTGATTTGATGCGCGAGTTCCGATTGGCCCTCGCCACGTGGTGAGAAACCGACTGGACCGTGTTCACGATACGCCCAGATCGTCGTCACATCACCGATGATTCCGTCGTGGATCCGCTGGATACACTGCTGCAGCGGAATCGAATGGCGGCTCATTAGCCCACCCGATACTTTGAGATTCTTTTCAGTGGCATTTTTACCATTTTGCAACATACGACGCACGCCAACCGGATCGACAGCGAACGACTTCTCCATAAAAACGTTAACCCCCTTGTTGATCGCGTATTCGACGTGCATTGGTCGAAAGGTGGGAGGCGTAGCAAAAAGCGCGACATCGCCCGGACGCAACGAATCAATGGCGTGTCGATAGGCATCGAATCCGATAAATCGGCGTTCCGCTGGACAATCGAACTGTTCAGGAATCTGATCTTCGTAAATTTGGGCGGTGTTGTTGAGTCGATTTTCAAACACATCGGCCAGAGCGACGATTTTGGCCGGTCCGAGCTGAATTGCCGTCGCGGCGGCCATCGCGTCGATACCGGCGCCCGTACCGCGTCCACCACATCCAACGAGAGCGACACGCAGCGTGTTGTCCTCTGCCGCATGCACCGCCGGTGTGTACAGCATGGAACCTACCATGGCGGATCCCACTGCCGCCACACTCGTTTTTTTCAAAAATTCACGTCGTGATTTCATCATTCACTCCTTGATCATGGTTCAGAATCCAAATATTCGATCCACCGCATTGCGCCCGATTTATATTCTTTCATGGAAAAATCCATACATCGCTCACTCGTAATCGGCATACGGACATCCGTGGTTCAAAATGATTCACGTGTATGAGTCATCTTGTTCTCAGGATAATCTTTTCCACCACCCGAATCAAGCGGCCGCCTCAAACTTAACCCAATCTAATATTCCGAAAAATTGCTCTTTTTTTTTTCCGTATTTTTCGGTACAGTCCGCAGAGGTTTGCGGCCGGTTCCACTACGAAGTGCAATCGAGCGAACGAGCCGATCGCTGGTGAGGTTCCGCCAGCGGCTTTTGCCTTCATTTAGACCAAACCATGTTTGAACGGTGATTTTGTGTTTCATGTATGGGACACCGTGATCGAACTGTTGGTATTATTCCCTATTTCCGGGGTTATCCGTATGAAATATTCGCGATATCGAACAATTTGCAATATGACGATATTGGTCCTTCTGTGTGGTTGCACCTCGCCGACCACGTGGAACTGGTGCTGGTGGAATAAGGATAAACCGGTCGAACGTCCGACACGTGTCGTCGAGTTTTGGAAAGAGGACGTTATCAACAACACACGCGGTTTTGGTGGTCGCCTCATGTTTTATGACGACACACGCAAGGAGAAAGAGCGAGATGCGGCGGTTAAGGTGGACGGTCGTATTGTGATTTACGCCTTTGACGATTCTGATTACGAACAGGGGTCGTCTGCGCCGGAAAAGAAGTTCATTTTTGAACCGGAACAATTGGAAAAAGCGTATGGCAAAACGGAACTTGTGGGACATTCCTACAGTTTCTGGCTTCCGTGGGATACGAATATCGATGCGCCGCAACGTCATCTTTGTCTGATTACGAAATTTGAAACGAAAGACGGAATGCAGGTGCTGTGTAGCGCTCCAAGCAGTGTCATTCTGCCCGGTACGGTGGTCAGTGAAAAGAAGAACAAAATTATCGGAGCATCGCGTGGTATCGAACTGCGTTCGTCGCATATAGCCAGTGGTGAGGACACGAGTACCCTTTTAGGTCGTCAGATTGAAAAAGAACAAGCCGAATCACGTAAGTCGCTCGACATCAAGGGGTTAGCCTCAGAAACTCCAAATACGGCGACTGCGGCGGCGGATCCATCTGATTTACGCAGAAATCGACAAACCGAAACGATCTCGTTGACGTCTCAGACCGCGTTTGCGCAGCCTGGCGAATCGGGAACGGAAACTCCAGAACCAACCCAGGACAAATCGTTCAAAATTCTTCAAGAGGCGGCGGCGGAGCGCAAAGCGGCACGGGAGACTTCCGCCCAGACTGCGGGGGAATCGCCCAACGCCCAAAAGAATCGAACGACCACGATTCTCAATGGTCCGCTTAATAGCAGTCCAACCTCGCTGGACGGTTTGAGCAACACGCTCAATCGGAAGGCGACCGGCTCACAAGCGGTCCCCAGCACTACCGCCCCATGAGTATAGAGCCGTGATTCGAGGTGGCACCGAGCGGCGATTTTCGGATATACGCATTCAACGTCAGACCACACAGTATGTCGTCCGCCGCAATCCATGTGTCCGGCAAATCTGCCGCGTTTTTCTTCAAATTCCAGGGCGTGTTCACATCACTCTTATATGGTAAAAATTGATTGCCGAAAGCACAGCGACCGTGATCGTCTGTTCATAAGATTTACCAGACATTGATACAGCCGCATCGCTGGTTTATCTTCTCCGTTCGCCGCCAGGGAACTTCCGGTGGAAAAGTGATTTAATCGGTCTGTATGAACTTGAATTACTACATAGTATCATACGATAGCGAGTATCACAACAGGTTATGGCAATACGACGCAAACTAAATGTAAATGTTAGAATTTTTAGTTGTATTTCGGCATGTGGCCATTTACTATGACATATGATGGTTCGGTGGTCGGCAGGAATATGAAAATCATGCGCAGAAACACGGGAAAACGGTTTTGCCAGGGTGATCACCACATTAAACATATGTAAAATTCGGTTGTTTTGTGAACTTCAAAAAAACAAATACGCACAATTGACTTGCGTTTGATGATATGTTACGTTCAGTGGATACCAGTTGACGATTTGAAATTTTTACAAAGACTTTTCAGCAAGCGTTACCATAATTTTGCATGTAAAAACCATTCAAAATGGGTAAAACCTTCATGGTGGGGGTTTCTTATTTTGAAGAAGGTTTCTTATGTTTCGAACATTTTGCTCTTGGTTTAAGGCGTTAGAAAATGGAGTTTCGGACCGACGTATTCAAAAGTACACACATGTTCACCAGTTTCGTAAACGTTCGCTGCGATTGGAGTCGCTGGAAAATCGCCAGCTTTTATCGGTTAATCCGGCGACAAATTTTGAACCAATGCAACCAGATCTGTATCCCATGACGCTGGAAGAATCCATCGCCTCTTCGTCTATCGCCAATACCTCGTCCGCCGTGCAAGCTGAAACGGCATACGCCGCACTGGTTGCCGAGAATGAAAATGGAGAAATAAGTCCGAACTATATGGCTAATAGCAACACAAGTGACGTTCTTCCGGTATTCTGGTTTGACGTCAATAGTACCAAACCAATGCAATTGAGGGACAGACTGGAACCATCGCTGGAAAACTACAAATTTATCGACATTCCGCCACCGGTAGCAGTACCGATGGTCAACCCGTTTCGATCACATTGAAGGTGCAATCGAGCGACTCTTCGGCGACATATGGGACAAATAGCGATTACACGTTGCGTTGGAGTGGTGACGCGGCCAATCCGAACAGCTCCGTGGCGATTACCGAAGTCAACAGCGACGGCAAGTTTACCGTGACGTTTGGCGCCAGCAGCGGTTTAGGTATTCTGTGGATTGATGCGATTAACGATAGTCTTACGGAAGGACCTGAGTTTGCGTTTTTCGAAATTGTAGGAGACGACAGTTACGAAATCATGGCGGTAAGCCAAAACGACTATCTCTCTGTTGGCGAATATTCGTACACAAGAACATGTGAGTATGTAGGAGATACAACTCTGGTTGTTCCCAATGATTCCGGTGGAATTGAGTGGAGAAATGTAGACTTTTTCTTGCATTACTTAGATGGTCCGAGTACACCAATTAATTTTGCTGACAAATCTCTTCAGGATAACCATCGTCAAGCAAATTCTGTCGCATCACACTGTAACACGCATCGAACCAGTGCAAAAAATCAGGTTTTACAAGATTTTATCAATGAAAAACCGTTGGGATCTTTTAGCTCAGAGTCGTATTGCAATGTGACCAATAAACCGGGACTTTTGGTGTTGGGAAATGGACTCAATGTCGGTGAGACGACATCGACAATAGTTACATGTTCTAACCCACCGCAAAATATTATTCCTAGTGGATATAGCAATGAATCGGGTATTTTTGTTGAACGCGACAAGAATAATGGGATACTCTCGACCATCCAATTTTATACGGTTACATCTACACATACATTCACTCGCAATGATTTATTTACAGATCCTGCATCTTTTGCTCCCAATGGAAACTCCGACGATAATTTTAGAATGATGTTGAACTTTATGAATATGGAGGACACTTCGTGGGCTAATGGTGTTGCAGTGGTAGCAGTTACAGATCTTAGCGTTCTTTTCGCACAATTCGGTGACACAGTCATTGCATGTGGACTGACTGGATATGATTGTGCGCAAATTTGTAACACGATGCTGCAAAAAGCTCAGTCGGGCGCAATTGATGTGTATCCGTATAGTCTAAATGTAGAATGGACCGAAACGCAAACGTCCATCATCATGGAAACAATTACTTATCCGGAATTTTGAAATCCTCTATCGACAGGTAGATAACCCCAAAAAATCTGGTGATTTATAAGGAGAGACCGATGTTTGTCATATTTTTGAAAAAAGGATTTTTATTTTTGAGTATTTTCGTCATCGGTTTGTTTGCGGTGATGGGATACGTTTTTTGGGAAGGTTTGGGTTCGGCGAAAGACTTGCCGCAAGTCGGTGGTGGTTTTTCGTATGAGCCGTCGCCAGGATGTATTTTTCAAGGAAGTTATTTCCAAGGAAGCGATTCTCGTGGTGCTGAGATTTCACAGGTCACCACGGGGGACGTGCGCGGTGGAATTCGTGTGGTCGGTACCGATGGAAAAATACTGCGTTCCGAAAACACTTGCTCCGTAGTGCCTCGCAATATCACCGAATGTCACGTTGCTCAAAACGCGATTTTCGGAAAAGTCGACGTACCTAAGGATCGTTCCGCGACGGATTATCTCAGTTATGACGGTTGGTTTTTCTTCGATATTCCAGGTAAAATTTGCTACCATCTGCTGACAGAGGCGGAATACAACGAAATACTCGATAAATATGAGATTGCGGCGGCGGAACGCGTGTTGTCGCCACCGCTCACCCAAGACCGAAATAAGTGGCCAAAATTCCCCGTGTCACCGAAATAAGTGACCGAAATCATGGCGAAGCAAGTTACCGAAATAAATGATCGCGGCACGCCATGTGCCGCGGACCGTTTAGTATGGGCTAGATCGGACCGCATCAGTTGCGATCGCCCTGCGGGATATACGCGTTCAGTTTTTTATCCGCGAAAATCGGCTCAAGTCGTGTCATTCGTGGCAGCCCGTTCACCATGGGTAATGGCACCACATCGTCACCAATGAGCGGTCGCGCATAACGAATGAATTCGTCCGTGACATCGCTTCGATCGGCGGAAATCCATGCCGATGGAAATTTACGGTCCGCCACAGCCACCTTATCGAGAGGCACTTTATCGAATTTTGGCAGGTAAATTTCGCCCGATTCTCGTAAAATCGTCGCCATGAATCCGCTTTGTCCCGTCGCTGCCAGTTCCAACGCTTTTTGCCCAGCTTTGTACGCCTCCGCCAGATCGACCGACGAAACATATGCCATCGAATGCCGCTGATCGGTACCCGACACGTTTCCGCGAGCTTTGCCCTTCACCGCCAACTTTTGCGTATTGAGATAATTGACCACTGTTTGACATACGGTCGTCTGACTCGCACTGAATGAAGCGTGTCCAAAACTGTCCTTAACCACCCCCAAATCGCCCACGTTGAGTCCTTCGCTCAATACGACAAGACAACGTCCCGCTTGTCGCAGCGTTTCGTTCACTTGCTCGGCGATTTCAGGTAGCGTAATGTTGGATTCCGCAAGATAAATTCGAAGCGGCAGTTGGCGTTGCGGGTCGGCGAGACGCGCGGCGGCGGGAATAAAACCGATTTTGCGGCCCATCGCCTGGAGCACGAGCACTGGATCCGCTGGACAACTTCCCGCATTTTCCTCATTGGCATAAAGCACATTCTGTGCCCAATATCGCGCCACCGAACCGTAGCCTGGCGTATGATCGACGAGTTTGAATTCGCTATCCCCGACATCGTTATCGATCGTCTTCGGCACACCAACCGCAACGAGATCCAATCCACGTTCGGCAGCAAGTTTCGCGATTTTATTCGCGGTATCCATCGAATCATTACCACCGGTATAAAGGAAATAACCGATATTGTGAGCCTTAAAAACCTCGATAACACGTTCAAAATCTTCGGGAGTTTTATCCGTCAGTTTATACCGACATGTCCCGATGGAACCGGCGACGGGCGTGTAACGCAGCAGAGCGATCTCTTCCGGCGATTGAGCGGAGAGATCAATCAGATATTCTTTGAGTACACCTTCGATACCATGAAACGCTCCATAAACGGTGCCAATCGCGTCAAAATCTCGCGCCGCCTCGACGATTCCGCGTAAACTACTGTTGATCACACAAGTTGGCCCGCCACTCTGAGCCACCACAAGATTTTTTGCCATTTGCGCACCTTCTTTACCGATCAATTTGGGGGCCAACTTCGAGCACCGTCTATCTGTCCATTCATGGAACGGTCCATCCATGGATCCGTCTAGGATTGACGATAAAAGACCGCACCTCCGGACGCCGCGGTCCATTGTATCCCATATCGAAAGTCAATTCCATGGGAATTTTGGACGCCGCTAGCATATTTTCGGGTACCGCAGACGCGTTTTTGCCATCACACATCTTTGCCGTTGTTCATGCGACTCATTGTTCATATCAGGACATCTATCCAGCACACTCACGCGAGTTGCCTTCCTAGGGTATGTTCACATAAGTTACGCTTTAATCGGAACGACTGGCAGCATGGCTGACCGATAAAAAGTTTACACGTTTTCCGCGAAAATGCTTTTTTCACCAAACTTTTTTGAGGGAAAGAGCACGTGGAGAGCATATGGAGAGAAAAACTTTTGAAAAAGTTTTTCCTCTAAACCACCTCTCCAAAACTTTTTACTAAACGGTGGTCATTCAAGCTTGGTGAACATGGACGTTGGTTGTGGTCGCGGAATCGCAGCGGGTGTTTCCGCCTCCGGCAATCGACTTTTTACCACATAATCATGATGTGAACACTCTCTCTAGATACCGTATGGAGAATCATCCTCGTCCTAACCACACAATCCACCGGAAGAACATACGTAAAAAGCCAATCACACAAAAGATGAATGGTACACGCCAAGCATATTCGCGTAAATCGGCATCGCCCAGTACCATCAGCCAACTCGTAAGAAGAGTGATGAGGCCGATCCATTGCAACGCCGCACCGAGCGAGTCCTGTCCCTGAGGCATCCATTCACAACGGCCCAGTTGGATCATTCCGGCAGCCAAAGCGGCCACGACGATCGTCATCACCACACGAAATAAAAAACTCACTTCGAGCAAACCTTCAAACAATTCGAACAGATAAACAACACGATCTTTCAACGAAATTCGGGAATTTTCCGCCGTGTCCAAAATCTCCTGCAGTTCACGGCTCCGTGTGGTCCTCGCGAAAGGATTCAGCCCGGACGCACGGATATTTTCAATTTCGTTTGTTTCCGCTTCTTCCGGTCCTGTCACCAATGCCGAAGAATTTTCCCGTGTTGCCGCGTTGAGAATCGCCCGTTCACGTAGCAAGTCAGCCGTGTTAGGACCGTGGTCATCTTCCGGCTCCACGATTCCGTATACATCAGAAACTTCTTGCGCCGGGTCAGGCGTATAGCGAATATCATGAGAAGTGTTCACCTGCTTATCTCCTCTTCAAATGCGCAAGCGGAAATCACCTCGAGGCCGCGTTTTCTCATTTCGTGGATAAATTCACGAAGATGTTGGATATATTCCGGCTCCGTGATCGTTTCCGTCGGTTCGATATCTAAAAAATACCGCCAATAATAGGAACGCCCCGGTGGATCAACGAACTGATTCTTTATATGGTATTCTTTATTTCTGCGTACATCAATGCTTCCCAATGCTGTTTCTATACGGTTGAATGGATATGGTGGAATGACACCTTGTAATAATGGATTTAGCCGTGTGCGCACCATCCCTCCACTTTCCACAGCAGCCAAATTTAAGAAACATTCACCATTTAGATTGCCATACATCATCCACCCCATTTCGGAGGAAATCGAATGCATGACAGAATCACACCAGTCGTCAACGTCGTCTGTTGTGCATCGGAGAACGCTCTGGTCACCTTTGGTCTGGACCAAGAGGACGTTTTTAATCCTTGAAAATCTTTCGTGGATTTTTGCCCAAATTTTCATCAACAAATCACAAAAATCTTTCCACGATGATCTTCCAATCAGTAACACAGAAACGGACTTGAATTTCATGAGTAGGATGCTCACGATTAAATTCACTGGCGTCATAATGCTTAAAATAAACCAGGGCGTGTTCACATATAATCACATAGTAAAAACCGATGGCCAAGAATGAAATAATTGCAATCGGGGTGATTTATATTGGTTAACATTGAAGTTTGTGCGTTTAGTAAAAAGTTTTGGAAGGGGAGTTTGAGGGGAAACTTTTTGCAAAAAGTTTCCTCTCATGGGTTCTTCGTTTCAAAAAGTTTGGCGAAAAAGCATTTTCTACGAAAATGCGCAAGCTTTTTTGAACTTTTTACCTGGCACTGGTACAACCAGTCGCTCCGATTGGGGTAGCAACTTGTGCGAACACGGGCTTCGATGGTCGTGATAGAGAGACTGCGGATCAACGCTGCAGGAATGGAATTCTTCGCGGAAAGATACCACTCCGAACAGAGTGGATAGGACGCATCAAGTCGATTAGGTGCGGGGCTCAACGTAGAAGCGTGGCGGCGATGTCGCGAATCGTCTGATCGAGCGAGAATCGCGGTTGCCACTGAATCCATTGTCGTGCCAACGTTGTGTCCGGAACTCGTCGCTGCATATCATCAAAATCACTGCCAAACGCCTCGTCAAACGGAATCAAACGGATAGTCGAACGCGATTCGCAAACCTGGATCACACGCTCAGCCAGGGCCCGAATTGCAATCTCGTTCTGGGTGCCCAAATTGATCACTCGTCCAATCGTCTGTTCACTTGACGCCACGTCAATCAGACCTCGTACCACGTCACGAACGTCGCAAAAACAACGTGTTTGCGTTCCATCCCCATAAACCGTTACCTCTTCACCACGAAGTGCCTGCGAAATAAATCGCGGTAAAACCATGCCATAACGACCCGTTTGACGCGGACCCACCGTATTGAATAACCTTACAATGTGTACCGGTAATTCAGATTCGTGGAAATAGGCGAGAGCAAGGAACTCGTCCAGCATCTTGGCACAGGCGTACGCCCAACGACGTTTGTAAGTTGGACCGATGGTCACATCTTGCGATTCGCAAAACGGAATTTGCAACGACTTGCCGTAAACTTCGCTGCTCGACGTAAATAGAAACGGACGGCGATAGCGATGGCAAGCGTCGAATACGCAATCGGTCGCCCGGACCATCGTTCGCAGCGTCTCCACGGGCGAGTCAACGATCCGTCGCACACCCACCGCGCTGGCTAAATGGAATACAAAATCATGTTCCGAGACCTCGTGGCGTACCAATGCCTCGTCCTCGGCGTCCGCAATGACAGCACGAAAAGAAGCATTATCCGAAAAACCACGGCAATTTGTCCAGCTTCCCGTCGAAAGATTGTCGAGAATGGTAACACGGCAACCCGTACGCAGTAGCGTTTCGCACAGATGCGATCCGACGAACCCCGCTCCACCGGTTATCAATACCTGTTTCCATTTCATCGCCAACCTCCCAACCAGCAAAATCGTACCACTCTACCTGACTGGAACCACTTCGTAACGAAACCCTATCCGACAACCAAACACAATCTCTGACGATGTATCAAGATAAAAAAATCGACACAGAGAGGTGTATCAACACAAAAGACGTGATCCGCATGGTTACGAATCACGTCTTTTGAGGAAGTAGCGGCGGTTGGACTCGAACCCACGACACGCGGATTATGATTCCGCTGCTCTAACCAACTGAGCTACGCCGCCTTACCTATGGACCCACCCATTTCACGAAAAACATACGCCCCAGAAAAAACCGTCCTAAACCAGCCCTTCTCCGAACCAACCCCTCGCAAAACATGCCAGCCCACCGCGGTGGTGCGAA
>JAQVKF010000269.1 GCA_028694795.1 Thermoguttaceae bacterium | reverse complement strand
CATCGTGGCGAGGCGGAACGCTATCAAACGCAAGTGGCTCGTTTGGAACAGGAATGCGCGAAACTACGGCAGGAACGCGATCAGCTCGACCGTGAACTTCCTACGAGTGATACACCATGGGCGGAACAGCTCGCGGCGGCGGAAGAAGAATTGGCGGAACTTGAGAAGCTGATTCCTCTCGATACTCAGATTCGTGAACAGGAAAACGCGCAGCAAGCGGCGGCACGTCAACGAAATTCCGCCGAGATGGAACTCGACGCGGCGAAACAACGGTGGTTCAATGCCGTGCAGTCCGCCGGACTGCCGGAGTCCATGACTCCGCGCGAGGTGAAAGAATTGCTCGACTGCTGCGAACATCTTGATGAAATGCGACTGCGGCTGGAGCGTTCACGATCGGAATATACCGAACGAACGCGTGAGCAACAGATGCTCCACTCGCGGATCGGTGCACTCGTGACGCAAATTGATCCCAAATTGGAAAAAGAGGAACCGGTCGAAATTGTACGCATACTTGCCGCTCAGTTGCACGAACAGGCGGGTGAACGCGAAAAACGACAGCAAGCGATCCAACAATTGCGACGTATCCGTAAATTACGGACTCGACACGACTCGGCGGTGGTGCGATTGCGTCGAAAACGCCGGCTCTTTCTCGATCAATTGGGCGTGCGTGACGATGAAGAACTTCAACTGCGCATCGCTGATCAGATCGAATTGGGAAATTTGCAAAAACAGCGAACTCTGGTCCAACGAGAGATTGCGGCGGCACTTTCCG
The DNA here is from genome assembly GCA_028694795.1 of Thermoguttaceae bacterium. GTDB lineage: Bacteria > Planctomycetota > Planctomycetia > Pirellulales > Thermoguttaceae > JAQVKF01. The sequence goes on along the minus strand of JAQVKF010000269.1, from coordinate 3,246 downwards.
GACGTTTTCGTGAGGAGGAGATTCAGCCGCTTTTGGCGACTGCCGAATTAGCCGATCAGCTGGACGAGAAACATGATCGCATCGCGAAGAAGATTCGTGATACCGAAACGCGATGGAAAGAACGTCTCGAAAGTCGTGGACGTTTGCAAGTTCAGATTCAATCGCTGGCGCAAAACGTAGGGGCGTCGTCCCAACTCGCGGAGACCGAGCGGGTGGAGCGTCGGTTGCGATTGGCTGTGCGTCGTTGGAAAACGCTCGCTATCGCGCATGGCGCTTTGGAACGTGTTCGACAAAATTATGAGCGAACGCGACAACCGGAGGCGTTGCGTGAAGCGTCTGGATATTTGGCTCGATTTACCAATGGACGCTATGTGCGTATTTGGACGCCGCTGCAAGACGACGTATTATTCATCGACGACCAGCACGGCCGTTCGTTTTTAGTCGAACAGCTTTCCAGAGGAACACGTGAACAGTTATTTCTTTGTTTACGATTGGCGTTGGCGTCATCTTACGCGAAGCGTGGAATCGCGATGCCGTTGGTGTTTGACGATGTTTTTGTGAATTTTGACACTCGTCGCAGCGAATCGGCGATTGAGGTGCTGGAGGAATTTGCCAAATCGGGACATCAAATTTTCGTATTTACCTGTCACGAACATATCGCGGATATTTTTGAGCGACATGGTGTCGAAATCCATCGTATCGGAATCGAAGATTACGAAGAATCGCTCGAACCGGTTGCTGAAGAAATTCCGGAAGAATTGTCCACGGAGCCGATTCCCGAACCGATGCCGGAGCCAATCGTGGAACCGGAACCCGTTGTGGAGCCCGAACCCGAATCGGTGAGCGAGGTGGTGGATGCTCCGGTCGAAGAACCGCCGGGAGTCATTGAGGAGGTGATCGCGGAGGGAGTGGAATTGGAGGAATCGGAAAGTGATCTGGAATCGGAATCGGATGCTTCGAGCCGCCGTCGTCGTAAACGTCGTCGCAAACGTCGCCGTCCAGAGCCAGAATCGCCAGAATCCATGCCATCGCCCGCCGCTTCACCGACTGGAATTGATCATTTACCGCCGTGGGAACCAGAATCGACATCGCGTTTACGCCAGGTTTGGGTACCGGGGATGCCTCGTTAGATGTTGGCTTGGGCAGTCCGACACGATCTTGGTTCGCTAAGACGGTATGGGTGAGACATGTGAGTTGCGATAGCTTGGATAGGTATGAGTACCAATGCTGATTTGGTAATTCAGGTTGAATCGCTGGATGAGTGGCGATTGATCGGTGGTGGCCGCGTGGAGGGATGAGAACGCTTCGAATAGAAGTGGACGACGCGACGAAAACCGGTGGACCTTTTCAGAACGTGTGAACTGTGTAAAATGATGATGTCATGCGGAGTTTTGCGATTTTTGTGGAACGTGTGATGGAATCGGACGCGTGATGAAATGGGAGAGCGTGAAAACCGCGTGGAGAAGGGTGGTTTGACGGAAAGCCGCTTTTTCCGCCCGTTTGATCGCATCCAAAAAGTATCCATCGAAGAAAAGAGTCATTTGGCTCGTGGTAAGTGACGTCTTACCAAAGGAGATAAGCGATGCAGCCATTCAAAAAACATACGGGTTTAGTGCTTCCGATGGATCGATCTAATGTCGATACCGATCAGATTATTCCCAAGCAGTTTCTCAAACGTATTGAGCGCACGGGCTTTGGCCAGTTTTTGTTTTACGATTGGCGATACCTGGGTGATGACATGCGTCCGAATCTAGAGTTTGAGCTGAATTTTCCTCAGTATCAGGGCGCGAGTGTGTTGCTTGCGCGACGTAATTTTGGCAATGGTTCGAGTCGTGAACATGCGCCATGGGCGATCGAGGATTATGGTTTTCGCGTGTTGATCGCACCGAGTTTTGCCGATATTTTCTACAATAACAGCTTTAAAAATGGGTTGTTACTGCTGAAATATGATGAAGCGATCATTGATGATCTTTTTACGCGAGCGGCGACGCATTCTGGTTGGAGAATCACCGCGGATTTGGAAAATAACCGTTTGACGGACGGTTTCGGTCTTTCGTTGCCGATTGATATTGATCCATTCCGTCGTCAGTGTTTGCTCAATGGCTGGGACGACATCGCGTTGACACTTCGACACGAACCGGAAATCGCGGCGTATGAAGCGGCTCACGCGGTCTAATTTTGGTGGGTGTCTAGGGTGTTTGGTAAGGGCGGAATTGCGACCGGAACGAGTGGATTGTTCCGCTGTCGCTGCATTTGAAATAGTACTGCCGAACGTTTGGATACTGCCTAACCAGTTAATAATATTGGGTGAATCCTCGTCGTCAAGTACGGCGAAAATCTCATCCATCGCTTAGGTCTACATTTTCACCACCTCATTCCGCACGTTCCACCTTCATGAATGAAGTATCAAACGGCTAGATATGATAAACACTTTGTTTGCGTATTTTGATTCGCAGACTCACCGTATGTTCACACAAGATAATTATCCATTCGTCCGTGCAAGTTTATTGCCTTTATACAACATATGAATATCACGTAATCCTCATCTAGTCGGTCTACCTAACATATGATCGTTACTTCACCGGAGTGTTTCGGTATCAAATTTTTTCGATCCGCATCATCTGTACATCCCGTATCGTCTGCGGGATAAGGCACCAAAAAAAGTGGACCATATTGATTTTCTACCAACCATTTCGCAACCCGTCCACTTATGATGGGACCTGGTCTACTGAGAAAATCTGAACCATCCCAAAATCGACAACAAATCGGCGCACAATGGTCAATCTCTGGATAATCGATTTCTACATACGGGAGCGAAAAATCCGCATCCGAATCAGAGGTAAACTCCGTTTTCCACCACGTAGAGCAGAATTTTTACCTGCCCAAGCCAACATTCGTTTACACTCGCGATTTTTCGTTGCAAAATCGCTCTACTCCTAAGCCTTGATCCGAACTATTGCCGACGTTGGTGAACATTTCATCGTAAAATGATCAATATGTACACTTCCACGAGACTTGGGGAAGACGTGTTTGATTTTTTCAAATGGTTGTTTTGCCATTTTCATACCGATATCATCGGCTGGCAGACCGTTTTTCTATAATTATTATGTGAACACGCCCTAAATGACTATATCTTGATGGTACCCTGAATTTAGTGGGTGCTGGAATAGACGCGCGAGCCATGGGCAAGACGGGCAGTTTCTGTTTCGTAGCGGATACCCAAGTTGTGATTGGCGAGGTAACGCC
>JAQVKF010000075.1 GCA_028694795.1 Thermoguttaceae bacterium | reverse complement strand
GTTTTTCCGTCGCGAACTGCCCCAACCGAAGCCCTTTCGACGCCAACATCTCCTTGATTTCGACCAAACTGGTTTCGCCAAAGTTTTTGCTCGCCAGCAAATCCGGCTCCGTACAACGGCACAGATCGCCTAACGTCCGTACACCCATTTTCTGCAGACAGTTTCTCGCGCGAACCGACAACTCGAAATCGGTGACCGAAACACTTTGAATCTGGCTAATGCGGTCTCGATGTTTCTGTTCACTCTCATCGTAACACATTTCGCCGGACGCTTGAGCATCTTTGAGGAATAATTTCGCTCGCAAATCGTTCGGATTTGCATCCAATACGCGGTGATAACACTCGATTGCCTTCTCGTATTGCTCTATATCCTCATAAAGGATACCCAGATTCATCAACGCCCCGACACGTGCCGGGGTATGTGACGCCGCTCGTTGGTAATAGTCCAACGCCGTCATATCGTTACTACGACGGTCATTCTCCATCGCCAACCCGAACAACGCACCCTCGTGCTGCGGATCCGCCTCAACCGCATATTCGTACAGCGAAACAACTTCCGCTGGATCCGCCCTCAACTTTGCCAACGTTGCACCACGCTGATACATATATTCCGCCGAGCGACGACCATTCATGGAAACTTGTTCCAAAGTTTCCATCGCCGCTTCCGGTTCTTTGGCGTAACGTAATGCTTCCGCGCGACCCAAAAGACAGGCATCACCGTCATATCCCGCCGTTTTCGCTTCGATGAACGCATCTGCGGAATCCACGTAATTGTTCATCGCGAAATGGACTTTTGCCACATAAAAACGATCCAATGGACCACCGTCTCCACACTCAAGCACCTCAAGTGCTCGTGTGTAACGTCCGAGAATAAAGAGGCAAACGCCCAAACGAACATAACCCGCCGGGCTGTGTTCCTCGCTCATTTCCAGCTCGTTGACCGCGTCACGCAACGTTCGCCACGCAATGGGATCCGACGAAACCGCCGTCTGAATCTGAGAAATCTCTCGTGGACCAAATGGACCATTGAAAAGAACCGCCTGTTTCAGATCGAAATCCGACATCTGTGCCTACCTTTATTTCGTTATTCAAAGAAAAAAGCCGTCTGCCGAGACCCACGGTACCACCGATCTACGAAAAATCCAGAACCCGTAGATACAGCCTTCTGATCTCAGCCCGACCATCTTGCCACATGTACATGCCAACCCAAATCTCGCACATACCACTCAAATTCGCGATCTTCTCACCAAATCGCCCTAACATGCCCCACTCGACCGTCCAGCTCGTCAAAAAAGCACTATCGGAAAAACATAACCAAATAACCGCGCAACCATCGGAACGATCGAACCACAGCACTTTCAAAAGAAAAGCGAATCCCACGATGCGCTTGTTTAGTGGTGACCCTTCAACCTACATCCACAAACTACCAACCCACTTTTCAATTTTGACGCGCGAAAGAAAAAGCCATCGGAGGGAGTCGAACCCTCAACCCCCGCATTACGAATGCGGTGCTCTGCCGATTGAGCTACGTTGGCAACTATCCCTAGGCTTCGGAAAACACCACCCTGGTTCCTACACACCACCTAATCGGCACACTTCACTAAGTATACACCTATCAGATTCGGTGTCAAACGTTTTTCTAATGTGGAACGTTTTCCCCACGAAAGAGACAGATATGATACCATGATCATCTGTTTTCGCAAGGGGGTGGAAAAATTTTTTTGAAAAACGAATTTTTTTCGAGAATCCGAAAAAGTAATCGATAGGTTGGGAAACAGCACTTGCGATTCTCTGCGTTTCGTTTTATCATAGGTAGTTCTTTATGATTATACGGCAAGGTGTTCTCGTGAAGAGTTATTTCCGTTCATCGGAGCGTTCGCCAATGGTTCTGATCAGAGTGCCGAGGTGTAGGCTGCAGAATACGCGTTCGCTGAAATATATATGGCTGAAACTTGATTGGAATCAATATAGGAATAAAAGGGAATCTAACCATGTTACATCAACAAGCGATCCTTTTTGGTCTGTTATCGCAAGAGGGAGCGGCAACTCCCGCCGCGGATACGGCCGCTAGTACCACCGCTCCTGCGACGGATGCGACTAAATCAGTACCCGCCGCAACAGAAACGACTGCTGTAGCGGGAACAGATGCGGGGGCGGCAACGGTAGCGGTGACGGCGAGTGATCAGGCTCCGGCGGCGGGGGACGATGCGGCGCAGACTCCCGCGCCGTGGACGAATTTGTTGATCATTGGTGGAGCGATGGTTCTCTTTTTCTGGCTGATGATGATTCGTCCGCAGAAGAAGGAGCAGCAGAAGCGTCAGTTGATGTTTCAATCAATCAAATCGGGCGATCAAGTGATGACGACAGCGGGCATTTACGGAACCGTAGTTGAGGTCAACCGTGATGGAAAGCGTCCGACCGCAGTGATTCGGATTGACGAAAAAACGAATGCTAAGATGCGTATTTCGCTTTATGGAATCATGGAATTGTTTGATGGAAACGGTTCGGGTGACAAGAGTGATAAATCGGATGTTAAGTGAATAGGAATATCAAAAAACGAAGCGGCGTGGGCGTCCGTTGGGCGACCGTGGTTCTTTCGGTGCTTTTTTTAGCCGTATTCAAACATTGGGGTCGAACAGATCGTAAGGGAAATCAATGATTAACATTACTATTGCCATTGTGGTAATTGTGGCGTCATTCGTATTGGGACGAATGTTATCGCGTGGCTGGCGTATGCCGGACTATCAAAATAAATTTAGCTTCATTGCGCTCACCATTTTCGCGGGTATTGCGATTGTTTTGGGTGGTTTCTTGGAGAAAGATCCCCAAACGGGTAAGAACGGCGTCAAGTTGGGTATCGACCTTCGCGGTGGTGCGATTCTCGTGTACGAAATGTTAGCGCCGGAAGATCCGGCTCAAAACGGTCAACGTGGTCCGCAGTCCGCGACGGGTGTCAATATGGACACGATGATTACGCGGTTGGGGCAGCGTTTGGACCCGAGTGGCGTGCAGCAGATTTCGATTCGTAAATTGGGACAGAATCAGGTCGAGATCATCATTCCGGACGTGGATGAGCGGGAACAGCAGCGTATGCAGGAGATGATTTCGGCGACCGGTTCGTTGGAATTTCGTATTTTAGCCAATACGCGGGCGGGGCGTCACGCGACGATCATCAACGAAGCGAAAAACATGAAGCCGGAAGAGTCATCGCTGCGTGATGCGAATGGCAAGGAACTTGCGCGTTGGGTACCGATTGCGAATGAGAAAGAGTTCAGCTCGAGTGATTCGGTGATGCGAACGGTCCAGCGGCGTGGCGTGGATGTGAAACAGGTACTCGTGGTCATGGATGATCTGAATGTCACGGGTGCGTTATTGAAAACGACCTCGGTAGGAACCGATCCGGAAACGATGCGGCCGTGCGTCAATTTCAGTTTTAATCCGGCTGGTTCAAGTCGTTTTGCGACGTTGACACGGAAACACCAACCGGACAAAGCGGGTGGGTTTGAATATCGTTTGGGCATTATTTTGGATGGTAAATTGAACACGGCTCCTGGGTTGCGTAATGCGATCACGGGAGGAAGTGGCCAGATTACCGGGGGTTTCGAAGACGTTTTGGATGAATCGGGCAAGGTGGTTCAGAGCGGTAAGCGAAAAGCTCAGGACTTGGTGGACATTTTGAGTACGGGTGCGTTGCCGGCGGTATTATCGAAGGAACCCGTGAGCAGTCAGGTAATTGGACCGACGCTTGGTCAGGATACGATTGAACGCGGAATGGAATCTATTGTGATTTCGGTCGCGATCGTGTTCGTAATGGTTCTCGTTTACTACCGGTTTGCGGGATGTGTAGCGTCGTTCTGCTTGTTCCTCAATGGTTTGTTGCTGTTGGCGTTGATGATTGCGGTAAAGGCGGCTTTTACGCTTCCAGGTTTAGCTGGTTTCGCGTTGACGCTAGGTATGGCGGTTGACGCGAACGTGCTGATTTTCGAGCGTATGCGTGAGGAACGTGACAAACAAGCCTCACTTCGCATGATTATTCGGAACGGTTTTGACCGTGCGTGGAGTGCGATTTTTGACTCGAACATTACGACGATTTTGACGTCCATTGTGTTGTATACGATTGGTACGGACATTATTCGTAGTTTTGCGGTCTCGTTGTTCTTAGGTTTGGTATTGAACCTTTTTACAGCGGTCTTCGTTGGTCGAGTGTTGTTTGATGTCGCTGAGCGTCGTCGCTGGATTACGACGTTGAAAATGTGCCAGGCGGTTCCGGTGACTCATTTCGATTTCATTGGTTCCTCGAAGGCGTTTATCATTGGTTTTATTGTACTGACGGTGATTGGTTTGGGGGCGACGATCAATCGTGGCCAAGGTTTGTTTGATATTGACTTGACGGGTGGTGTTTCGACGGAAATCTTGTTTAAAGACGCTCAATCAATTGCGGATGTGCGTAAAGCGTTGGAGACAGCCAAAGCGGATGACGGACAGACGGCGTTTCCGGATGTTGTCATTACCGAAGCGCGACAAGCGGGTGAAACGGCTGGATTACGTTTCCGTATCACCTCGTCCACACCGCCGAATCAAGATGCGAATGTTTATCGTAAAGATGTAGAAACACGATTACAGCAACTGTTTACCGGCAAACTGCAATATAACACGCTGGAATTTGGTAAGGTTTTGGCCTCTGCGGCTCCGGCAGTGGAACCAGCTCCGGCGGTGGAATCCGCTCCGGCGGTGGAACCGGCTCCGGCGGTGGAACCAGCTCCGGCGGTGGAACCAGCTCCGGCAGTGGAACCAACTCCGGCGGTGGAATCCGCTCCGGCAGTGGAACCCGCTCCGGCGACGACGTATTTGATGCCGGGACGTTGGGAGACGCTGGCGATTTCGTCGATGCTTTGTGCTCAGAATGAAGCACCGGCGGCTACGAAAGAAACGAAAACCACGACTCCGGTGAAAGAAAAGGCCGTGGAAACGCCGATTGCCGATGTCGTCCCAACGGATGTTCGTTTCCCAGGTGGCACCTCGGTGGTGATGCGAGTCGGATATGAGATTCCGGCAGTTTCGATGACCGAAGCGGTTCAGGAAGCATTGACCTCGCTTGGAAAAACCGATGTGATGGTGGAAGTTTCCAACCCGCAGTGGGATCCGACCGAAGGTGAAATGACCCCATTTAAGGAATGGACTGTCCACCTCGCGTTGCCAGAAGTGGAAGCTCAGGAAGTGTTTGCGAAGACGAAGGAACTGTATGAACGGCGGATTGTGATTCCTTCCTCGGATATCGTCGGTACGATGCTCGCATCGCAAACCCGCGACAGCGCGGTTTGGGCTATCGTGTTGAGCTGTATCCTCATGTTGGTTTACCTCTGGGTTCGATTCCAACGGGTAAGCTATGGTTTTGCGGCTCTGATTGCGTTGGTTTGCGACGTCTTGTTCACGCTGGCTGCGTTAGGTGCGAGTTCTTATCTCGCTCCAGCACTCGGTTGGTTGATGGTTGATCCGTTTAAGATCAATATGACGGTCATCACTGCGCTGCTAACGGTGGTCGGTTACTCGATTAACGATAAAATCGTTATTTTCGACCGTATTCGTGAACTTCGAAGTAAGTCCCCGAATTTGACGCCGGAATTGATCAATATGGCATTGAACCAGACACTCGCTCGTACGTTGCTCACTAGTTCGACGACGGCGGCCGTGTTGATTGTGTTGTACATTTTTGCGGGATCGACCATTCACGGCTTCGCATTTGCGATGCTCGTGGGTGTGGGTATGGGTACCCTTACTTCCATGCTCATCGCCTCTCCTGTGCTGCTTTGGCTGAGTCGCCGTTTGGATGTCAGACACGACAATGGCCTAACGAGCAAGTCATAGTCGCTTTGTGGTGTCTCACCCGCTGGTAAGTCGTCCTAGCCGCGGGTGCATGGTAATTTGGTGATCTGCGATCCTGAAATTGTGGGTGACCAACGCCTTGTAACATTAAAAAAAGAAAGCTCGATGCCTACGTGGGTATCGAGCTTTTTTATTGTCCTCTGTTCGGCCCCAATCTTTCGCTACCCCCTCGTACCCGGAGAAACTTTGCCGCCCGTTCCTCCCATGGGAGCGGCGGGACCGCCTCGCCCTTCGAATCACGTACCGCGGTGATGACCACACATATTCCGGCGCATAAAAATTCCCTCCGCAGGGAAGGGAATCTGTAAAATACCGCGAAACCTCAATCGCGATTACCAATTCAAACCGCACTGATCACCACCGGTAGGACGCGAGGTACCACCTTTGAGTTGTCCTTTGAAATGGGGCTTGACCGCGTGAGCTGGCGGCGGCAATTCAGGTTCCTCTTCTTGGGCAACTTCCGTCCCTGTCTCTGCGGTTGGCGAAACGACCGGCGTCGGCGGAGCCAAACACGCCTTCATCGAAAGACCAATACGACGATGTTCCTTATCGTACGACAATACCTTCACTTCGACCGATTGGCCTTCCGTGACGATATCGGCAACTCGTTGGACACGTTGATAAGCCAATTCCGAAATGTGAATCAAGCCTTCGACGCCAGGTTCTAACTGAACAAACGCACCGAAATCCATGATTTTGACCACTTTACCGGTATACGTCGAACCAACCGCGTACACTTCTTCCGCTTTATCCCACGGATTTTCCAGTAGCTCCTTATACGAAAGCCCAATCCGATGTGTCTTTTCGTCGATCTTCTCAACGCGTACTCGTACCGTCTGACCTTCGCTAAGCACCTCGCTTGGATGGTTGACTCGTGTCCAGCCAAGCTGACTGATATGCAGTAGTCCATCCACGCCTGGACCAATCTCGACAAAAGCTCCGAACGGCATCAAACGTCGCACCACGCCTTCGCAAACCTGTCCCACTTCGAGAGACGCCAATGTCGCTTGTTTGGCCGCTTCACGCTCACGTTCGAGCAGTGCGCGGCGGCTCAAAATCAGATTACGACGTTGAGGATTGCATTCCGTAATCACACAATTCCACTTCTCATCCACAAATTCTTCCGGGTTGTCCACACGATAGAGCGAAACCTGGCCCATCGGAATGAACCCTCGGATATGGTTCACTTCGCATTCCAAACCACCCTTATTGTGACCGGTAATCTTGGCCTCGACGATCAATCCTTCCGAAAGATCGGACCAATCTTCCACCTTCATCGCTGCATTGGGAAGCGTCAATTCGTACAAACCATCTTCTGGATTGAAGCGATTGACGTAGACCTCGATCATGTCTCCTTCGTTCGGAATCGGTGTTTCACCCGTTTCAATTCCCGGCATCGAGCGGAACATCAACACGCCCTGTTCGTAACCGCCCAATTCGACAAAAAGGCAGTCTTTACGTACCGAGACCACGCGAGCGTTGCACTTCGCTTCCAATTCGACTTGCGACTCTTTCGCTCGCTTCACGTCTTGGTTCAGAAGCGATTCCACATTGGTGTTTTGGGACGGGTCACCACCCATCATCGCGGCAAATTCCGCTTCCAAATCGGCGTCCAAGCCCTCACGCAAATTCGGTAACTCCACACGACGTGGATTTTTAGGGGCTTCCAGCGGCTGACGCTCTTCACGGAATCGTCTTTTGCCGCCATGATCCCCATGATGTGGACGACGTCCACCTTGATCGCCATCCGCTGCCCCTTGCTCCTTCTCCGCCACGTTCTCCTCGCCCGATACCGCCGCCTCTGCGCGATGCACGGTGGGGTTGACAATTCCCGCCGTGTGAAGCGGTGTGGCGGAACCAGACGCAATCGGACCCGCTGTGCGGAGCGGCGTGGGATCCGTCACGCGAGCTGCCGCAGGCGACACCACAGACGACACCGGAGAGGCTTGATGGGATAATTGCGCTCGTTGTGAACCAATCAAGATCTTTTTTTTACCGGGCTCTGGCGATACTCCAGACGATTGGGGTTGAGCGGACTCGGATGATACTGAATTCGACTGGGCAAAGGATTCTTCCGACATCGGATTATTTTCCTGACACAGAAATATTAAAAATGGTTGATTTCTCGATACCGACTCTCATGGAAACGGTATCCACTGATTCCCGTGAACGCACCTTGTTGGACCTGTCAAAAGCAACTTCTTCACATCAAAAGAACGTTGCGAACACCAGCTCCAATGGAAACAGTATAAACCCCATATTATAGGATATCTATACCATTTTGCAACCTCTCACTCGCCTATCGCCACGATGAGAGAAAATGACACGCGGCCTCCTGGTGGTTGATTCGTCGGACGCAATCCGTGGATCTCACGCGACGGCAGGAACCGTCAGGGTGATCGGCTGCGGCTGAGGGGTGACTCCGTGCAGCGAGGCCATCTCTAAAAAATGCTCGACCATGCCCACTTTCGATAACCCGATTTCTGCTAACTGTTCCCAGCGTTCCGCATGTACGACAAATTGATCTGGAATTCCCAGTCGACGTACATGCACCGCGGAAATGCCCGCATCGCACGCCGCTTCCAACAACGCGCTGCCAAAACCGCCCGCTAACGCATTTTCCTCCACGGTCAGCACGACAGGGGTCTCTCGCAACACTCGCAACAGGGTCGATTGGTCTAACGGTTTGATAAATCTCGCATTCACAACGCCCACGTCATACCCTTGATTGCGAAGTGAGTCCGCCGCCGACAAAGCCGTCTCTAAGAGAGAACCACACACGATGAACATACCATCTCGGCCACGATGCAGCATCTCCGCTTTGCCATGTTCGATAGGCGTCAGTTTACGGGTGATGTGCGTTGCCGCGCTTCGCGGATAACGAATCGCTGTCGGACCGAAATACCGCCGCGCGAAATCAATCATCCCCTCTAGATCCCGCGCGTCACCTGGTGCCATAATCGTCAAATTCGGCAAATGACGCAGCCAAGATAAATCGTAAGCTCCGTGATGTGTCGGACCATCCGGTCCTACGAGACCCGCTCGATCAAGCATGAGTGTCACAGGAAGGTTTTGGAGCGACACTTCCTGAAAAATTTGGTCGTACGCACGTTGCATAAAGGTACTATAAATACAGACAAACGGATGGACGCCCGATTTGGCCAAACCTGCCGCGAAGGCGACTGCGTGTTCTTCACAGATACCGACATCGAAAAAACGATCCGGATACTTCTCTCGCACCGCTTCCAATTTGGTGCCTTGACACATCGCTGCGACAATCGTCGCGACCTGCGTATCTTGCGCCATCATATGTTGAAGGCGAACACTGGCCACTTCCGTATATGTCTGTGAGGTTTGGCGGCTTTTGAACAGAACTTGGACGCCATCCAATTTTTTTTGCCGACTAAACGGAGCAGGGGCGTGGAATTTGGTCGGATCGGCTTCCGCCGGCGCGAAGCCATGCCCTTTTTCCGTAAGAATATGGAGCAAAACAGGTTCAGGCGATTGCTGGGCGATACGTAAATACCGCTTTAGCATCGAAATGTCATGTCCATCAATCGGGCCAAAATAGTGGAAACCAAGCTGTTCGAACAGCGCTCCGCCATGTAACGCCGCTTTGACCGAGTCTTTCAAATTTGATAAAAAACGCCCAGTTTGCGTACCGATGAGCGGAATGCGATCGACCATCATGCGTGCGGATCGCTTAAAATAGGTATAACCTGGCGTACCTCGAAGCGTGTCCAGATATCGGCCCATACCACCCACTCGCGGGCAGATTGACATTCGATTGTCGTTTAGAATCACAATTTGTGGCACGCTCATACCCGCCGCGTGATTCATCGCCTCAAAGACCACTCCACAACCAAACGCCCCATCGCCCACGACCGCAACGCTCTTGCGGCCTTCTTCCGGACGAAGCACGCGGTCGCCGCAAAGCAGCCCTAATGAAGCACTTACACTACAGCCCGCGTGACCGGTCATAAAAAGGTCGTAATCGCTCTCCGCCGGATTCGGATATCCCATCAGTCCGTCACGCAGACGAATCGTCTCGAATCGATCCGCACGACCTGTCAGAATTTTGTGCGGATAAATTTGGTGCCCCGTGTCCCAAACGAGTCGATCTTTCGTAAAATCAAAGACGGAATGAAGCGCAATTGCCAGCTCGACCACACCTAAATTCGAGGCAAAATGCGCACTCCGATGGTCCAGCAATTCGCATATTGCCTCACGAATCTCCGCCGCCAGCGTCTGAAGCTGCCCCTTGCTCAACTTCGGAAGATCTTCCGGTAAATGGAGCGTTTCGGGCAATGGATAGGGGGTCGGTAATTTTCGGAATGTCATCATTAGTGATCTCTCTCCAGCCATAATCGCACGAGACATCGGAGATTTTCTCCGGCATGCTGAGCGACCACGCCGCTTTCCGAACGACTTTGGTCCTGATTTGACGATAGGACAGACGCTATGGATTCCGCGGACTGGACGGCCGCTACCGCACATCGTTCCGCCTCACGCTCAGCCATCGAAACGCCGAGTAACCCCGGATAAGTTAATTTGCCACGGGAAGCATCCTTCCCAGTACTCTTACCTAGTTTAGCCACATCGCCACGAAGGTCAAGAAGATCATCTGTAATCTGGAACATTTGACCGATTTCTTGACCATATTGGTCGAGTATCCCGTATTCCACTTCCGTTGCCTCGGCAATCGTGGCACCCAACCGCAGCGCGCAGCGGATCAACGCACCGGTTTTACGTTGATGAATGCGTTTTAGGAACGCCCATTTTTCCTGATTGGTTTTTTCGCCAATTTCAGTATATCCCGCAAGTTGTTTTTCATATCCGACATCGTCCATTTGTCCGGCGACCATACCGAGCGCACCGGAAAAATGGGCCAAAGCAGCCATACAGGAGAACGCGATGGTCGATGGTCGAATTTCCGCAAGTTCGCTAAACGCGAGTGGTTGGAGCGCATCGCCCGCCAAAATAGCCGTCGCCGTATCGAATTGTTTATGGTTCGTCGCTCTTCCACGACGCAGATCATCGTTGTCCATCGCGGGCAGATCGTCGTGAATGAGGGAATAGGCATGGATCATTTCGATTGCTGCCGCCGCGTGGAGAATGTTTTGGGAGTGTGGATGCTCTGGTGGAAGTGACCGCTCGAACGGATGACCATGGGCTTGCGTCACCGCCTCTGCGGCGAGGATCACGAGCATCGGTCGCGCACGCTTACCCGGAGCGAGAAGCGAATATGCCATCGCGTCTACCAATCGACGCGCGCAGTGAGGCGACTGTGCGACACGCGCAATCGACGAACGTAACATCTGTTCCACTCGCTCCTGCCATTCGGGAAGGAAAATCGTCTCCAGCCCCATCTGTATGTCCCTATTCCTTTACTTCATCCACTTCTTCTGAGGCTTGTATGCCACTCGCTAACGGGAACTGTCCATCTCGAACGGCATCTGCCATGCTACATGGAATCGTCGTCGATGGAACGACGTTTAGCTCGATCCCTTGCTTTTTCTTCGAGTGTGACGTCATCATTCGATTCGTCAAATCCTGTGGTTAGCGGTTGTCCATTTTCATCGACTCCGGTCAGCAATTCGACGCGGTGTTCGACCTCACGTAACTGGGTGTGACCGTTCCGCAGGAGTCGCACTCCCTCCTCATAGGCTCGAAGCGAGGCATCCACGCCTAACCGGCCTTCTTCCAGCGAACGGACGAGCTGTACCAAACGTTCTAACGTCTGTTCGAATGAAAGGGGGGCTTCCGGTGTTGCCGTGGCCTCGGGGGGCGGTTCTGGAGGGGATGTATTGGCCATGGGATAAAACTCGTGAGCATAAAATGTCGATTGGTCGAGATTCTGACTACCAAATGCCTTCGCAATGAGATTCGCTCTCAAACAAAAGGAACGGGAAACGTGAACCTTTGCCGTATGGTTTCACCCCATAAAAAAAGAATGGAACCGACATCATTATACCGATTGGTGTTCCATTCCCATAGCCTTGACCATAGTTTTACGAAAAATTTAGCGACACCGCCACACCAACATATGAAAATCCCATAGAAAATCCTACCGCACGTCCGATTATCCGATTCATTTATCTGATTCGTTTCGAGCCGAGTGAGTGGTCATGACCGTTGCCATTGGGGACCACTCACGGTTTTTCCGTTTGCCGGATATTGGCGTGTGGAAAATGCCGGCTCGTTTAATACTCGGCAGCATTGTCTTGCGGATGCGAGGCAATTTGCCGCATGCGTGAAAAGAGCGGGACAGATATCACCGGCGCGAGTCGCTCGGTCAATTCCGGCATCGGTTCGCTTTGCAAGCTGGCTAAACTATTCGGATTGGGAAGGGTGGCAACGCTTGCGTTCGGCTGCTCGGTGGTGTCACGAATGAGTTTCCAGGAAGCGGTCACCCAACCGTCAAGCGTACCGAGCCGCACTAAGCGTAACACGGTCGTCTGTCCTCCTTCCGGCGTAAAGGTGACGTCGTCCAATTCGATCACATCACGGAACATATCTCGCATTTTCTTCCGAATGAGGTCCGGGCAGGAAAAACTTTCCGGCTCAAGAGCCAACACGATCCGACCGTCACGCAGTTCGATTCGATACGTCGCACGGACACTGCGTCCATTTCCGTCAATCGCGTGTTCGCCATTGTCGTAGGAGGCTCCATTGATCGAAATGTGAATACGATTCCCCTCGAAAACGACCTCAATCGGGTCCTGATCGGTATAAAATGTAATTCCCCAATCGGCGGAATCGTTGCTTTCGATAGCAGGGGCGTGACCGAACGTCAATTTCTGGACGAAATCGTTCATATTCGATTTACGCAACTCCGCACCGCTAAAGAGCGTTGCCGCCAGATTGTTGATCGCCGATTGGTGTAATCGTACGGTCAAATCCTCCGTGTGTTGGATGACCGGAGGCAATTGTGCTGGCGATAAACGCCCTTCCGCCGCAAAACGTCCCTGTACCTGGAGGCCCGCTTGATCGCTCATCATCGCTAATTGATCGGGGAATATACGCCACTCGGTCCACTGACGACGAATTTTTGCGTATTGTCCGTTTGCGTCGCGCAAAATCGGAACGACCTGTTTTTGCATTTCTTCCGAAAAACGTTTCGCCGTGCGTTGTGACGCCTCGTATTCCGCGTCTCGCTTCTCCATAGAGACCCGATCTTGAACGATGCGCTGAACGAGCGGAACGCCGCCCGCCGAGATGCCGTTGATCTGCGATTGCGTACCCGCACGAACGACCGTCGCGCCCGCCGCAATCCCCGATTCGGTTACCTGAATCGGTTTGTCCGCGATCAGGTAGGTCGAACTACTCGTATGGATAGTCGCTGGACCGTTGACACCGACCGTATTCGCCGTGTTGGACCCGTCAAAATGGAGCTGAATTTTAATCGAACTGCTCGATGCCACGGTTGTGGCCGTCAAATTGCCCTGGGTCGTCGCGGTACCATTAATTTGCGTTCCACGAATCACTTCGCTCACGCGTCCTGTCCACGTGACGGGACGGGTCACCAAACGGTTGACTAGGTCAGATGATGCGTCCAGATAAAAGTTGCGATCACCGTAGCTTCGACGAATGCCGCCGACGATCCACGGGGCCTGTTCCGCTGTATCGAGCCACTGCGCGGCGACCGTGACGACCGAAGACGATTCCGGTTTCGTGAGCTGCGGATCTTCTTCCAACGTTTTCTGCAGCTCGTTCAATACCTCGTCGCAAATCTCACGATAGGCTTCCGGTTCACGTTTAATACGCACTTGGAAGAGATACCGACTCACCTGATCCTGCAATACGCGGAATCGCTCATCACGATATTCAGGCGATATCTGCTGCAGGGAGAGTAGCACTTCGCCCATTAACTCGGTGTTAACCACCGAGGAATCGGTCGTCGTTTCAGGTCCCATTGCCAACGCGATTTCGTCCAATCGCAGCTGTTGACGAGATATCTCGCCGCGTTCCGCATCTTTTGTCAAATCCCGATCTAACGTCTTCAGTGTGCGAAACAATTCCATACGCGATTCCTGGAGTCGGAAATCGCTGCTCGGAATAAACGCTGGTCGGAAATCACGCAACGACGGCAACAGTTGCTCTGATGGCAACGGAAGCTCTTTCGCCCATTCGACAAACGCGTTTCGGAACAAATGAATATCGTAAGCCGCGCGGTTATCCGGTGTGGTGGAGAGCAGCGTATATAATTGGTTCAATCGCTGTGGATCTGGCAGATTCGTGCCGTTGAATTGTTCACGAATCGACTCCATCAGCTGGTTGTTCCATTGAACTTCTTCTTCGGAACTGCCCGCCTGCGCACGTCGCTTCTGAATCGCTGTGAGCAGTTGCTGCGCCGCTTGTCCGATGTGCATTTGCGGATTCCGGAAAGTTCCACCACGATGGATGATGCCATCGGAAGTCGTACATGGACGCGATACCGCCCCTGTCGTGATGCCGCCCATATAGACCGCTTCCGCGGTGCCCGTCGGCGCGGTCGGCTGCATTTGGTAGACCGAGACCGTCGGCGCGAGCTGTGGAAAACATTGTAAATCTACAGGTACGGCTTGAACACCCGTTTCCATCGAGGGTACGACGCTCAAAACCATTCCGCAGAAAATCGCCCCGCTGAGTTTCCATGACCATCGTTTAACAAAGGTCGTTGATGAGCGAACACCGTACTTGGCTACACTGAAAATTGATTGGCAACGCTTCATGAGATGGATTCCATTCCGAATGGCGATGATATCATTCCTGTACCCACCGTCTCTCAACGATATGCGTTTGCTGAACGCCTATGTTTGACGGATCGCACGTGTTGCAAGGGTACGGCTTCGGACTCACCGGCTTCACGGTGAGTCTTGTGAATCGTTTGGCACCTTTTCGGCGACAAACCAAAACGGCCAAACGATCCTTTCTCTATTTTCGTCAGATTCGGAAGAGTCTCTGTAATGATTGACGTGATCCAAAAGACTGTTTTTATTTGTAATGCCGGATTAACCGATATATTTTATCTAAATTTTGTATGCGACTCATTTGATATTTTCTTGCGCGAATAAAGGGTGATGGATACAAAATGTGGTTAGGATGAGGTATAGAACGGGATGGATGGCAGCCGCTGCGAGTTGAAAGTGGGAACATCGTGTGAGCCGAAAGGGGAGAGTGGTTGGATCTAAATAGACCATGATGCTGCCGAAGTTCTCCGTATTTTTGCGGCATCGCATTAAAAAGATCAGCAACGCATTAAAAAAAGCGTGGGCGTACCATGCTGTGGAAGAGGGCGATAATGGGCTAAGAATGAATGTGTTTTACCATGCAGAATGAAAACAGGTTGTGAAAGTGGTTGCTTCGCGTTTTTGTTGTTTTTTGGAGAGTTCCGGTATAATTATATAGGCGGTCGAAATCGTCGAACGGAGGTGAGCGATGGCAAAGTGGATTTACGTTGCCCATATGGGTGAAGACAATCCAATATGTCGAGATATTGGGAATATCGAAAAATTAACTTTGGATAGCACAGGAAGAACTACAAATGCGTTAGAATCGCTTGTTGCAGATGGAATCCAGTACTATCTAGGTATGCAACCGTATGCCATACGTATTTTGGGTATGGTTTCACTTGATTCGATGTATGACGCTAAAACTGGCGAGCAGCTTACATGGGTTTACCCTCCCCTTGAAAACGCGAAAGACGGTATGGTAGTTGAGGTTAAATATTGCACCACAAATGGACCATATGCACACAGAGCGTATTGCGACGATCCACGGCTGTTGTGCATAGTCAATCGTCTTTGGAATCTCAATTTGCGGCAAGAGTATGGGGATCAAGAAAAAATTGACAAGGCTCTAGTTATTCCTGCACGCGAGGAAGCATTAAAATACCTGCGTGAGCGTGAGTACATGCCAAGCTGTATTACAGATATTATGATGCACAAATACGCAGAAAGCAATCCTGGATGGGACGAACGAATGTACAAGCCAGATTAAACATAAGGCCGTGTAAAACGGCCTTATGTTTTCATGGACGCTTTACTATCTTTTCAAGTTTTATAAACATGTCCGTAAAATCTTTCACAGGTTCAGCCCCATTAGATGATCCACACACAAATGCAGTTAATCCATGCGTATCTGCTGTGAATTCATTTTCGCGATCATGTAAAAAAGCGGATATTCTTGAGCCTGGTTCCCTTTCTGTAAAATACATTCCGCTTATTCGGGAATACGGTACTCTCACCACAGTCACTTTAGATCCTTTTACAGACACTGTACGCCTGTGACTGTGGCTTTCGTTGGGACCGCGTAAGTGATTGGTGATATCTCCGACGTTTGACGATGTGATAACAGAAGTTTCTTCCGTGCGGCATAGTATAACCGAGCGATTTAATCGATCATTCCCGTCAAGATCGCAATTTTCCAGGGCTAATTGTATCGCTGAATGGTACATTTGGTGGGTTTTTTGATCACGTGTAAATAGATTTTGATCATTTCGATATTTCCCGATTGCGTTAATCAGGTTATCGTGCTGCCTGCGCACCCCACAGAAAATCCCGTTGGTTTTGCATTACTTGACTGTCTTCCATCTCATCCAAGCTAAACCCCATCGTATGCAAGTGCGTTATTTTTTTGCGACACGACAATTCTCCCCAACTATTCCCGCCTTGCGATCGCTGCCAGTCTGAAATGAAGCTTGGATCTCCACCATTGCGTCGGATATAATCATGGATATGATCGGTAAACGACGTATACGTTTTACCTTGCCCGCTACTTGCTGTACTTGATTTTGAGAATCGCGATTTTGGTGCCGATCGAAACCAACCGAAATCCCCGTTGCTTGGATCAACCGTTTTTGGAATCGCGTCCCGCATCCCCTCTTTGGTTGGGGTAAAGTAGCTTTTTGGGGAGTACCCTTCGCATGTCGCGTCCGAGTGGATGGGGCAATCGGAAATAATCGCCAGAAGCCACTATCTCCACGCGACAGATCAGGATTACGAGAAGGCGTTAAGCGACACCCCTCTAAAGTGTGGTTGCGAAAACGTGAAAGAGGTTGCTAAATAGGTTGCTCCGCAGTGGTTTTTAACGGGCTTTGTCGGGTTTTTCAAAACCGGCTATGACAAGCAAAAATCCATAAAACCCAATAAAAAAGGCCCTTTTTGGAAAGATCCAAAAGGGCCAACCATGGGCGTTGCTGGGCTCGAACCAGTGACCTCGACCGTGTGAGGATCGCGCTCTAACCGACTGAGCTAAACGCCCTGCTTTCTAACAAATACCGCCATAAAACGCTACGGATCAATGACTTACGGCCAACCCATCTTCTCAGGCATCGGCGGATAGCTTGCCAATGCCAGTTACCTGCCAACACCAGTCACCATCCGAAAACCGGCACCCCAAGCACCTACCGTACTCCGACTTCTGACCTCCGCACCCCATACCTCGCGTCTTATCGCACATTCCCGCCACCAGTACCCCACTCACACCTTTACCTCGACAACCCCACCCTCCTTATCGAAGGGGAATTCTGAGGACGAAGCACCCGCAAACCGGAACAGGTGTAAAGCATAGCATAAAACAAAATTTCTGCAAGATGCGATGCTGTTTTTTTTGTTTTTTTCGGTGGCACGATTCGCCGGTCGAAATATTTTATTCCATGTACTTCCAACCCGACCGCTTAGCAAGCCGGGGGGGAATACGACAGGGCTATCGCGCACTTTAGGCGGTTTGGGGTAGCGCGGCAAAGAAGTTTGTGATAGTTTTTAAGCTTCCGTGGTTTATACCGAAACCTGGCGGGAGCTTGAAAGAATGAAAGAGATTCAGGAA
>JAQVKF010000074.1 GCA_028694795.1 Thermoguttaceae bacterium | reverse complement strand
TTATAAACGCCGCAACGAGGCAAAAAGTTTTCGTAGACGGTTCTGACACCTCGTCATGTTTTTACTTGTGATGGTAAATTGGATATCATGTATCTTGCTTTTGTTCACCTTGCTATCATTAGCGAATGGCTACGCCAAATTACGTGAACACGCCCTAGTGAAAAGTTTTACCTGATGTTGGTGTTACCAACTCGGCGAATGTACTGCCGCCGATGTGGTCGCTTCGCTTCTGGCATTCGTCGGATTCCCCTTTTTACCTGACGCTGGAGCGGCCGCGTCGCAGGTTTGCCTTCCCTATTCACAGCCGGGTGCTCCCGGGTTGGGACAACTTTCTCCTTTGATTAGGTGAACACGCCTAGTTCTACATGTTGTTTGAATCCTGTATGAGGAATCTGTATAATGCCGTCCAGGTACTCGTATGGACTGTAAAACATAAAGGATAATGAGATGAAGAGACGTGATTTACTTCGATTAGGTGGCGTGGTCATGCTTGGTGGTTTGGCTGTGCCGGCAATTTTCCCGACCGGTTTCACACGTGCCGCTGATGGTCGTAAGCGGAAAGTACTCTACTTTACGCGATGTAACGGATTCGTGCACGGTCCTGTGACGCGGCATCATGGTGAGCTTGCGTTTTCGGAAAAACTACTGATCGAAGAAGGCAAAAAACAGGACGTCGAAGTCGTTTGTACAAAGGATGGTTCCGTATTCGATGGCGATCTCGATCAATGGGATACCATCGCGTTTTATACGTCGGGTAATTTGTGCGACAAGGCCGGTGATACGGATGAACCGTGTATTAGCCAAACGGGTAAAGCCGCGTTGCTCAATTGGGTGGAGAACGGTGGCGGTTTCGTCGGATTTCACTCCGCGACGGATACCTTCCGTACCGATAAAATTGATCCATACATTGCGATGATTGGGGCGGAGTTTATTGTCCATGGTTCGCAACAGGACGCTTGGCAGCGAGCGACGAGCGAGTGTTTTCCCGGTACCGAGGGGATTCGTGATTTTCACTTCTTGGAAGAATGGTACACGCACTATAAATTTGCGAAAGATATGCAAGTCCTACTGATCCAAGATACGACTGACATGAAACGGGACGGTGGTGATCAGTGCTACGATCGTGCCTCGTTCCCTGCCACCTGGGCGCGACGTCACGGAAAAGGTCGTGTTTTCTACACCTCGATGGGACATCGTGAGGACGTGTGGGAAAAGGACATCTTCCGCCAGATCGTTTTGGGTGGGTTTGCATGGACAATGAAGAATGTCGATTTTGATGTTGTTCCAAACTTTGAAAAAGTGACTCCCGATGCCGAGGTCTGGAACGGCTAGAGCCTTTTTACCTGACGTTGGTACTTTTTATCTCCTCCTGGTCCGCTGCGCCGACGGTCGGGCTGGAGTGGATACGTGGCGTTAAATTCGACCAGTGAGGGCTGGAAGCCATAGACGGCCGTCCGAACGGACTTGTATGCTTGCTCACTAAGTTTGAATTACCACCGTCTAGGGTGTATTTACATTATGGTTATAGGTAAAAGGTTTGGCGAAAAAACATTTTCGTAGAAAATGCGCAAACTATTTACCTGACGCTGGTACAGCCGTCGCTCCGATTAAGGTAGCAACTTGTGTGAAAACGCCCTAGGGCGTTTTCACACAAAAATGTAAAACATTTAAGTAACATAGTATATTTACGTTGAGTATACTGTCGATAAAATTCGGTATAAACATCCACCACATCAACTCGTCTAACCTATATTAACAGATGGGATACGCTTCAAATAAAATATTTTGGCGGGGAAAAAGGCATGGAGAGAAAAACTTTTGGCCGCATTGTCGTTTGCTCGACAGAAGTCGAGCAAAGGTGTTTTTCCTCCAAATTTCCACTCGACCAACGGGGGTGGACGGGCGGAAATGATTCAAAACTTTTTACTATATGTACGAGCTACAGCGTGGGTCAACATGGTACGACGTTTACGTGAACACGCTCTAGTAAAAAGTGTGCTGACTTAGAGAATAAATCGCGACACGTCGTCATCTGCCAACACCGCCTCCAAACGTTGACGCACATACGCCTCGTTGACCACAATCCGACCGCTACCCATTTCGGGTGCTGAAAAATTTGCTTCTTCAAGCACTCGTTCCAAAATGGTGACCAGCCGTCGTGCCCCGATATTCTGTTGCACACGATTTCGTTCCCACGCATGAGCCGCCATCAACCGAATCGCGGATTCCTCGAACACCAATTCAACCTGTTCCGTGGCGAACATTCCAACATACTGTTTGAGCAGTGACGCGGACGGCTCCGTCAGAATCCGATAGAGATCGTCTTCCGAAAGTTCGGACAGTTCCACGCGAATCGGAAATCGGCCCTGTAATTCGGGCATTAAATCAGCGGGTGTCACTTTGTGGAATGCTCCGGCGGCGATGAACAGAATATGTTCCGTTTTGACACTCCCATATTTCGTCTGAACGGTCGAACCTTCGACGATGGGCAGCAGATCGCGCTGAACCCCCTGACGAGAGACGTCCGCCCCTTGCGTTTTACCGCTGTCAGCTATTTTATCGATCTCGTCAATGAAAATGATCCCCAAATTCTCCGATAATTCTACCGCCTCGGCATTGACTTTATCCGGATCCAACATGGACTCGACCTCCTGATCAATCAGAATTTTTCGAGCCTCCGCGACGGTCACCTCACGTTGCACACGATGCGACGGCATCATCTTGCCGAACATCTTTTCGAGATTTTCTTCCAAACCATCCATCCCGACACTGCCAACCATCATGGCAGGCATCGACGCTTTTTTCTCGACCGAGATTTGCACTTTTTTTCCATCCAACGCGCCTGTTCGCAAGATTGCGCGCATTTTCTCTCGACTTCGCAAACGTCGCGCCGCAGCTTCCTCGGATTCCGTCGTGTGGCTAGTCGACGCCGTCGAGGTTGTCGCCTCTGCCGTATCGAACATCGGATTCAAAAACGATGGATCCGACCCCTCCGTACTGTTCGGGTATGTCGATGGCATGAGCAGATCCAGGAGTTTTTCTTCCGCCGCCGCTACAGCCATCTCTTCGATCGTCTGACGTTGACGACGTTTGACAATGCGAATCCCATCTTCCACCAAATCTCGTACCATGCTCTCGACGTCGCGTCCGTAGTATCCAACCTCGGTATACCGTGTTGCCTCGACCTTCGTAAACGGAGCATCAATCAGTTTCGCTAAACGTCGCGCGATCTCCGTTTTACCCACACCTGTCGGACCAGACATCATGACATTTTTCGGCACAACTTCGTGACGCAGCGATTCTGGCAGTCGCTGTCGTCGCACCCGGTTCCGAACCGCTACGGCGATCGCTCGTTTCGCCGCCTCCTGTCCGATGATAAAACGATCCAATTCCGTGACGATTTCACGTGGGGTCAGCTCGTGAGCCGCCGCTTGAGTGGAAATGACCGCGTTCTCTTCATGCGTATGGGTGGGCGTATTTTCCATAAAATATTTCTTTCGTTCTGATGATTGGGGCCGCTTGCTGGAAATGACAGTGACACAGACGGCAGATGGCCAAAAACGCCATCGTGTGATTTCGTGAGTCGTCACTCAATTGGAATGCGTATCAATCTCTTCCACGACGATATTTTGATTGGTGTAGATGTCGATATTTGAGGCGATCTCGAGCGAAGTGTGCACGATTTCCCGCGTGGTCAGCTCACTATGGGCGACCAGAGCACGTGCGGCGGCGACTGCATACATGCCACCGCTGCCGATTCCTAAAATTCCGTCCGTTGGTTGAATCACATCGCCGTTTCCCGAAAGGAGTAACGTTGTTTTGGCGTCGGCTACGATGAGCATGGCTTCCAATTTTCGCAGTGCGCGATCTGTTCTCCACTCTTTAGCCAGTTCGACCGCTGCACGTTGTACATTATCGGGATAATCTTTGAGTTTAGCCTCAAATCGTTCCAACAAAGCGAAACCATCCGCCGCCGCACCCGCGAAACCGGTCATCACCCGACCGCTGTGCAGACGCCGTAACTTACACGCGTCCGCTTTGAAAATCGTGGAACCAACCGTTACTTGACCATCGCCGCCCAGAGCGACCGAGTCACGATGACGCACGCATAAAATCGTCGTTGCATGTGTTTCCATAAACATTCCTTTTACCTGACGTTGGTGCTGCTGCTTCGATGAGTGAGCTTTGAAATCCGTTCGGACAAAACGCCTACGATCCTCAGCCCTCACTCATCGGTGATAAATTTTAACCGTCGGTGGCGGGATCACCCGCTGCAAATCCACTCCTGTCCCGTGGTGCGGACAGTCGGATGGATCCTTGATGAATCGGGTTCAGAAACGATGTGACTGCCGTGGCGGACCATCAGCAATCGCGCCGCAGCGGCACGTTGCCCTCGTTGCGGTAGCGACAATTCGCCGTCGGGCGTACTTACGTTGCCGCCTTCATGTAGTTCCATGCGGAACGGATCATGTCGTCTAGTTCGGGATATCGCGGTTTCCAATCAAGTTCTTTTTGCGCGAGTGAGGAATCGGCAAATAATCGCGCCGGATCACCCGCGCGACGTGTGCCATATTCCGTTGGAATCGAATGGCCCACAACACGTTCTGCCGCTTGCAACACTTGCAACACCGAATAACCGTGACCAATTCCGAGATTGTAATATCGTCGTTGCCCCGGTTCGAGCCGCTGCATTACACGAATGTGCGCGTCACAAAGGTCTTCCACGTGGATGTAATCGCGGATACAGGTTCCATCAGGCGTGGCGTAATCGGTTCCAAAAACGGTGAACGCTTTGCGTTTTCCCAGAGCGGCTTGCAAAATGATTGGAATCAGATGCGTTTCCGGATCGTGACGTTCACCGAGTGAACCATCCATGGCGGAACCGGCGACGTTGAAATATCGGAAAATCGAGTAAGCGAATTCCGGATTCGCGGCGGCGTATTCCTCCAAAATTTGTTCGACAAAGCGTTTAGAACGACCGTATGGATTGATCGGTTCTTTGGTGAAATCTTCACGAATGGGTGTTTTTTCCGGTTCCCCATAGACCGCGGCGGTCGAGCTGAAGACGAAACGCCGTACCCCGACTTTTTGCATTGCTCGCAACAGTCGTACGGCGCCGCCGGTGTTGTTGTCGTAATACATGAGCGGCTCATGCACTGATTCACCCACCTGCATAAACGCGGCAAAGTGCATCACGCCTTCGATCTTTTCCTCATGCAAAATTTTCTCCATCGTCGATTGCTCGGCAATGCTCACCTCGTAAAAGGCTGCACGTGCATCGACTGCGTCACGATATCCACGTGATAAGTTATCGACGACGACAACGCGATGTCCCGCATCCAGAAGAAGTTTGGTCGCGTGTGAACCAATATACCCCGCACCACCAGTGACTAAAATATTCATCGTATTCTGATCCTTATCATATCTCAAAACCTGACCAACGGTGGCAACGGCAACGCAAGGGTTGCATCCCAATTCGCACTTTTACCATACGGTGGGGATTCAAATTTAGTGAGCAGGCATGAATGGTCGCCGCTGCGGTCACTTCGTTCCTGGCCTCAGTTATTTTACTATACGCACAAACGCCGCCTCGTAAAAATATTGGGAGTGATCTTGCCATGAAACACCGCTAGGACTAAAGTATAACGTATCTGCGAAATTCGTGTATTAGTACGGCTAAAAAAGATGAAAGAGAGCGTTTTGGGCCATCGGCAACGAGTGGATGAAAAATCTCTCTTGACAGAAATCCGAAAATTTGGACAATCCCCCCGTCCATGGAGGTGGTTTTTATAACGAACTACACTTATGGGCAGCGAGAGCACACTCTACTACGCCGAATCATAGACCATGTAACAGGCAGGCGAAAATCGAATGAGTATCGAAATGACATCGCAACGGGTGAATCTTCGGGACCTTCTTCCGGAGGCACATTTTGTCGGCGAGCAAAATATTCAAGTGAGCCGCTGTACGACCGATCCGGCACAATTTTCCGCGGAATCGGCGTTGGTTTTACTGCCCGGTTCTGAGCCGTCTGATCAGTTGCTCACCGGTCGATTTACACCGCATGCTCACCATCAAAAGCAAGGTGGTATTATCATCTCTTCGCAGCCGATTCCAGGTTGTCGTACGCCAGTCTGTGTGGTTCATAATCCGCTTCACGCCTATGGACGCATTTGCCATGCGCTGGCGGACAATCCGACGACAAAGCTGAAATTGGTGGGAGTTCTTGGTACGCGCAGTCGTACGGGGGTTGCTAGTTTGCTTGCAGGAATATTGCGAATGGCCGGTCAAACGTTCGGTTTGCTTGGGGCGACAGGCTGTATGGATAGTGCGGAATTGCTACCACGGCAGGAGTACGGTCGCAGCGTGGGGGGGGTGGTGCGTTGGTTGCAGCAGTGTGTGCAACAGCAGTGCACGCACGCGATTTTAGAGATATCACCTTCTATGTTGGCCGCTGGCTGGGCCGCTGGTTGTCAGTTTGACGTGCTCTGCGTGGGCGATAGTGTGGGAACGCGTGGTGAGCGAGGCAACGAAGAGTTGGAATATTTATTTCAGCATCAAATTGCGTCACGAGGATTTGCGGTGTTTAATGCCGATTCGCCCGCTGCGGTTCAGATATTAGAGCGTGTCACCGCGCCGGCCCTCACGATTGGAGTGCAGCGTTCGGCGGATGTGACGGCGAAACCGTTGGGGCAAAATGCGGCGGAACAGACGCTCTTGCTTATTGCGGGGAATGATGTCGTTCCCATGCGAACACATCGCATTGGGCATCGTGTGGTGAGTGATTCGCTCATGGCAACCGCGGTGGGACTCGGTTGGAATCTGGAACTTCCCATGGTGGTGCGAGGTATCGAAAGTATCGAGTCAATTCCCGGACATTGCGAACGGGTTGTTTGCGGTCAGCCATTTAGTGTCTATGTTGAATCTCGGCGAAGTCTGTCGGCACTCCGTGAAACGCTTGCGACGCTTCGAGGTACGAAGCCTCGCCGGTTGATTTGCGTGGTGAATGCGGAGACGGAACTGTCGCCGAACCAACAAATTCAGTGGACGAAAACGCTTTCGGACTATGCCGATCAGATTGTACTAACTTCGTCACGTTGGTCGCCATCGGAGGGCCTTCGTTTGAGCCAGATGCTGCCGCGCATCCGGATTCAACAAGCCGAACTCGAACAGCGGCTAACGTCAATGCGTCGATCGTTTCCCAATCCCCAGCAAGTACAGACGCATCCCCAACGCGGTTCGGCCATGGCTCATTTGTTCCGTAAAGCGGTGCAAGGCGATCTCATCGTGTTGGTGGGTGGTCGAAAGGCGTATGATGGTGACATGCCGGTGGATGACGCGGAAATCGCGAGGCGACTGCTCTACGATCACTGATGGAGCGGGAGTGGACCAGTCAGAGTAGACCAGCCGGAGTGGATCTTTGCCAATATCGCGGCTGGCCATTGGCTGTCCCATCACGTGCCGGCGGCACACGATCGCCACCGCGACGTTATGGAATCAGTGGAAAATATTCATCGGATTTCGCGCACTTGGAATGTTCCATCCATGCATTGATAGGTCACCTTTCCGTTTGTGCGTTCCACCATGCCGAATCCGGTCGCCGTAAAAAGCGGAATCCGGAAATCTTGACCACCCCCTTCTGGTACTTCCAACGTTTGCCCCACCGCATCGTAACGTACACCGTGTAAGCTCTGTAATAAGGCGAAACTGGCCATCGCGCGGGCGTACCAATGTCCGCATTCGTACTCGTTAAGCGGATTGCGCCGCACACCGTCATATCGCTCACGACACTCCCGCACGATCTCTAACCCCTCACGGACTTTGCCGAAAAAAATCAGATGGGAAGCCACCTGGTATTCGATGCCCGTCCACACCTCGTCGCTGTAGACGAATGGCAAGAGCGGTTTTCCGCCATGCGGCCAACTGCAAAGCAGGAGTCCGCCCTCGTGTCCCATCGCATAGGAAGGTCGCTGTGGATTCGCGTGCGCCGAAAGATCCCGCTTCAAATTGTAACGATACACTGATTCGAGATGTGAAAGCACCATCTTTGGGTCGACCAAATCTTCGTCAATACCACAGACTTTTGCCATCCAGAGACCAAGTACGCCGTCGGATAAGCAGCCTTCGCCATACTGATACTTCGGTCCTTCGGCGTCGACTTGCTCCGCAACCGCTCGATAGTATTCGCTCTGACTGTTCGGGTTGCCCTCCTTCCCCGGTTTCGGCACGAGTTGGACGAAATACTCACCGTTAAACAGTTCGGTCTCCATCCGTACACGTCCTTTTGCCAGCAGGGCACGATATCGCTCCGCTGAATCGCCGTCGCCCACCGCCTCGCTCATCCTCGCCGCTGCCGCCAATGCGCCGAGATAAAAACTGCCGCAATGTCCCTCCGGACCAAGATAATTAATGTCATATGTATTGTGGTGCGATTCTTCCAATAGTCCTGTTTCTCGCGGGTCCCATGTCCGAATACAATATTCAAGACTTTGTCGGACAGCCGGCCACATGAGCTTGAGCCACTCGTCGTCACCGGAGATACGCCATTCACGATGAATTTTCATAATTCCGCCAAGCTGACCGTCGGAGGCTTCCCAGCCGACGCCGCCTGGCGAAATCGGCAAATTCGCGCGGAACGCCTGTTTGCCATCCGCCGTCTGCGATTCATGAAATTCTGTCCATCGAATCGAACGCTCTAACACAGGGAAAAGATGCGGAATCGCCTGCGCATAATTCCACACATGTGTACACGTGCCCGCACAACAACCGCCATGGTCGCCATTCCCTTCCCAACCCCAAATGCGGCCGTCGTGTTGGCGCAATACGGTCGGGGATTTCAAAATCGATAGATTCGCGCAGATGGCTTCGATCACCTCTGGTGGTAACGTTGAATTGTACATGCAATCGCTGAATTTTTGGCTCCGTTTGACCAACTCGTCATACCGATTCGTGAATGCCGCGGCGATTTCCTCGATACTAGCGAATTGCCGGGCGTACCATGGCACGTACGTTGTTGGAACGGTTTCAACCGCACATTTTCCGCCTTCACAGACGCAGGGCGGTACGTCGGTCACCGCTTCGGAAGGGTCCACCATCCAGAAGACGCCGTAATCCTCACCCTCAAAATCGGCCAGCGTCACACCTTCAGGACGCTTCGGATCCAATGGACGATCAGAAAGCAGAAAGTGATCCGTATTGATATGGCCCCAAGCCTCTGTCGTATGGTCGAATATGACGATTTTCGCCTCTTGCCCTTCCCATTCCGCAAGTTCCCACGTCTCCCATCGCAACGCTTCTTGATCGTTACCACGCGACGTTTTTACCACCGTCCAAACCGCGTCGGCATCTTTCTCACCATTGGCAACATCCGTGTTCGAGTTGGTTGAGTGATCATCAGCAACGTCGATATTCACGTCGGCGGTATGAGCCACACTTTCCGTATCGCCGGTATTCGTTTGAGCGGGATTTTTTGGGGCACGTATGAGCAGCGAGACCCCTACATCATTCGTTTTGCCGCCTCCGACGAGAAAATGGAGATACGGTTGATCGAGCGTAAACGGTTGAGATGTGATTGAACCAATAGCTCGATCTCCGCTGGGATCGAAGGTGTTGACCAATCCAGAGCCGAGGAAGCCGGTCACAGCCTGTTGCCCCGTAGCCGCACCATGTGATGGTCTGGTGAAGGCATCGGGTGTGCCTTGCGACGAAACGCCGACCGCCAGCGTAGTCTGAGGCACATACCAACAGGTGAGTAGTCGAATTGTTTTCGATTGGCCCGGTTTGAGAGCGAATGGCACGAAAAGCGACGCGCCTGGTACGTTTCCGGTGGTCACTGGTGGATTGTCGATCACACGTCCATTTTGAATATTGTTCCACGTCATCGTCAGAGCGTCCCACCATCCGCCGCGAAACCAGCAGTGATCGACTGCGACGGTCGGTTCATCCATTGCCACAAAGGCAAACGAACCGCCAGAACCATTCAACTTAAATCCGCCTTCTATGGCCGAAACGCCATCGTTGCCCATAAAATTGACACTATTCATCGAAAACACGGCTTCCACCGCCGCGTCGCTGCGGTTGGTAAATGTGTATTCCAACACGCCCGCTGGAAGGCTCGACGCATCTTCATCCGTCGGAATAAACGGGCTAAATCCCGTAATTTCAGCGGTCAGAGGCAGATTTTCGTCTGTGAGCGAAATCGTACAAAAAGGGAATCGCATGGAGAATTCACACGTTTGAAAGCGTGGTAATCCGTATGTTGAACCGGGAGCACCATTTCCAGTTTCCGCACGTCCGAAATATTTCCAATCGGGAATTGGTCCTTCCACCACACGCGCCACAGGCTCCTCGCCTTTGACACAGATCGCGGCAAAAGTCGTCGGTTCATGGAAAAATTCCATCTGATGCCGGACTGACATATGCGAAATCGCTCCCGTTCCCTCCAAACAGTACATACCAGAACCAATGCCGCCGATCGGAAAGGCGATCCGATTCAAATTGGCTCCCGTATAAACGCCATTGAACGTATGTTCTGCCATGGCCCAAGAACTGATCCACAATCCGAGTAGCACGCTCAGTAACAGGATGCCTCGTCTCATTGTTTCCTCCTTTTGAATCCGCTTCAATCGCTTATCGTCGAATCCTTTACGGCACGCAACGCCGTGACCGCTTAGCCCATTATGTGCGATAGCTTTTTCCGATGCAATCGTGGAGCCTTTAGACATGTTTCATCCGATTTTTCGCGGAAAATCGCTTTTACCAAGTTCTGATTTGTCACATTTTCAGATGGAATAGGCATACAGTAGAGCTTCCGAAAAACCGTAAAGTTGGATTCCATGTCACGATTGGTTTCCATGGGGTGGCAAAAAATGGGGTTGGGGAAAAAGGCCTCTGTGTGTTATACTGCGGGTTGATTCTGTAGGAAAATCGGAGGTTTCCGCGTGAATCATGGATATTTACCGTAGAGTTTCTCTCGCGTGAATGATCCAAACGCCAAAAAGTAGGGTCTCGATCCTATCGCAAGATATCCATAAGGGAGTTGTTTCGATGCAAAGTCATCCGTGGTCCATCTCTTTCAGCCAAGTTCCGGGCAAAATGTGCGGTCGTGTGATCGGTTCGTTTTTCATTTTGATCGGTCTTGCAATCTCGTTGACCGCACAAACCGTTCCAACAGCGCAACCACAAGTTGGCACACAGCCACAGGCGATGACCCAGCCACGTGCTCCCGGAGTGGGCGGTGTTGCGGGACCGGTGGCGAACGCGGCAAATCCGGCGGCGATCAGTGCGGCGAATCGTGGAGCGTCGAACGCGGTGAATCCCGCCGCGCAACCTGCGCCGAATGGCATGACGGCTGCCGCAAACGCGGTTGAGTCGAAATTTCAAATGACGCCGGAAGAGGAAGCGTATCTCGATAAAGTCTTAACTGGATGGGAGTTGCACAGCGGTCAGATTCAGACGTTTGAGTGTAAGATTACCAGATGGGACTACAATTTAACCTTTTTGGATCCGAACGATCCATCAAAGCCGTCGGCTGTACAGCAGGGCGAAATTCGATTTGCCATGCCAGACAAAGGGTACTATCGAATTGATGAAACACCGCTTTCTGGAACACCTAGTCCAGAACTTGTCATTTGTGACGGAGCTTCGATTTTTAACTACAATTATAGCAGTAAAAAGGTCGAGGAGATTCCACTTCCGCCGGAATATCGAGGAAAAGGCATTACGAACTGTCCGGTGCTACCGTTTTTATTTGGTGCGAAAAAGGACGATCTGAAACGACGATTCATGATGCGTGTGCGTTCGACCGCCTCGCCGCAAGATATCATCATCGAAGCGTATCCTCGATTGCCCGATGAGGCCTCGCAGTATCAATTCGTGCAGATTATGCTTAATGTTCAGAAAAATGGCACTATTTTACCATCCGGTCTCAAAATTTGGCTGCCAGGTGGGAAGATTATTCAGACGTATAAACTGTCTGATATTGCGATCAATAAGATGACGTTACCAGCCTTTTTGCAGCGAGATCCGTTTGCGATCACAGTGCCGTCCGGTTGGGAGCGTCAAGCACCGGTTGCCGCCACGCCCGCCACCGGTATGCGTCCGCTACCCGGTTCACCGGAGGCTGCCGCAGAAGCCGCCGCTACCCAACCTCGCTTGCCGTAACGTGGCACAACAGCGAGTCAACATCGTGTGCAATGGTGGTCGGCTCGGCCACCACGCACACCGTAACACGATTGTGGTACAATGACGTATCACAGCGATAAGGTTCGACTCTCGACCTACTCACACGAAAGGGGATCAAGGATGATCACACTTTCATGGGTGTCCAGATGGATATCCGATTTCTGCTTTGGATGCGTCAACTCCGATGGGGATTCCGCTACAGACCATTCAAAATGGGCGGATTGGGCGACTTACTTCGATGGAACCAAACATGTGACAGGGGCGGCTCCGCGAATGGAGTGTCGAACCGATGGCTCCTTTCCGATTCCACGTCCTGCCGGGCGGATTGACTTCCTGATCCTCCTCTGGATACTCAGTTTCACGGTTTGGACTGCGGCGGCGTGGCCCGCGGCGTGCGTCGCGGCGCAATCGTCCGGTGAGACCGTTGTCCCGGAGAACACACCGCTCACACTTCCACCGCCGCCATCCAACGTGACCACCGACCCCGCAATCGCTGAAATTAAGAAAACTGCGGATATCGCGACGGGTGGTGCTCCAACGAAAACTTCCGAGTCGGCGTCTTTAGCGAGTGAAACGATTGCGACACGGGTACTTCCGGTCTATATTCCGCGAGCGAATCTCGTGTTTACGCCGGGCGACACGCTGGAGATTCATGCCGGGCCGTGTGTGATTCCCGCGACCGAAACGTGGCCGATGTGGCTGGAGTGGGAGATGTTCGCGGTGGATCCGCTCACGGGTACGGCTGGTGGCTCTGTACTGGCGAGTGGGGAAACGACCGTGGCTTCCGCTACGGAAATGGCAAAATTATCTCTACCGATCAGTATGCAAGAGGGGCTCATCGAGATTCGACTCGCGCTCCTTCCGGTGAAAAAACGGAATTTACTTTTTCGAAACGAGACTGCGAGCTCATCCGATTCCGCGAATAGTGGTTGGAATCCGTTGGAATTTTTGCCCGCGAAACAATTCTTCACGCAAGATGCCGTGCAATCCCGTTCATTTCGGATTTTAGTCCTGTCACAGAGTTCTAAAATTCCGGCGGAAGGTCGCAAATCGGCCAGTGCTAATCGTGCTAAATCGCTAACCGAACGCTATACGCCGACAGGTTTCACCAAAGTTGTCGATCCCGAGTCGGCTGAGTTCGCGGTTGTCGTGGCTGAATTCGATCCGAACCAGCCTGCGGTCAACATCACGAAAAATGCCCGATGGACTCGGCCGGATCTTTTGCTGCCCACGGTCCCGAAATTCAAATTACCCGAGTGGAAAAATCCATTCCAAAAGCAACCGGACGACCAGATCGCCGCTCAAGTTCCTTCCGCCCCCCCAGCCACGGCTACACCAATGGCGGAAAACACCGACGATTCGGGATGGACTTATTGGCCGCTTGAACATTTAATACCCGGTCAACCGCATTGGATCGAGATTTCGACCGATACGACCGCGTCATTCGCCGTTTG
Source organism: Thermoguttaceae bacterium (assembly GCA_028694795.1). GTDB lineage: Bacteria > Planctomycetota > Planctomycetia > Pirellulales > Thermoguttaceae > JAQVKF01. Next base: position 4,150 of record JAQVKF010000074.1, on the reverse strand, counting down.
TGTAATGGATGAAAATTCGAGCATTACTTGGGGAATGGACGCCTCGGACGCTTGGCCGCGTCAAGCGACCGCCGCGAATCCGACCACGACGGTACCCACGTACACCTCCGCCGCTATCTCCGGCGATTCAGCCATATCGAACGATTCAGCTTCGAATGACGCGGCTGTCTCCAATAGCTCGTCGGCCAATGGATCGGTCGATTCGGCCTCCCATTCCCGTTCACGGCGATACCGCTTCCTGTTTTGGGCGACTTCCGAGCGCGGCACATTGGCGATCGCCCATTTGGCGAACCAAACTCCGGTATCTTACCAAGCGATTCGTCTCCTAGCCGCTCCAGACGGTATCGCGATCCCAGCTAAAACCGTGCGCAGTGGAAAACGCCTGATCTTAGCCGATTTTGCCGACCCCCAACTTCCCGTGTTTTTGGGTGCCGGTGCGAGTGAAAATGGAGAATGGCCCGCCAACGAACGACTCCTCGAAACGTTGCGTTACGCAAATTATGACGGTCTGATTCGGACTATCTCCACAGATCACCTCACAGGGATGACCACATCCCCAAAAGTGCCGTCTGGGGCTGAAAACCACCCGAATCCGGTGAATCATGACGATTCGATAGGCCGTAACGACTCACCTCATAGTGAAAATCAAGCGGACGGCAGTCAAGTGGAAAACACCGGGAATACGTCCGCCGACGCGGGTTCCGCCAGCCGCGAAGTTTCAATTTGGGCTTTGACCGAGGAGGACCACCCTTCCGTCATGGCGATCACCGATCCCTCCTATATTGATTCGGTGGAAGGTTTATTGCGTCTGACTGATCGCGAAGGCTTGATGTTTGTGCCGCGTCTGTCCGGGACGCTTGGCCGTTCGGGAGACGCGAACGCGTCCGCACGCCAGCCGGACTCGCAAAATCCGCTTCAGCCCACGTTCCAACGGACCGTGATACGATCGGTCCAGGAGATTGCATGGCGTTATGGTTCACACCCCTCTTTCGGGGGAATCGCATTGGATCTTTCCGCCGGTTCGGCGTTTCGATTCGGCTCGCCTGACGCCGGTCTCGACACGCAAACCTTTACGCAATTCGTCCAGGATACAGGGTTTAAGGTGGCTTCGGAATGTCTGGCTGCGTCTGATACGGCAGCGACGTGGACCGCGAGACGTTTGGCGATTACGCAAATCGGATTGAACGGTCACACGACTTGGCGAACGGAATGGTTGCTTTGGCGAGCAGGGCAATTGACGCGATTTTACGGACAATTAGCCGATATCCTTCGGCGTGTGCGACCGGAGGCACGACTTTGGCTGACCGGTTACGATGCGGCGTTGGAACCGATCTGTGAAACGCCACTCGAAGCCGGATTGCACGCCGCGTTGCTTCAGGTCGATTCCCGATTTTTTAGTTCGATTTTCGAACGGATGCCCATTGGTCCCAAGACGCAAACGGACGTGTCCAATTCCACTCAGCAAAATGTCAGTCGTTCCGTCGGAACCGATTGTGCCATTGGTTATGCGGCGGCACGTCGCGTCGAAGGGGCTTTCCAAAACCGATCTCCGAACCGTGTGGATGGGGCAACGGCCCAATCGCCCGCCCCGAACTCCGGTCATGGTACCACGCCAAACAACGCCCCATCCATGGACGCCGCACCAACGCCAACCGCGTTAGCGGCGAACCCGGCGGCAGGTTCGACGGTGAATTCGACGAACTCTGCGGCGAATACCATGACCAAGGTGACCGATTTTGAGCCGTCTACCGCATCGCAAACGACCTCTGCCGCGTCCACCACCCTGCTACGCCTGCAACCGATCCAAGATATTGCACGGCAAGTATTGTGTGAAATGTGGGCTTACCACGATATCCGCATCTTTTGTGACTCCACATTCCAGGGTTGTTTCGAGATGCCTGATGTGAATATGGACGGTGAAAACACGCAAAATACGGCGATGACGTCGGAGAAAAACCGATTGACCGTAGGGGGGGTACGTCGAGACAACACGCGGTTCGACTCTTCGGTGGTCGAGGAAAGTCGTACAATGCGGCTGCGGACTTTGTTTCGGAATTTTCCAACATTGCCCACCGAACGTTTTCGTTCACCGTCGCCATCCGGAGGACAGCCAGTCGTGCTACGTTGGTGCAGTGACGGACGTTCTACATGGCTTATCGCGATCAACACATCGCCTTTCCCCGTACAGGCCCATGTCAAACTGGTTGCAGGACAAGAAATGACGTCGGAATTGCTGCTCAGCGAAACCGCACCACAACTCCAATGGAGTGCAGGTCGCCTGATCTGGACCGTGACGTTGCCCCCCTATATGGGTGAAGTTGTTCGATTCGCGGAAGCGGAAATTCCAATTGATGATTACACGGTAAGCTGGTCGACAGAGATTGACGTGGAAATTCAACGGCAAATTCAGCGCCTCGGACAACGCATCACAGAGATCGCTAATCCACCCGAATGGGCATTTTCCGAAAACCCGGGGTTTAACCGCACTTACGCCGATTATGAACCAGTCGAACGTGTGGATTCTACCGACCAGGAACCCTTGCCCGCAAAATCCGCTGAACTTGCCGAGTCGTTTCAACCGATTTTACCCGGTTGGCGACTTCTGTCATGTGCTAGTGTTACGAGCTGGAAACAGGTTGCCTGCTCGACATCCGAACCAACGATAGACATTTCCGCGACGGATTCCCTTGTGACGCCCGCCGCCCTTTCAACAGCAACGGCAGTTTTGCCAACGGAGTATGAACGGGAGAACCAGTCGCTTTATCTGGCCAATGGATTGGGGACGACCACGCTGTTGAGCGATCCCTTTCCACTGCCATTGACCAGACGCTTGACGATTCATTTGCGGTTGCGTGCGGCAAATGCGGCGTCGGTGCCACGGATCCGTGTGGGTCTCGAAGGACAAACGGAGTGGGTTGCTTCCTCCGAACCGCCCCATACGCCTAATTTTCGCAGCTCGGTCGTCTTTGACGCGAACGATTATCAAACCACATGGAATGATCTGATCATTCATATCACCGATCCAACTGGTCTAACATTCACATCACCCGGCGAATCTTCGTCACGTGAACAGACTGCCCACACGATGGCATGGCTACGGATCGAACTATTGGATCCCGGAGCCGTGGAACTGGATGAAGTGCGCATGGACGCCACTGCGCTCACACGTCAAGAACAGACCGCTCTCTTCAAACAGGTCGCACCAGCGAGCGTCTTTTGGTCGCAACGGCGACTAAGCGATTGTATGGCAATTTTAACCGGTCGCGTTCCCGAAGCTCTCGAAAATTGGAACGGATACGTCGAACGTGTGGCTGCGGGCGAACAAAAACCACTGCGTGTGATGCGTTAAAAAGGTCACAAGGGGATAAAGTCAGTATTTTTTTGATATAAGGGCAAAAAACCAAATGTCTTCCATTAGATTCCATTTTTTGTGGGACAAAATTCCAACGGATAAGCCCTATCACCTCATTCATAACTTAGTCGGCCAGTTCGATATCGCGGTTTCTTGGAATGGTCCCCTGTTCTAAAAATGACACGCCCCAGGTTCAAAGAAATATTGGCTCAAAAACACTTTGTGTTTTTTCGAATATATTAGTGGAAATACTCTATCTCATATTGTGTTTCCCTCATCCAGACCATATATTTTTCCACTATAGTTAGAGCTTTTTTGTGTACCAAAATAAATGTTTTTACTTACGATAAACTGCTTATGCTTATGGAACGGTCTCTTATTTTCCGTTCAAAAAATACCTTTTTTGATCGACTGTTAGGATAAACTACTATCGATGAACGAATAGATTTCATATAAAATGAAAAGGAAGATTCGAGGTGGAGGTACAGATGGACGAAAAACGACTTACGATATCGTCGAATCCACTAGTACGTTTGAAATATGCCCAGAGTAATACACGCGACGGGTGAACATCAGACGTAAGAGATGTTTACATCCGGTCTTCGCGTATCAGGTGCAAAAAAATAAAAAAAATTTCACCATGACAAGTAGTTGTCACCTGTGTCTTGTACACTAGGGCGTGTTCACGTAATTCGGCGTAACAATTCGCTAATAATAGCAAGGTGAACAAAAGCGAGATACATAATATCCAATTTATCATAACGGGTAAAGACACGACGATAAGCCTTGATGCGGCGG